>JBBITJ010000045.1:0-8306 GCA_037440825.1 Microcaldota archaeon | reverse complement strand
ATAAGCGCGTTCCTTTCAAAGGCAAGCAAGGGCGAAAAGAAGGAATAATTAATTATTCGTTTGCATAAATAGGATGGATTCGATTCCTAGGTGAAACCATGAAGACCACATTGACAGTGATAAAAGCGGACGTAGGCGGATTCACGGGCCATTCGGACGTGCACCAGAAGCTCATAGAGAGTGCGAACAAGAGCCTGGGGGCCGCGAAGAAGAAGGGCATAATCATCGATTATCACGTAGCGAAGGTAGGCGATGATCTCCAGCTCATAATGACGCACGACAAAGGCGTGGATTGCAAGGAGGTGCACGCGCTCGCGTGGGACACGTTCGTCGCGGCCACGGCCATCGCCAAGGAGCTCAAGCTCTACGGCGCAGGCCAGGACCTGCTCGCGGATGCGTTCAGCGGGAACATAAAAGGCATGGGCCCCGGATGCGCGGAATTGGAATTCGAGGAGAGAAAGAGCGAGCCTGTGATCGTATTCATGATGGACAAGACGGATCCGGGCGCGTTCAACCTTCCCATATTCAAGATGTTCGGCGACCCGTTCACGACCGCGGGGCTCATCATAGACCCCCACATGGTTTCTGGTTTTGCGTTCGAGGTTTGGGACATATACGAGAACAAGAAGGTCATTCTGAACAGTCCGGAGGAGCTCTACTCGCTCCTGGCGCTCATAGGCGCAAAGAGCAAATACGTGATCAAGCGCGTCTATCCGCGCAAGGGCAACAAGGTTCCAGAGCACGAGGCAGTCGCGGTCGTGAGCACGGACAAGCTTCACCTGATTGCCGGAGAATACGTCGGAAAAGACGACCCGGTTGCGATAGTGAGGTGCCAGTCCGGGCTTCCCTCGCAAGGCGAGGCGCTCGAGCCGTTCGCATTCCCGCACCTTGTCGCAGGTTGGATGAGGGGCTCGCACAACGGCCCGCTCATGCCTGTTGGGATGCACAATTCCATGACGAGCAGGTTCGACGGTCCCACCCGCGTAGTCGGTTTGGGATTCCAGATAGCGAACGGAAAGCTTGTCGGTCCCGCGGACCTTTTGGGCGACATAGCGTTCGACAACGCCCGGAAGATCGCTCTGGACGTGGCGGATTACATGAGGAGGCACGGACCCTTCGAGCCGCACAGGCTCTCGGCAGAAGAGATGGAGTACACGAGCATGCCGAAAGTCATGGAGAAGCTCAAGGACCGCTTCGTCAAGATGGAAAAATGAGGCGCGGATCATTTGTCTTCTTTTTAATCATTTCGCTCCTGCTTCTGGGTTGCCTGAGCCAGCGGGTCACGGTCCATTTCGAAGGCGCTAACGTATCGGTCCTGGCTGAAAAAGCCGACACGCCTGAAACGATAGGGAAGGGTCTGATGTTCCGCAAGGAGCTCAGGGAGAACGAGGGCATGCTGTTCTACATGGGCGAGAGCGCATACCACGCGTTCTGGATGGTGAATACGAAAATCCCCCTGGAAGCTATATTCATAGACCGGAACCTGACCATAGTTGACATACAGGAGATGGAGCCGTGCGCCGACGAAGGGACTGAAAACCGGATGCCCAACTGCACCATCTACATCTCGCAATGGCCCTCGTATTACGTATTGGAAGTCAACCAGAACTTCTCCATGTTGCACGGGATAAGAGAGGGCGACAGGATAGAAATCAGATGAGCGCCGCGAAAGCCGCATCTATCTTCTTGCGCTCCGCGCCTATCTTGTCCGTCCACTCTCCGCTGATCCTGACCTTTCTGGAAAGGCGGGGTTTCTTCAGTGAAATCGCCTCCGCAATCTTCTTCTCGTCCAGCTTGGTCCCAAGCATCCTGTTTATCTCCGCAGGGGTCAGGTCCTCTATGAATTTGCCCTGCTTCGCAAGCTCGCCTACCAGTTTTCCCGATTTCTCGTGCGCCTCGCGGAACGGTATTCCGTTCATGGCCATCAGATCCGCGAGCTCGGTGGCGTTCGCGTAGCCATTCTTCATTTCCTCAGCCATCTTTTTCCCGTCGAATTCAAGCGTGGGCACAAGGTCTATCAGGACCGCGAGGCATTCTTTCGTAGTGTCCAGTCCGGCCATTACCGCATACTTCGTCTCTTGCGTATCGGTATTATGCCCGCTCATGAGCCCCTTCTGCACGGTGAGCGCGTGCAGCAGGTTTCCGTAAACCCTGCCCGTGCGGCCGCGCACCAATTCCAAAACGTCCGGGTTTTTCTTGTTCGGCATTATAGAGCTTCCGGTGGTGTATTCGTCGCCTATTATGATGATCTCTTTCTGTGAGAGCCATATCGTTTCTTCAGCGAATCGCGAAAGCTTCGCCATGAGCTGCGAGAGTGTGAAAAGCACCTCTGCTTCCAGCTCTCCGCGCGAGCCTATTGCATCCATCTCATTCTCCAGCACGGAGTCGAAGCCCAGCAATTCTGCGGTGCGCTTGCGGTCTATCTTCCACGGCGTACCGGATATCGCGCACGCTCCAAGCGGGCTGCGGTTCGCCTTCTTGTACACGTCGAATATGCGTTCAAGGTCCCGCCCCAGGGATTGCACGTAGCTTTCGCACCAGAAAGAAACGGTTATGGGCTGGGCCACGCGCGTGTGCGTGTAGGACGGCATCGGAGCATCCTTTTCCGCAAGCTTCGCGAATGATTTCTGCAAGCGCACCACCTGCTCCGCTGCCGAAAGCAACTCGTCCCGCAGGTAGAGCCGCGTATCAACCGCGACCTGGTCGTTGCGCGAGCGGGCGGTGTGCATCTTCTTCCCATGCGGCGTGAGCTTGGTCACTTCCGCCTCCACGTTCATGTGCACGTCCTCCAGCTTCTTGTCCAGCAGGAATTTCCCGTTTTCATGGCTTTTCAGCACGGCCTTGAGCGCGGAAATGATCGCGTCCGCCTCGTCCTTCTTCAGGATGCCCTGCTCGCAGAGCATCTTCACGTGCGCGATTGAGCCCAGGATGTCGTATCTCACGAGTCGGGAGTCAAGCTCCACGTTCTCCTTGCTCATATAATTGAATACTATCTCCTTGGGGGATTTTTCAAATCTCCCGCCCCAGAGCATCTTCTTGTCAGCCATTTGCAGTCATCTCGGCACGCAGCAGTTTCCCGTCCCGCGTCTCCAGTTTCGAGCTACTCTTTCCCATACTTCATTTTATAAGCTGTCGAATACTGCATCAGCCACAGCTTGGTGAACGCTCCGCCCTCTTTCTGGTCGAAGCTGCTGCTCTTGTCGTACGTCGCGACATTGTGGCTGTACAGGGCGTTCGCGCTCTTTCTCGAAGCCACGCTGGCGCTGCCTTTGAATAGCTTCATCTTCACCGTGCCTGTGACCTGGCTCTCGACCTCGTCGTTGAACTTGTCTATTGCGATCTTGAGGGGCGAGAACCATTTACCGGTATATATCATGTCCGCGTAGAGGTTGTCCATGTAATTCTTGTGGAATATTTCGTCCTTGGTGAGCACGTACTTCTCCAGATCCTTGTGGGCTGGAAGTATCACCAGCGCAGCAGGTGCCTCGTACGCCTCGCGGCTCTTGAATCCGATCGTGCGGTCCTCCATGTGCTCTATGCGCCCCACTCCGTGCTCTCCCGCGACCTTGGTGAGCGCCTTGAGCATCTCGACCTCGTCCTTGTACGGGACTCCATCTATGATTATTTCCACAGGCACGCCTTTCTCGAACGCGATGTCCACGAACGCAGGCTTGTCAGGGGCCTTGTCCGCGGGCTTGGTCCATTCGTATGCGTCTTCCGGGACCGCCTGTTCCGGGAACTCTATCGGTCCTGCCTCTATGCTCCTTCCCCACAGGTTCTCGTCAATGGAGTACGGTTTGTCCTTTGTGACCTTCACGTCGAGCCCCTTCTCCTTCGCGTAAGCAATTTCTTCGTCGCGGGTGAGCCCCCAGTCCCTCACCGGAGCTATGACCTTCATCTGGCTGAGCGCCGCGACGCCTGCGTCTATGCGCACCTGGTCGTTGCCCTTTCCTGTCGAGCCGTGGCACACCGCCTGCGCGCCCTCCTTCATCCCGATTTCCACGAGCTTCTTGGCTATGAGAGGCCGCCCCAATGCAGTGAACAATGGATAATTCCCTTCGTACATCGCATTCGCCTTCACCCCTGGCCACAGGTATTCCTTGACGAACTCCTTCTTGGTCTCGAGCCCGTAATGCTTCTTCGCGCCCACCTTCTTGGATTTCTCCGCGATGCCTTTGAACTCGCCCTGCTGGCCGAGGTCCAGCGTGCACGTTATCACTTCCTTGCCCATGTCCTGGAGCAGCGACGCGATCACCGTGGTGTCAAGCCCGCCAGAGAATGCGAGCACCACCTTGTCCACGTCGTCGTAAGCGTTTCCGGTCTTCTCCTTGACTTTGTTCAACAAATCTGCCATTATCCCACCTAAACAATAGAATACTGGACATGGGCGTTTTCACGCTTTTAAATATTGCGTTGCATTTCGGGCATAAAAAACAAAAACGCTCCATTTGGGACAAATCTGCAACGAAACGGATTTAAACCTTGTCCGCATAGTGCGATGCATGATGGAAAAGACGAGCGAGCTCGTGTGGCTCTACGTGAAGCGCAGGCCGTTCATAAAGGAGATGCTGAAATATGACTTGGTGAATTACAGCCGCCTCGCGCGCAAGCTGTGCAAGGAGGTATTCCGCTCCCAGTCGAACTTCTATGCGGTGAAGGCCGCGCTCATGCGCATAGGCGCCAGGATACGGAAGAAGGAGACTGAGATGGAGGGCAAGGTGCTCGAAGTCCTCAAGGACACGTCCATAAGCATAAGGAACAAGGTCGTGGTGCTGATCTCCTCCGCGCCGCTGGAGCTCGAGGCCGTGTCGTCGGTGAAGAGCGGCCACTTCTATACGTATATCGCGGAGCAGCGCGAGGCCGCCAAGGCCATGCGCTCCAAGAGCATACTTTCCGTCGAGGAGAACCTCAACCTGTTCATACTCTCGAGCACCCCTGCGATAGAGGATACTCCGGGCGTGATATCCACGGTGCTCCATCTCCTGGCCGCGGAGGGCATAAACGTCAACGAGTTCATCTCTTCATACACGGACACGCTCCTCGTGATAGGGGAGGCGGACACCTCGCGCGCGTACGAATTGCTGTCTTCGCTGACCAAATAAAGTGCGCTTTTCGAACCGTCTGATGGCCGAAAAACGGCATAAAGCAGTTTCTGGCTACGTCGTAGATTTTGCGAAAAAAGATAGCATTAAAAATGTTTCGTTGCAGATAATAATCCCCTGAAACTTTTCGGGGCTTGGGAAAACCAGGCAGGACAAGTGGTATGGACAAAGCCTTGGACAACTAAGGGCCATTTGTTTACGGTTTTCGCCTCTGTGGTTGCTTTAAATGCCTGCATGCATTAGGAAGGGGTTTGAAACTGCATGTTGGCAAAAAAAGACGAATGACCTGCCACACGCGAGAAATTCGTACCAAGCGGATATGCCTCCAGCTTAAAGAGGGTAAGCGCAAGCGATCCTAGGTCGTGCTGGGCGTGCATGACACCGTGAGGTTACCTGGACCCTAAAAGTCTCGAAAAGTCGAAGTGGCTTCTGGCAATTGCCTGAATGAAACGAAGTATATTCCTGAAATATTTTTTCAGGGTTCGGGTAAACCGAGCAGGGCCCGTGGTTTGGTCCAAAAGCTCCAGTCAGTCTGGACACCATTGGTCTGCGGTTTTCGCCTCTGTGGTTGCTTTAAATGCCTGCATGCATTAGGAAGGGGTTTGAAACTGCATGTTGGCAAAAAAAGACGAATGACCTGCCACACGCGAGAAATTCGTACCAAGCGGATATGCCTCCAGCTTAAAGAGGGTAAGCGCAAGCGATCCTAGGTCGTGCTGGGCGTGCATGACACCGTGAGGTTACTCGGACCCTAAAAACCCTGAAAAAATCATCAAAATCTAATTCTTCTGTCCAATTCCCCAGCTTTAGCTCCGCATTTCGCCCCCAAACGCTCTGATTTATATACTTTCCTGCCTCAGAACCACTCATGAAGAAGGAGAAAAAGGACAAGGAACACAAGAAATCCGAGCAAGATGCGGTAATGCCCCAAAGCCAGATGAAGCGCCTTAAAAAGCTCTTTTCCGTGCAATCCGGCAACCCGTCTACTGCGGTCGATCCTAATTGGCTCAACTAGATCTCGACCAGCTCGCTGTTTTTCTGATATATTCCTGGGCCTTTCCCGCGCAGGTTTATATTTCGCACTTCTCCCACGAATACGTCGTGGTCGCCAGTTTTGAGCACGTCCACGACCTTGCATTCTATGCTCGCGAGGCACTCCTTTATTGAAACCGCTGCCACCTTCCTGGACTTCTCTTTCGTGAGCCCGGATTTTTCGAACTTGTCGCAGTCCTTGCCGCTAAGCCTTCCGAATTCCACGATCTTGCCCAGCAGGTTGGAACCCGGTATGTTTATCACGTATTCCCCGCTCTCCTTTATCAGCCCGTGCGTGAATCTTTTCGGCGAAATCGCGACTCCGAACAGCTTGGGCTCGAACGAGAGCGGGAAGCACCAGCTCGCGGGCATGAAATTGTCCTTCCCCTTGCTGCTCGCGCTCACAAGGACCACCCTCAGCGGGCTCAGCAGATAATACGGCTTTTCATTCGTATCCATGACGAGAGGTGCATGCGAACATTTAAATAGGTTCGTGTGATTACTCCCTCGGTGATTAGAATGGCAGATGCCTGGTCTATGAATTCCATCACCGACGCCGGCTCCGTCGCGGCGAACGCGGTGGCAACAGTTGTCATGAGCATGATAAACGTGCTGCCGTCCTTGATTGCAGCAACGGTAGTGTTCGTGGTCGGGTGGATAATTGCAGTACTTATCAGCAGAATCTTCGAGAAGATACTGAAAATGGTCAAGCTGGAGGAGTTCCTGGAGATGCACAAGCTCCAGGACGCGCTCGGAAGCGTGAAGCTCAGCAACGTGCTCTCCAAGATCGTCAAGATATACGTGATACTCGTATTCCTTGAGGTCTCGGCGGCGCTCGTTTCGCTCGGGCAGTTCAGCACGTACATATACACCGTGCTCATCTACGCGCCCGTCCTGATAGGGGCTGCGCTTGTGATAGTGGCCGCGGCGCTCACAGGGGAATACGTGAAGACCAAGCTCCTTGAGCTCGGCAAGTCGAGCTACCTCACGTTTGTGGCAAGGGGTGCGAAGTTCGTGATTGTCCTCATGGGCGTGATCACGGGACTCAACACGGTCGGATTCGACACCTCCCTCGTGAACAGCACGATCCTCACGATTGTGCAGGCTATGATATTCGGGCTGGGGCTCGCGTTCGGCATAGCGTTCGGTCTTGGAGGTCAGGACGATGCCAAGGATCTCATCAAGAAGATGAGGAAGAACGTCAAGCTCTGAATTTTTCTTTTTTCCCTTATTTTTATCCTCTTTTTTCAGAATCCCTACTTTTATAAATAGAGTTGTACAAATATTATAAACATGTTTGATTCCCCGCGAATTATAAGCGCGGTTCGTCCCATGGAACTCAAGTATGCCCAACGCAGTCTCAGGTTATTCGGGCTCAAGCACGATCGGCTCGAAGAAGCAATACACAAGGGCATCAGCTATGCGTATTCAGAGGCGAAGATGGATGCGCCTGCGATCGTCGTCACATACGAGTTCGACAAGGGCAGTCGGCATCGCTCTGAACCTAGGCCTGCAGCAGCCGCGCTCCGGATAGACGGCAGAAACGCCTTGGTGGTACTGCTGAACAACATTTTCGATGAAGAGTTGTTTGCAGGTCCACTCAAGAGTCGTTTTGCCCTGATCATGGATGCGCTTTTCGTGCATGAGGGCGACCATTTCGTGATGATGGATTCCATCCTTGCTGATGCGTCGAATCCGGTAAAGAGGGCTATATTGGAAGGGCATGCGACCCTGCTCGAGCACAAATTCATTTCTAGCGAAGCAGGACCGGAAGTGGCGACCAAGATTCTCGCAACGCTCAACCCGGTCCATTACGCATATGCGGAGTTCGTGCGCATAGTGCTTGATATTTATGGCCCTGAGGCCATGGCAATCCTGGACAAGAGACCGCCTTGCTCCGTTTTTGAGCTCTATAATCCGCGCATGTACTTTAAAAAACTTGATTCCATAAAAGATATTAGAAATTCTAACTCTATTTTAGAACAAGATTAGGATAGCACTATTTACTAATTATTTTAGAAGTTCTAGAATATTTAGAGAACTGCAATATGTTTGCTTGGATTGCTCTTTTGGCTTGGTTGCAACCACATTGATCATGTGAAAACCTCCACTAGATATATATTAGAAATTCTAATTAATTATTAGACGCTATGTTCTGCCATAACTTACTTC
>JBBITJ010000044.1:0-4670 GCA_037440825.1 Microcaldota archaeon | reverse complement strand
TGCGGCGCCTCGTCGACCCGTTCGGGCGCATTCCCGATGCCTGGATCGCCGTGTTGGCGCGCTTTTCCATCGCCGCGATCTTCTGGAAATCCGGCCAGACCAAGGTGCAGGGTTTCGTGCTCGACATCGTCTCCGGCGAATTCCAGTTCGGCTGGCCGCGCCTGTCGGACTCGGTCGTCGACCTGTTCCGCGAGGAATACCGGCTGCCGCTCATTCCGCCCGAATTGGGCGCAGTCATGGCGGCGAGCGCCGAGCACTTGTTTCCGGCGCTGATCCTGCTCGGACTGGCGACGCGCTTCTCGGCGCTGGCCTTGCTGGGCATGACCCTGGTGATCCAGGTCTTCGTCTACCCGGATGCCTATCCGACGCATGGCGTCTGGGCGGCGGTGCTGCTGTTCCTCGTCGCCAGGGGGCCGGGAAGACTGTCGCTGGACCATTTCGTCGCCGCGCGCCTGTGCCGATGAACCTCTCGATCCGCGGCCGGCTGACCCTGGCATTCGCCCTGATGCTGGCGCTGCTGCTGGCGGTATCCGTCGTGGCGCTGCAGCGCTTCAACGCGCTGACCGTCGGCATGCACGAGTTCGTCGATCACGAGGCGCGCATCGCCTTTCTTGCCCAACGCACCGACCAGCATGCGCAGGAGGCCGCCTTGCACCTGCTGCGCTTGTTGCAGACGCCGACGCGCGACGTCCGCGTACCGCTTTATGCCGCGATGGACGCCGCGCTGGCGGCTTCGGACGCGGCGCTCGGCGGTCTGGAGCGCGCCGGGCTGCTCGGTGGCGGCGACGCCGAGATTCGCCGCCTGTCGGAACTGCGGGCGCATTACGGCGAAGCCTTCCAGGAAACGGTGGAAACGATCGAAATCGAAGGGCTGGAACCGGCGCGCCGCCACTTCGGGATGAAGACCGAGGTGGCCCTCAAGTCCCTGCTGGACGCCACGCTCGGGCTCGCCGGGCGTCAGCAGGAATTGATGCAGGCGGAAGTGGCGCGACTGGAAGCCGATGCGGCGCGGGCGCGCACGGCTGTGCTGATCCTGGCCGCCGCCGCTCTGCTGACCGGAGCCTCGCTCGCCGTGCTGATCGCGCGCGGCATCGTCAGACCGGTGCAGGAGGCGGTGGATGTCGCCGGGCAGATCGCCGAAGGCTGCTACGACTGCACGGTACCGGCGGGGCGCGGGCGGGAGATGCGGCTGCTGATGCGTGCGCTCGACGCCATGCGCGAACGCATCGCCAGCCGCGAGCGGCACATCCTGACGCTGGCCTATGTCGATCCGCTGACCCATCTTCCCAACCGGACGCGTTTCATGGAAAGGTTCGGCGAAATGCTCGGAAGGGACAGCGGCACGCTGTTCCTACTGGACATCGACCGCTTCGCGCCGATCAACAATGCCCTTGGGCACGAGGTTGGCGACCGCCTGTTGCAGGAAATCGCGACGCGGCTGCAAAACGCGGTGCCCGCAAATCATTTGGTCGCGCGCATCAGCGGCGACAAGTTCGCCATCCTGATGCCGGGCGGCGACAGGACAGCCGCCGCCGGGCTGGCCGGTCGGGTTCTCGAACGGTTGCGCGCGCCGCTGTTGCTCGACGGACAGCGGCTCGACGTCGAAGCCAGCCTGGGCATCGTCGTGTTTCCGGAGGACGGGGCCTCGCGGACCGCGTTGCTGCGGCGGGCCGATCTCGCCATGACGTTGGCCAAGCGCCGGCACGACGGCTTCGCCTTCGGTGCCTCCATCGACGACGAACCGCATCACGAGCAGCTCGCCCTGATCGGCGAGATGCGCGAGGCACTGGCGCGCGACGAGTTCGTGGTGTTCTTCCAGCCCAAACTCGATCTGGCGTCCGGCCGCATCAAGGGCGCCGAGGCACTGCTGCGCTGGCGCCACCCCGGCTGGGGCCTGGTGCCGCCGGGGCGCTTCATCCCCTTCGCCGAACAGACCGGCTTCATCCGCGAGATCACGCCCTGGCTGCTCGACGCAGTGATCGCCCGGGCGGCCGCATGGCGGCGCGACGGTCTCGATATCATCGTTTCCGCCAACATCTCGACGCTCGACCTGCTGAATCCAGATTTCGTGGCCGACGTGCGACGGCGGCTCGATGCGCATGGCCTGCTACCGGCCGTGCTGTGCATCGAGATCACGGAAAGCGCGCTGATGGACGATCCGGATATGGCCCTGCGCCAGATCGAGGAACTGGCGGCACTGGGCGTCAAGCTGTCGATTGACGACTACGGCTCGGGGCAGGCCTCGCTGGCCTACGTCAAGAATTTGCCGGTGCATGAACTCAAGATCGACCGCGCCTTCGTCGATGGCGTCGATCGCTTGCCGAAAAATGCCGCCATCGTGCGATCTACCATACTGCTGTGCCGCGAGCTGGGTCTCGCGGTCGTTGCCGAAGGGGCAGAGACAGCCGCGGAGATCGACTGGCTGGGCACCAACGGCTGCGACATCGTGCAGGGTTATGGCGTCGCCAAGCCGATGCCGGCCGACGAGTTCGCCGCATGGCACGCAGCGCATTCGGCGCGAACTTTTCCCGCCGGAACGTCTAAACCGCAACGCAACCCAGGAGAAAAACCGTGTCAAACATCCGTTACCTCGTCACCCTCGTCCTGAGCTTGTCCTGCCTGCTGCTGCCAGGCCTGGCCAGCGCGCTCGGCATCCAGCCCTACACCGCCACCGGCTTCCAGCAGATGCAGGCCGCCGGCAAACCGGTGGCGCTGCACTTCCACGCCGACTGGTGCCCCACCTGCAAGGCGCAGGAACAGGCCTTCCGCGAGCTGCAGAAGGATCAGCAGCTGAAGGACATGACCTTGCTGGTCGCCCACTACGACGACGAGCGCGAACTCAAGAAGGCCCTGAACATCCGTGCGCAATCGATGGTGGTGGTCTTCAAGGGCGTGAAGGAAACGGCGCGCTCGGGCGGCGAGACCAAGCCGGCCAAGCTGAAGGCCGTCCTGCTGTCGGCGCTCTGATCCGCGATGGAAGCCGCCTCGCTCGGTCACCTGCTGCTCGCCCTTGCGGCGGGTGGCCTCACCACGCTGTCGCCCTGCGTCTTCCCGCTGCTGCCCGACTGGTGGGTGAGACTGACGGTGGCGATCTGACGTAACCGGCACTGGACAGGCGTCTCGCTTGTATGTACAGTAACGCGTACATATAAGGAGCTTCGACATGGATGCGATCACCTACACCGCTGCCCGCGCGAATCTGGCGAACATGATGGATCGCGTGTGCAACGATCATGAGGCGATGATCATTACCCGCAACGGCGAGCAGTCCGTCGTGATGCTCTCGCTCGAGGATTACAAGGCGCTGGAAGAAACCGCCTATCTGCTGCGCACGCCGGCGAACGCCAGGCGCCTGCTCGCGGCAGCCGCGCAACTGAATGCCGGCAAGGGCACCGAGCGGAAACCGGCCAAGTGAAGCAGGTCTTCGCCGACGAGGCGTGGGAAGACTACCTGTATTGGCAGAAGCAGGACCGGAAGATCCTCGAGCGCATCAACAAGCTGATTCGCGAAATCCAGAGCGAACCCTTCGGCGGTGTCGGCAAGCCCGAACCGCTGAAACATGCGCTTTCCGGATTCTGGTCGCGCCGGATCACGGACGAGCACCGCATCGTGTATCGGATCGAGGGCGACGAACTCCAGATCGCCCAGTTGCGGTTTCACTACTGAAACATCAGCCTTTGAAAGTCCGTTTGGCGAAATCGGGTGGGTAAGGGCGGCGCGCGTCCATCAGCGCGGCGGCAAGGAAAGCCGCATCGCCGCCCCGGGCGAGGCAGGCAATGGAATAATCGGTGGCCATGCATAAATCTCGTTCAATCGTCATCGTCACCCCGGCAACTGGCGCACGGCCTGGCGCTGGCAGCGTTTTCTGGCGCCACTTTATCCGACCCGGCTGGTGAAGACATGGCCCGACGCACAGGCGGAGGGCGATGGAGCGATGATCGCGCTGCATGCCCGCCGCTCGGCCGATTCGATCGCCGCCTGGCATGCGCGGCATGGCGGCGACCGGCTGGCGCTGGTGCTGACCGGCACCGATCTCTACCGTGACATCGATGCCGACCCGGCGGCGCAGCGCTCGCTGGAACTCGCCGGCCGGCTCGTCGTGCTGCAGGAACTCGGTGCGAACCGGTTGCCGGAGAAATATCGCGACAAGGCGCGCACCATCTTCCAGTCGGCACCGTCCCGCAAGACGCTCGCCAAGCCGGCGACGCGGCTGCGCGCGCTGATGGTCGGCCACCTGCGCGAGGAAAAGTCGCCCGAGACGCTGTTCGAGGCGGTGCGGCTATTGAAGGATCGGCGCGATATCTTCCTCGATCACATCGGTAGCCCGCTCGATCCTGCGCTTGCAGCACAGGCCGCGGCCACGATGGCCGAATGCCCGAACTACCGCTGGCTCGGCGGCCGGCCGCACGAGGAGACGCGCCGGCGCATCCAGCGCGCGCACCTGCTGATCCACCCGAGCCGGATGGAGGGCGGCGCCCAAGTGGTGCTCGAGGCGGCGGTCAGCGGTACGCCGGTGCTCGCCTCGCACATCGACGGCAATGTCGGCATGCTCGGCGCCGACTATGCCGGCTACTTCCCCTCGAACAAGGCGGCCGCGCTGGCGGCGCTGCTGGTCTTCTGCCGCGACGATCCGGCCTACCTCGAACGCCTGCGGCGTCAGGCGGCCGCGC
>JBBITJ010000043.1:0-3280 GCA_037440825.1 Microcaldota archaeon | reverse complement strand
CCTCATCAAGGTAGACAATGTACCCAAGCCTGCATGGGCAGAGCTGAAAAAACAAATACAGTCAAGCTAAAGACACTCTAAATGATCTCACTTGTAATCGCAGAGGCCTCACTTGAGCTTGTACCAAAGGAGCTTTGGCGCCACAACTCTGTTACATCTTACTGCAAAAGAATGGGAAAGTCGCCATCAGAGGTACTACTAGATAATTCGTGGCATTTTGCAGCAATGAAGGGAATAGAAAACGAGATCAAGCGGGGCAGGCCGGATATAGTACATTTTTGTCTGCTTGAGGCGTGCAGCATCCCACTGTATGAGGAAGACGAAATAGCAGTGTATGTCCATACCATACATGACAAGGTGATATTTGTCGGCTCAGGGGTGAGACTCCCAAAGTCATACCACAGGTTTGCTGGGATCATTGAACAACTGTTCTTTGAAAAGATCATCAAAAGCGGGGACAAGAAGCTCTTTGAGCTGAAAAACATGACGTTTTCTGAGCTTATGGACAAGATAAAGCCAAATCAGATAATCGGGCTTTCCTCAGATGGAAAGAAAAGCAGCTGTGAGGATATTGCAAAATCATGCGCAGATGGCACCTGCCTTGTGATAGGTGGATTTCCAAAAGGTGATTTTTCAGAATCAATCCGAAAAAGGATGGATGCGATATACAGCGTTGAGCAACGCCCACTTGAAGCTCACGTAGTTGTGGCCAGAGTTCTCTACGAATACGAGAAAACCATTTTTATGTAGGCGAAAAATGCTTGAGTTTTGTGCGGCCGTAGTATAGTCTGGTAGTACGCTGGCCTTCCAAGCCCGTTACCCGGGTTCAAATCCCGGCGGCCGCACCTGTTTTTAGGGAGTATAGTTGGATATCGATATTTTGCACTTCTGCCTGTCTTTTCCTTTCTAAATATGGTCTAGGCGTGAATCTTTCCTTTAATTAGAAAGATAATAGAAAGATCTTACTAATCCCAGTAAGGCAATAGGAAGAAAATGAGATGCGCATTTAATTATTCTAATTAAATTCTACTTGGACATTTAAATAAATTCAAACCCGATTTTTATGTCCATTTAATTAAATATAGATTTGAAAATATACTCTAGAAAATATTTCTTCAGAAATATATCTTGAAAATATGATATGGAATTGATTTTGAGGTATCTTTTCGGTGATTTCTGATTAATTTTATGATATTTTATCACCCCAAAATAGATTCGTGCCTGAATTAGATGTGATATTTTATCTAGAATATTCTATTCATCTTTTTTCCTTTAGTGTAAATAAATAATTAAAAAATCGAGGTATATTTTTTATGTAAACCATTTAGTTAAATCCGAGCTTTTACTAGCTACTACTTTTAACGCATTTGTTATTAGTTCTGTACTTGTCGCTTCCATAATTTTATTTGCGTCTGAAACTATGTTTCCAGCACCTTTACTATTTGTAGCTATTATTATGTCGTATAGCTTTCTCTGTCCCGTTTGATAGATAGGAATCTGAAAAATGTAGTTCTTTTTTGTTTTTATTTTATCAATATAATATTGCAATAATTCTTCACTAGTAGAAAATTTTACCCAATTAGAATCACCAAAAAATTCATCAAGAGATTTTGCATATGATTCATCGTTATCTGCACTTGATCTGTTCAAGGCAATAAACGGTGTCATAAAGGTAAAGAATACATCAGCAGTCTCAATACTCAAAATTTGTTCCATTAAATTCCAAGTTATCTCTTTAAATCCAGTGGGGTCAATAAAAATAAGAAATGCTTTCCCACGTCTTTTTTTAGATTCAAGAAAATTTACTGTGGACGCAAAATCTCTCGTGATTGGTGAATAGTTTCTATTTCCCACACTTGTTTTTAGTACCTGTAACCTTTGTGTTAAAGCTGAAACTGCATTACTGTCACTATCAGATAGAAAATAATCCGTAAAAGAGTAGTCTTGTGCGCGTAATGTAGCAATTAACGGAGAACCCGGAAATCGTTCATTTCTTAAATCTGGTTCTTCAAAACCAATGAGACCTGCACCGCAATGTGTGTCTACATAATACCATTCATTGAAGTATTTTCTTACAATAGTTACAAATCCCTGAATGTAATAATCCAAAACAAGCAACTTTTTGATTGACCAAATCTGCCCCGGTGCCACCAGACTCCCATCATTTTTAATTGGGATAATTTTTGAGACTAAGTTACTTATCTTATTTTTAGACCAATCATAGGGGTCAAAGACCATGTCTTGGTAATAATTACAATTCTAATACCTTTTACGTTCAGATTCGTTTTATGTTATGTTTTTGTCAATAGCCTGCTCACAGTTTACTTTAAACATTTATTGAACGAAATTACCTTGTCTGCAAATGGCAATTGGTTCGGCAATAGAATGGACTGAAGCTACATGGAACCCTTCCACCGGATGTACTAAGATTTCTCCCGGCTGTGCAAACTGCTATGCTGAACGACTTGCAAAAAGACTGCAAGCAATGAATGTAAAAAAGTATCAAAATGGATTTAGTTTTGTTGAACATAAGGAAGATTTGGGTTTACCGTTATTATGGAAAAAACCAAAAAAAGTCTTTGTAAACAGCATGTCTGATCTTTTTCACGAAAAGGCAGATTTTGATTTTGTAAGAAAATGCTTTTTCACTATGATTAGAGCAAATTGGCATACATATCAAGTCCTAACAAAACGGCCAGAAAGAATGGTTAGATTTTCAAATCTTTTTGAGAGAGAGTTTCATCAAAAAATCCCACATCATATTTGGCTTGGAGTTAGTGTTGAAAACAAAAACTATGTTTCTAGAATAGATGAGTTACGAAAGGTACGATGTAATGTTCGATTCATTAGTTTTGAGCCATTATTAGATGATGTTGGAGAACTAGATTTGGATGGAATTTCTTGGGCAATAATTGGAGGAGAAAGCGGCGTTGGATTTAGAACTGTGAAAAAAGAATGGATTGCAAACATAATAAAACAGTGTAAGGAACAAAATGTTGCAGTATTTTTCAAACAATGGGGGGGGATTAGGCCAAAATCCGGTGGAAGAGAGTTAGATGGCAAAACATACGATGAGTATCCTCAAATCATGATCACAGAACAAGAACGCTTACAACAAAACCAGCTCAAACACCTTATCGATAGTTTTGAACAAAAATGTCTAAAATTTTAGAAAAAATTATCAAAGAAAGAATTGAAAAATTACAAAAAATAACAGATTACAATGATTTAATAGAAAAATTACATGAATTAGAATATTTCGTAGAAAAAATTAGAATTG
>JBBITJ010000042.1:0-8475 GCA_037440825.1 Microcaldota archaeon | reverse complement strand
GGAGCCTGTTCATTTGCGGCATCCCCGAACACAATTGCCCGGGTCTTGAATTTCTTCTGCTCCCCTTTGCCACCGACCATCAGTTTCTGCTGCAATTCCTCAACGCTCGGCGCTTTCTCATAGACGGTAACCTCGGCCCATGCCGACTGGCCAGCCAGCATTGGCAGGCAGGCCGCGACGGTGAGGAAACATGCGGCACGGGAGAAAAGCTTATTTGCAGACATTGATGATCTCCTTCGCCGTCACGATAGTCTCTTTCGAGCCCTTTCCGCCCTGTGTCGCACCGACGTTCATCGTACAGGTACCGGCGCGCTTGCTGCCGATATTGACTTGAGTCTGTTGCTTTTGCATCGCTTCGGCGCCACTTTGCTGATAACCTTTCGCCATCGCGCGATTCACCTTCGATTGGCCACGAGGATTCAAATGCGTCCCTTCATTAAATGCATGAGCAGGCGCAAGGCAGAGCAGGCCAATCCACAACAACGTCCATGATTTCCATGTCATCTCCTGTCCCCTTTCCTTCATCAATTACAACCATCGACACCCTTCGTGCCGATGTTGATGCAACCCTTCTGTCCCACACCTCCGACGACGTTCGTTATATTGCCAACACCGACGGTGACCTTGGCATCCCGCTGGTTCTTGACGACACCGACATTGGTCTTCGCGGTATTGCCGGCGCCGGCAGCGATCGTCGTCATGTTTCCTACTGCCGCATTGATTTGCGTATGACCACCGACGTTCTTCGCCACGCCGATGTTGCTTTGCGCCTTATTCCCCGCACCCGCGGCAATCGTCGTCTGGCTGCCGGCCACCGCATTGATTTCGGTTTTGCCGCTCGCTCCACCTTTGACGGCGCCGATCGTACTCTTCGCAGTATTGCTAGCCCCCACAGCGACGGACGTCTGGGCGCCCACTGCGGCATTGATCGTGGTATCGCCGCGCACGGCTCCGCCGCTAGCCTGCGCCGAGGCGAACCCGCCTGCAAGCATCGAGGCCAGCGCGAAGCTGAATGACATTGACCGCTGCAAACCTCTGAAGCTCCTCATTGGCATCGGAACCCTCCTTTTGTTCATCGGACAACGCACATAAGCGCTCAAGGTTGACATCCTGCAATCTCGCGCCCCTAAACCCGTTCCACCTAGTTCATTATCATTGAAGTCAATTCATCTGGCAAAACTATTGATCTGCGTCAACTCGAGTGCGGATTTTGTGTTCAATATTTCCAACCGTGCAAGCTGCGATCACTCGTGTTTCTCATCATTTAAAGGACGGAGCCATGCCTGCAAATTCTTTCCCTGTTTTTCTGCGCTCACCTTTCCTGGCCATGACCGGCCTTTGCTTCGCGGTGACCGGATGTGTCGTCGATCCGCCCAAACCCGAAACCGCCACTGTGGCAACCGCGGTGAAGACGCCGGCCAGCAAGACCGTGACCAATTTCACGCCGGCCCTGCGCTGCATGGATGACCTGTTGCTCGCCTATGGCAAACGCGACATCGTCATCACGACTGCGGGCATCCCCGACTCGACCGGCAAGGTGATGGCAGGCACCAAGGAGATGCTGATCACCGCCGCATCGAAGATGTCGATCAAGAGCAAGGCGCTCACCTTCATCGACTATGACACCGAGCGCTCCGACCTCCTGGCATTGTTCCAGGACATGCAGGCTGCCGGCGCCTTCCAGCACAAGTTGCCCAATTACTATATCCGCGGCGCGATCACCCAGCTCGACGAGAATGCGATCGATGCACAACAAGGGGCGGGCATTGCGCTGCCTTTCCTCGATCTTGGGGTATCACGCGATCAGGTCTCCTCGGTGGTGTCGATCGACATGAACGTCGGTGAAACCACTTCACGGATGATCCTGCCGGGCATCAATGCCAGCAATTCCCTGGTCGTCACCCGCGCGGGCAAGGGCGGCGACCTGGGCGGCAAGATCGGCAAGGTGGGATTCTCGTTCAACATGTCGCTCAACAAAGCGGAAGGTCTGGGTTCCGGAGTGCGCGCACTGGTCGAGCTGGGCATGATCGAACTGGTCGGCAAGCTGACTGGCACTCCCTACTGGAAATGTCTCGAAATCGAGAAGACCAACCCGATGATGATCGAGCAGGCACGCGAGTGGTATGACGGGATGCAGCCGGTCGAGCGCGTCAAGTTCGTGCAAAGGAAACTCTCCGGCATGAACCTCTATCAAGGGCCGGTCGATGGGGTCGTCTCAAAAGAGCTTTCGTCGGCGATAGGAAAATTCCAGGCAGACAATGGCCTCATCGCCGATGGACGCATCAATTTCGATCTGTATTACGCACTGCTCGACGCCGACCAGCCACTGGCGGCAGACCCACAGGCTGCTGCCGTACCCGCGATCAGCGCGGCGCCGAAACCCGCAGGAGGGGGGCCTTTGACTGTGAAACTGGATACCGACCGGGGTCCGCGACCGATCTACAAGACCAGGGAATTTCTGCAGGCACGGGTTCAGCTGTCGAGTGATGGCATCCTTTATTGCTATTACCGTGACAATTCTGGCGTCATTGCCAGGATTTTCCCGAACCGCTTCAATCCTGACCCGTTCGTGCGCGCAGGGCGGGCCATGTCGCTGCCGCCGGAAGGCTCGCCATTCAAGATCCGCTTCGACCAGCCCGGACAGGAGCAGATCGTCTGCTATGCAAGCGAGCGCGATCTGCCTTTGCCACCCAACCTGAAAGGGGCGGATCTGACGCCGCTTAAAGTCGGCTCCGTCGAGGAGATCACGACGGCCTTCCGCAAATCCAATCCCAATGTCGCCGAAGCGAAGCTCGAAGTGACGGTACGCTGACTCATCACGATTGACTGCGATGAAACAGGGTGGACTTGCCATGATGCTGATTTTGGGGCCCACTCTGGCGGGGGCGGGCGAAATCATCATCGACCCGACCCCTGAGAAAGCCAGGACACAGCAGCCCCAGTCGCTGCCAGCGACGCGTAACGAGCAACGGCTCGAGCGCACGCTCGAGGAGGCTCGGCGCTGGGCAGGCAGAGGCGAGGCCGCGGTCTCCTCCGAAGAAGGAGAAAACTCTCCGGCGGCGCAACAGCGTGCTGCAGAGGCGCAAACTTATCAGCGCGGCGAACTTCAGGAAAATCCCAAAATCATCCTCTTTAAGCCAGGGCCACCACCCTCCGCCGCCACGAAAGCCCGTGTCGAAGCGCGCAGCTGGGTTGAGCCCTCCCAGCCACAGCAGAGCAGGTGCAAAACGGAAAACACGGTGGGTGGTATCGAGGGACAATCCGCTGCTTCTGGTTCGATTGTCATCCAGACGACCAGCGGCACCGTTAATGTTTTATGCAAATGAATCAGAGGAGAAATAGTATGGCCCGATGGACACAGTGGTTGGGGCTGCTCGTCAGCACCGGCGTCGGCGTGGCGCTCGCACAGGTGAATGTAACTGCGGGGGGGGAAGTCATCAAAGTCGATCCGTCAGGAAACGTCAGCGTCAAGAGCGGTGGGAAGAAGATCACTGCAGAAGGCGCACAGGTCTCGGTGGGCCCCGGCAATGATGCCAAGTCGTCATTGGGAGAGATCGATCCCGATGCCAATATCGAAGGCGTGACGATCATCAACGGCAAGTTGTGGATCGATGGCAAGGAAATCCCCCCGGGGGTAAAGCGCTACAAATCCCCGAAAACCGGGACTGTATACAAGATCGAACGGCGCGGTACCAACATCTCTGTGACCAGCGAGGAATGAACGATGGAATGGCCGCAGCACCTTCGGCGCTGTTTGTTTGCCTGTATCCTTGCCGCATCGCTGGGCGCTGCTCGAGCCGAGATCGTGATCGGCGAAGCGAACGGCAAAGCCGAAGACCGCTACTATTATGCGCATCCCACCTTGCGCTCGTTGGTGTTCGTCTCGCCTGAGACGCGCAGCCAGGCCATTCTGCCTCCAGCTCCCGTTTTCGTCCCGACGGCACCACTGATTTACCGCGCACCGGGCTCGCCGCTACTGCCATATCCGCCAGCGACGCCTCTCGCGTTCAATCGTTCTGGCACACCGACGAACCGGGACATCGCCATCTACAGCCTCGAACGCGCCCATGCCTTCAGCCAGAATCTCTATCGCAGAAACGGCGTGACATTCGCCCATCCCGGCAGTGTGTCACCTTTTCTGTGGACATCTCCTTACGTCTATGGTTGGATCCTGACCCCTTACCCGCCCACGGCGCAGGGCTCGAGCCATCCCAGCAACCGGGATAACGCCATCTACAACATCGAGCGCGCTCACCGTTTCAGTCAGGACGCCTACCGCCAACCGTGACATGAATGTCCGGTTCAACAACCTGGCTGGAATTTTTTTTGCGGCAGCGCTCTTCTGCTCTCCTCTTCACGCGCTCGATGAGCTGGGTCGCCTTCCCGAACCCATTCCCTCGGATGCAACGACGGTTCTGAACGCCACGACACAGGAAGTCGCGGTTTACGCATTGGCCGGTCGCCAGCCGATCTTCATCATCGATTTCCCCAGCCTTGCCGAACAGGGGCGGATGTTCAACCGCATCGTCGCGCTGATCGAACGAATGGGCGTCGGTACGGCACGCGTATTCGACGATCAGGAACTGATGCAATTCATCCGCTCGACCGGCAAGACCGAATACACCTTCGCCTACGGTAATGATCTGCTCGTCTCCGAGTTGACGATTTTTTTCAACCTCGCCGAGCATGGCTCCATTGCGCTCAATGCCGCAGAACGTGCGCTACGCCAGTTCCTGATCGATCAAGGCTTGATCCGAGAGCGTTTCGGTTTTCTCCAGGCCGTGCATCCCAATGCGGTGATACTGTCCATCCCGCAGGAACAGGCTGGAGCGAGCAACATTCCTGCGGTATCGCGTCTCGCCCGCGAAACGATTCTCACCCATGAGCTTGCGCATGCCGAGTATTACGCCAATCCCCTCTATCGCGCCTGGTGCTGGAAATTCTGGCGCGAAGGGATGACCGAGAAACAACGCGAGAAGATGCGCCAATTTCTCGCCAAACATGGCTATGAGCCGGAAAACGAAGAGCTGATGGTCAATGAGAATCAGGCCTACCTGTTCTATACCCCTGATCCGCGTGCCTTCAATCCAAAACAGGTCGGTTTCAGCGAAAAGGAATACCATGAGCTCTGGCTTTCCTTCTTTGGTGGCTTCCCCAATGCACCTCCGACGATCAGGAGATGAAAGATGCGCTCTTTGGCGAACGGCTTGCTGTTCTGTTTCTTTCTCATCATCGCTGCACCGTCATTCTGCGAAGAAGAAAAAGGCTCTATGGTCACGCGCCTCGAGGGTAGGGTCGAACACATCCAAGGCGCCAACCGCAGGCCACTCGAAGCCTTTGAGCGGCTCGAACCTGGAGCGCTCCTGACGCTCGACAAGGCTCAGATTACCTTGGTGTTCTTCCTTACCGGTCGACAGGAAACCTGGCATGGCAGCGGCCGGCTCGAACTCGGCCCGGGTGAAGGCAAGGGTTTCGGGCCGAGTCTGTCGGAAACCAAGGTCTTGCCTTCCTTTCTCGTCAAGCAGATTTCTCGCACGCCCACCCTGCTCGCGCAGGGGCGTGCCGGTGTAACCCGCCTGCGGGCCATCTCGACGCCCGAAGCGGTCGATAAGGTCGAAGAGACCTATCGCCGGCTGCGCGTGGAAGCCGCCGACGACGATCTCAATCCGGAAATCTATCGTCTCTCGGCACTGTACGAGATGAAGGCGTACGCTGCGCTCGAATCCGCCGTTAGCAGCCTCGAATCGGCTCGTCCGGGCAACAAAGAAGCCCGGCAGCTCGCCAGCCTTTATCGCGAGGTCTTGCGCATGGCACGCGAAGCCCGTTAATCCGGCTCGTGAACCTTTGGGGCCAGTTCGTTGACATCGCCTGGAACGGATTATCCCCTCTCCAGCAAGACGCCGGTTTCTTTTCGATTGCATGCAACGCCATCAGGCGCGCGGGTCGCTTTTCGCGAGGCTCTCGAAGAGCCATGCACACCGCGAGCCGTCAGGAGCATCACGTCGGCCCGGAAGCAAGAAGCGGCGTGCACAATGTTACGACGAAGTAGTATCCTCGGTGACTACAGTATGGGGCCGTCAGTCATCTCCGCCGGTCACGTCGAAGGGGGTGAATGTCTGTTCGCCGTCAAACCATGAGGAACGCCATGCTGCTACGTCTGCTCGCCCGCATCGGTCTCGTCGTTTTGCTGACCGCCAGTCCTTTGGCTGCAGCCAAGAATTACGCGCTATTGATCGGCAACGCCGCCTATACCGGTATCGGCAAACTCGACAACCCGGTCAATGACGCCACCGATTTCGGCCGTGTCCTGCGTGACATTGGCTTCGAAGTCAAGGTGCTCACCGACCAGGACCAACAGGCGATGATGCAGGCGGTGCGCGACTTCGGCGAACGTCTCAGGAACAACGATGGCATCGGGCTGTTCTTCTTCGCCGGACACGGTGTCCAGGTCGATGGCGAAAACTATCTGCTGCCGGTTGGTGTACCGATCCGCAACGAGGATGAGGTCAAGAAGAATGCCGTACCGGCCAATCTCGTGCTGCGTTACATGGAGGATTCGAAAAACCGTGTCAACGTGGTCGTGCTGGACGCCTGTCGCAACAACCCCTTCATCAAGACGCGTTCGCTCAAATCGCGCGGACTCGCGCCGATGGATGCACCTTCCGGCTCTCTGATCGCTTTCTCGACCGCTCCCGGTACCGAGGCGCTGGACGGTGAGGGCCGCAACGGTCTCTACACGAAGCACCTGATGGCCAACGCCAAGGTTCCGGGCCTGACCGTCGAACAGGTTTTCAAGCGCACCCGCGAAGCCGTCGAGATCGAATCGGAACGGATCGCTGGCAAACGCCAGTCACCACGCGAAGAGTCGAGTCTCAAAGGCGCAGACATGTACTTCGTGCCACCGCCTAAAACGGCTGGCGGCGCCGATCCGGCTGCTGTGGAGCTCGCCTACTGGAACACGATCGCCAACTCTGACAATCCGGCCGACTTCGATTCCTACCTCGCCCAGTATCCGAATGGCAAATTCGTTGAACTGGCGAAGAACCGCCTGCAAACGCTGCGGGGGCAGCAAATCGCGATGGTGCGCAGCGAGACACGCACCGCTGACGCAACCGACAGCGCACCGCCAGCAGCCAGACCTGCCGCACCAGCCTATGCGCCCAGCCCGCTCGCCGCTGCCCGGCCGGGCGCCGTCTATGGCTCGCCGCGGAAATTCAGCTTCTCCGATGAAGAAGAAGCCAGCGTCAAGGCGGCAGAGTTTCTTTCGATCGCCTGCCGTGACATGATCCGTACCAAGCGTGTCGCAATTCAGCTCGACGACCGCAGCGGGGGGGGTGACATGATCCGCAGCGCACTGGAAAGCAAATTAAAGAGTATTGGGGTGAAGCTTGCGGCCAACAAAACCGGTGCCGATTTCGTCGTGCGCGGCAAGATCACCGGAACACAAGGCGTCAATCGCCTGCTCGGCATCAACGAAGTCGACTTGACGGCCGATTTCACACTGCTCTTGAAAAATGGCAATGCCGTCGCGGCAACCTCGGTCTATGGCTCGAGCTTTGCCGGCAGCAATCGTCAGCAGGCGATGCGCGTGCTGTGGGACGAAAAGAGCGAGGAAGTGATCGGCCGGCTCTTTGGAGATTATTGTGAGTGACCTCGGGAGGAAAAAATGCAGATCAAGATTCTTGTCTCGGTAGTTGTCAGTGCCATGTTGTCCGGCTGCGTGGCGATCGGCCCGACCAGGCCGGAAGCCGCCAGTGACAATCCATCGCCGACCGCCGGTTCGAGCACGTCGCAGCAGGCCAATGAAATGGCCGACCGGGCGATGTACAAGCCGGTCGAATACATCAATGCCAATATCAGGGGGCCGAAGCTCGTCGTGATCCCCGGTGAGATCAAGAGCAACAATGCGACCTTCACGCAGAAGTTCGGCCCCAACAACATCGCCGACTTCGCCGAGCTGGAATTGGGGCGCGCCAATTTCACCGTGCTCGAACGCAGCGATCTGGGCCCGTTGCTTAACGAGTTTCAATTGGCCTATACCCTCGGCGATCCGGTGCAGGCCAGCAAGATTCTCCGGAAGGGCAAGCTCAGGGCAACGCGCTGGGTAGTCAAGTTCGACATTCTCAAGGCCGAGCAGGTAGCCAAGGCCCAACAGGGTTTCGATGGCCGCGCCGTCGGCCAACTGATCGGCATCATGGGTGGCTATGACAAAGGCGCTCAAGTCGGAGAAACGGCGGTCGGTTCGATCAAAACCGACGAAGGGACGGGCATCTGGATCATCGGCATGCGTTACAAGATTCTCGATGCCAATACCACCGAACAGGTAGCGACCGGCTACACCGAGCAGAAGATGGAAGTCGGCGCCAAGGCCACGTCGGTGCTCGGGTTTTCACAGGGCGCGCAAGGCGGCCTGACGCTCGATGGCATGGTACAGCGTCTGGTGCAGCAACTCGTGGCCGAAATCGACGCCCGACA
>JBBITJ010000041.1:0-2450 GCA_037440825.1 Microcaldota archaeon | reverse complement strand
CGTACACGCTCCTGTCCGAGCCGAGCATCTTGAGTAGCGGAAGCTGGCTGTCGTCGAATTTTCCTGTGAGCAGCCTGGTTATCTGCATGCTCGCCTCCACGTTCTTGTTGTGGCTCTTCTCTGCGGCATCCATGGCCTTCCTCGCGCTTTCGGAAGAATCTTGGATCGGGATGGGCACTATCTGGACTTTCGATTCCTGCTTCTGGAATTCCTGCGTTTTCTTGGGTTCCTCTGGTTTTTCATTGAATACCGGGTTTGCCATTTTTCCACGTATGCTCTTTAATGTCCAAACAATAAATAGGTTTGCTTTTCAATACACTAAAGCACGGTAATCACATGTCAAAATATTTCGGCACGAACGGCATAAGGGGGCTTTTCCACGAGCTCAGTCCGCAGCTCGCGCTCAAGGCAGCCCAGGCTTTCGGCATATGGACAAATGAGCGTTCCCAGTTCCGGGTTCAGGGTTCCGAAACGCGAAGCTCCGGGCGCAAAACCACCAAGATCCTGGTTGCCCGCGATGCGAGGCTCACTGGCGAGTGCCTTTCCGCGGCAGTCAGAAGCGGCTTGGCGAGCGTGGGCTGCGAAGTAATCGACCTGGGGGTATGCTCCTCACCTGGTGCAGAATTCATGCTCCGGAAAGAGGGCGCGGAAGGCCTCATAATCGTCACCGCGTCGCACAACCCTCCGGAATGGAACGCGCTCAAGTTCGTGGACGGGGAAGGCGTCACTGTTTCGAAGGAGCGCGGGGAAGGGATAGAAGCGCTCATGGGGAAAATCAGGCTGGCGAAATGGGACGAAGTGAAGCCTGCGCGCAGGATCGAAAACGCGGTCGCGGAGCACATCAAGGCGATAGAGGGATCCGTGGACCTCGAAAAGATACGGAAGGCGAAGCTCTCCATAGCCCTGGATTTCGGAAACGGCACAGGCTCCCTCTATTCCGAAATGTTCCGCAGGGTCGCCAAAATCTCAGCGATAAATGAAAATATGGACGGCCATTTCCCGGGCAGGGACTCCGAGCCAACCGAGCAGAACATCCAAGAACTGGCAAGCTTGGTGAAGAAAGGCGGTTTCGACGCTGGGTTCGCGTGGGACGGGGACGCGGACAGGTTCGTGATGCTCGACGAGAAGGGGGATTTCGTGATAGGCGACAAGGTGTTCGCGCTTTCCGTGCTCCATCGCCTGAGGGGCCGGAATGGCGGGAAAATCGCCACCACAGTCTCCACGAGCAGAGCTGCGGAGGACGTGGCGAAGATGCATGGCGCTGAAACAATCTACACGAAAGTCGGCGCGCCCTACCTCTCGGAGGCGATGGCCAAAGAAGGCGCAGACATCGCAGGCGAGGAAGTGGGCGGCGTGATATGGAAGGAAATTTCGCTTGCGAAGGACGGTCCTGCTACAGCGATGAAGATGCTCGAGCTAATTGCGGAAAAACCGCTGGGCGAATGGGTCTCCGGGCTTCCGCAGTATTTCAATGCGAAGAAGAAAATAGCGGTCAGCAGGGAGAAAAAGAAGGAGATAATCGAGAAGTTCGCTTCCTCGCAGAAAGGAAAAGGCGTGGTGGCGATAGATGGCGTCCGTGTGAATTTCCCGGACTCCTGGGTGATTGTGCGCGCCTCAGGGACCGAGGATTACATAAGGGTGTTCGCCGAGGCTAAGACAAAGGAAAAAGCTGAAAAATTGGTTAAAGAATATGAAGAAATGGTAAAGAAGCTGTAATTTGTAATCAGAGTTCGCCTACGCGCCTCTTGATGCGCTTCTTGAGCCTCTTCCTCTTCTTCTTGACCCATTTCCAGCGCATCTTGCCCTTCTTCTTCCATTTCCTCGGCTTGTCTCCCAAATAATCACCTAAATGAATCTTTTTGCATACAATAAGCACTGAATATAAGACCCCAAACTTTTTTAAATCAGACCTTCACCCTGGCGAAGATGCTTTTCACATAGAGTATTTCGAGCCAGTCCTTCACTTCTGCTTTGCGGCAGTCCCTGAGCGCCTTGTCAGCGACCTGCGCTGCGTTGGTTTCGTCCACACTCTTGATTCCGCTCCTGTACGCGCTCTTCGCTATCCTCTCGCATATCTTGGTCTTGGGCGCATTCTTGAAATCAGGATCGCGGTCCATCATGCGCTTGAAGTACTCAGAAGGGCATAGTTTCTTCTCCTGCACCCTGCATTCCTTGGTCTTCATTTTCGGCGCCGGAGCCGGGGCAGGAGCAGCAGGCCGCGCCGAAATCGCGCGTGCGGCCTCCTCCTTCCTCTCCTTCTCCGCGTTTATCTCCTTGACCACTTCCCTGTAAACGGCCATCACGTATTCCTTGCAGATGTTGCCGTCGCTGTCGTCCACTACGACTGCCTTGACGCCCGCTATCTCGATGGTCTTGCCCATGTCGTGCTCCATGCCGTCCAGCGTCTTCATCGCTATCTCCTTTATCCTCTTCTCCTTGATCGCGGAGCG
>JBBITJ010000040.1:682-2632 GCA_037440825.1 Microcaldota archaeon | reverse complement strand
GGTGAAGGGGTTCGGCGCCCCTGTGTACTTGGACCCTTACGTAATAGGCGGGGCTTCGGGCTTCGCGTTCATGGTCGGCGTAGCCAGCGGGTTCGTGCCTGCAAGGAACGCTGCGCGCGTGTCGCCGCTCGAGGCGCTGAGATACGAATAATCGGATTTATAAATTTTGTCTGATTAACCGCGCACATGGCAACCAAGAGAAAAACCACCATGGCGGAAGGCGGGGCAAAGCAGCATTCCAGGTACAAGTCTTACCGCAAGAAAGTGATGTGGATCGAAATCCTGTGCACATTCCTGATATGGGTGCTGTTCATAGTAGGTCTCGGGCTGGTGTTCTACCTCAGGGCGCCTGCGGAGGTCTTCGACACTGCCACGGCCATAGTGATCGTAGGCATTCTGTTCCTCAGCATAGTCCCGTTCCTCGCGAACTGGGAATACTACAGCTCTATATGGAAGGCGTGGAGGGAAGGGAAGGAGATAATCTACAAGGAAGAGAGGGAAAACAACCCCTACGCGATCCTCGGAAGCAGGGAAGTCTGGATAAAGGAATAGAAGAAAAGATTGGAATAAAGGAAAGAAGAAAACGGAAAATATTCATTTCCAGAAATATTTCTCTATCTCGTAGGCAGTGGGTCGCTTCTCATTCTCCTTGTGCTCCTCGAGCCTCTGCTCAAGGTATTCCGCCAGTATTTCAGTAGAGATGAATCCCTTCAGGAATTTGTTGTCGTTCTCTAGGGCCGCGACCGCATCCATCACGCTTGAAGGCAGGCTCTTGACCTTGAGCTCCTTCCGCCTCTTCGCGTCCATCGCAAGCAGGTTCTCGTCCACGGGCTTCCCGGGATCAATCTTGTTCTTTATGCCATCCAGCCCTGCAGCGACCACTGCCGCGTACGCGAGGTACGGGTTCACGGAAGGATCGGCGCCCGTGTATATTATGGACCGCTCGGGATCCGGGACAGCGGAATTCACGCACACGAGCGCGTTCGGGCTGCTCCTGCTCCACGCAGCGTAGCGCGGGTCGTTCTTGAGCCGCTTGTACGAATTGGTCGTCGGCGCGGTGAAGACGCAGAGCGCCTCCGCGTGCTCCAATATGCCGCCTATGTAATAGAGCGCGGTCTGGCTGAGCTGGGCGTATTCGCCTTTTTCGTCGTAGAACAGGTTCGCAGTCCCCTTCCTCAGCTTCTGCGAGAGGTTGAGCGCGCTGCCCTTCTCGTTCGCGACAGGAAGGGGCATGAACGTGGCGATGCTGCTGGATATGTACGCGATGTTCCTCGCGACGTGCTTGAGCGACACGAGCGCGTCCGCAGCGAGCTTCGCGTTCGTCTCCCGCAGTGATACGCGCTGCTGGCCGTTCGCCGACCTTCCGTGGCTGTGCGACGCCACCCCGTAGCGGAAGTGGTCCTCCACGATCTCCGCTATCTGGACCCTCGCCGAATAGAATGTGTCCTGGGGCTGGCTCGCATACGCGCCCTTCCTCGTGTTCCAGAACGGAGTGGGATTCCAATAAGCTTCCCTGGAATCTATGAGGAAGTTCGGACCCCGCTCAGGGGAAAGCTTGTCGCCAGTGACGTTGTCGAACAGGTAGAATTCGGATTCCGCGCCTATCTGCACGTCCGTTATTCCCATTGCCTTCGCGTTTATGTTTATGCGCTCAACGGAGTAGCGCGAGTCCTTCATGGACCTCTCCTTCCCAGGTATGGAATAGATGTCGCAGAGCAAGCGCATCGTATTCGGCTCCCACGGGACTTTCGCGAACGAGTCCGGATCAGGCACGAGGGAGAGCGCTTTTCCGGTGAAGCCGAACACCTCGGTGAGGTCGGTTTCGATGCCGTCCGAGAAAGACGCTTCGGTGAGATCTTTCGCGGCGATGGTGCGGTGGTGCAAACCGCCGTCGATGTTGATGAAATGGAGGCTCACCCACCTGAGGTCGTTGGTCTTCATGAATTCAAG
>JBBITJ010000040.1:0-672 GCA_037440825.1 Microcaldota archaeon | reverse complement strand
ATAACGATCACCAAAGAGCGCCAGCGCTTGCTGCTGCCGCTGCGCCTCGGAGTCCGTTAATGCTCCAAGCTAAATAAACCTTGCTATTCGCGGGATTTTCCTGAGAGGCGTTCCACCTCCTTGGCGAGCTGCTCGACCTTCTGCCTGAGCTGGACAACCTCGCTGTCCACGCTTCCGAAGCGTTCTTCCAGCACGTCGTGGGCTAGAAGGTCTATCTTCTCCGCGCCTATGGGCACAATCCTTGATTTGAGATTCACGGTGGTGCTGTTGGGCGGCATGTCGGAAACGACAAGGGCTTCTGCGCCTATGCGGCAATTGTCTCCGATAGTCTTGGAGCCAAGCACCTTGGCGCCTGCGCCGATAACCACTCCGTTGCCTATCGTGGGGTGCCTCTTGCCGGTCTCTTTTCCTGTTCCGCCGAGCGTTACGCCTTGGTAGATGAGCACGTCGTTCCCCACTTCCGAGGTTTCTCCAATCACCACCCCTATGCCGTGGTCTATCACCACCCGACGGCCGATCTTCGCGCCCGGGTGTATCTCTATGTGGGTGAGCATCTTCACAAGATGGGACATTATCCTCGCGGTGTTATACCATTTCTTTTCATAGAGCCTGTGGATGAGCCTGTGGAGCGTGAGCGCCTGCAATCCCGGGTAAGTGAGCAGGATTGTGAAT
>JBBITJ010000039.1:2512-3794 GCA_037440825.1 Microcaldota archaeon | reverse complement strand
CCGTCTGCGGAGATCTCCAACCCGAGCGTGGAAAAGAGCGAATACGCGTCGTCCTTCCCCAAGAATATTTTTCCATCAGCGACTGTGTGCTCCACTCCCAAATCCTCCAATATCGATTTCTCGGGCGCGGGTTGGAGCACGAGCATATTCATCTCGCCTGCGTTGAAGCTCGGCTGACCCTGCGCAAGCCATAGCGCGAGCGAGCGCATCTGCTCCGCGCTTATGTCGTGCCAGAAATACACGTACTCGGGGTATAACGGAACTGAATAGTTCCTGGAGAATTCGAACGCCTCTTTCGCGCTCTCCGGCTTCTTGGGCTGCACGCCCTTGGCTTTGCACTCCTCTGCCCACCATTCCTCGCACCATCCGGAAGGCATGAGCGGATGCCCTGATTTGAGGAAATCGCCGTAGGCCACGAGCATGTCTCCCAGGAATATGATCTTTTCCACATTGGGGCGCAGCTCCTTGGCTTTCGCGGAGCTTCTCACCTTCAGCACGCTTCCGTTCTTCATCTTCACGATCGGAGGCTCGATCGTGTCGCAACCGGAAAGCACCGCACCTTTCCCCGGACGCTCGATCTTCACGTGCGTGCCCACTGCGGTGAAATCGTCCAATAGTATCATGGTCGCGGGATGGATGTTCTTCGCCATCAGGGAATTGGTCCTGCTCCTACCGTACCTCAGCCTGAATCCGCCTTTCGCCATCGGGTACGCGAACACCGGCCTTCCTGCAACAAGCCCTTCCAAGTAAGTGTAGTCCGGCTTTATCTCCACTGTGGATTCCTTCCTCTTCACCTTGATGAGCTTTTCCAGCCAATCCCAGCCCAGCCCGAATTTCTTCGCGTATTTGTAGACCTTGGAAGATTTCTGGGCTATTCCTTCGCATATGACCAGAGGGATGCCTCCGCGCAGCCTGTTCGTCTCTACGCGCGGAAGGTTCCTGTGCACAGATACCTCCACCTCTTCGTTCCCTGGGTTTCCGGGGTCCCCGTCTATGCATACCGGGCAGTTCTTAACAATCCACCTCACATCGTCATCAGAGGGCTTGTACTGGAGGTGCGCTGCGCGCACTTCGTACACGTTCACTTCCTCCACGTATCGTTCTATTTCCGTGTCCGTGGGGCGGTAGTCGCCTATTTTCGCGATCCTTCTCGCATGGTCCGCCAACGCGACCGCGAGCGCCGCGACCGTTCCTCCTGCGCTCCGTATCGGGCCGGTGAAGTATATGCCGACGTAATTGGTGCCGTCTGGGTTAGTCCTGATCTTGACTTTGGAGATTCCTT
>JBBITJ010000039.1:2180-2471 GCA_037440825.1 Microcaldota archaeon | reverse complement strand
GATGTCCTGACTGCCTGCTCTATCCTCTTTTCAGTTGGCGCTTTGATTATCTCGCCTGCGGCTATTTTCGCCGCGAGGTTGAACGCTATGTCTTCCCTGGACTGGCCGGACTCCTCCATGTCGCGGATTATCTTGGCTATTCCTGGAGGGCCCACCAATGCTTCCACGCGGGCTGCGACGTCCTTCGCAATCTTGATCTCCACTTCGTCCGCAGGGTCGAATCCCTGCTTCCTAGCCTCGCTCGCGATAGAGTATAATCTGTTCAGTTCGTTGCGCAACGAATCCAGGTAT
>JBBITJ010000039.1:0-2133 GCA_037440825.1 Microcaldota archaeon | reverse complement strand
GTTTCCCCTTTGCTGAAATCAATCGTCCTGTAAGTGCTCGTCTTCATTTCCAATATTCCCACCACTCCCGGGGTGGGAACGTGCCCCTGCTCTACTTGGAAATCGGTCCTGTCCTGGAAAGTCCCTGAATTTATTAGATGGGTTCCGCGGTATTGCATGTATCCGTGCTTGTGCACATGCCCAACGTGCAGAATGTCCTGCTCGTCTTCAAGGACAAGGTAATCAACCCTTTCCGGAACTATGAGATTCCCTCCATATATGGGTGAAAGATGCCTTCTCTTGAGATATTCGCGCGAGACCTTCTCAGGGGAATTGTAGGAAAGCCCGGGAATCCTGGAAATCATCGAGTCCATGGAAGTGCCGTGGTATATCACGTTCCTTATCCCCTCTATTATCACAGTGGAAGGATTACCGACCTTTATCACATCCGTCTTTACCAATGTATCATCAAGCGCAGGCATGGGCTCAGCCCTCCTCACTGCATCATGGTTTCCCGGAGCCACGATTACGTCTATATGGTCAGGGAGCATCTCCACGTAATTGTCAAAAACCTCGTATTGCTTGTAAACGTCCTTTATCGTCAAATCCTTCACCTGGTTCGGGTATACACCTACTCCATCCACTATGTCCACTGCAATCACCAGGTATTTCACTTTCCCTGCTATCTCATTTTCCTGCCCTTTTCCATTAAGCCAGTCTATGAATTTCCCGAACTGCTTGTTCAGGAAATGGCGGGAACCGAAGTGCGTGTCGGAAATGTACGCGCACGCGAGGTCCGTCTCGCTCGTCTTTTTGCTCCGCGTGATGGGAAGGTCTGGCCACTCTATATCCTCGGCGATTATGAAGGGCTCGAGCACTTTTCCGGTTATGGAAACGACATCGTCCTTGAGCAGTTGCCTCGCCTTCTCGTAAGTTTTCTCGTTCTTGCGCGATACCACTACCTTGAACGCGCCGGTCAGGTCCTCTATTTCCAGGAGTATGCTGCCTTGTTTCGTATCCCTTTTCTCGTAAACGATAGCTATCACGCGCACGTTCTTGTTCAGGTCGCGCTTTATGTCTCCCAGATAAGTAGTAGTGTACTTGGAAGACGCGGAGAAGAGCTTGCTCATTCTATGGAAGCGGTTCTTGAAATAGGCGACGAAATCGTCCACGCTCCCGGTTGTGCGGGATTTCCCCGTAACATCTAGTGAATGGACGAGCTTTATGTTCGACGAATATTCGGCGGCGAGGGGCTTGTCCTTGCTTCTTATCACTTCGACTTTCTGAGGAGCCAGTCTGGAAATGGCATCCTCCACGTCTTTCTTGGAGATGAACGGCTTCTGAAGTGAAACGATCTCATTAATGAGGTTCTCGCTTGCTTCGTTGAGCAGGGGCTCTGCGTCAAGGGCGATACGCATTCCCTTTTCCCGGAGCTTTCCCAGCATGCTTACCACGGTTTTGGGTTGCGGGTTTTGCGTTTCGTACAAAACTCAAAACGCGGAACAGGCAACCACCTGCTTTAGTGCTTGATAGATTCCAGCGCGCTTATTATCGCCCAGATCTGACACCTTGCGAGCGCGGGCATCTTCACGTCCTCGCTCACGGGCTCTATGAGGTAAATGGCGGCGCTTACTTTCACGATTACTTCCTCGCTTCCGTTCAGGCGTCCTTTGGCGTCGCTAAGCGCCTTCCTTATGTTCTTGGGCACCGAAGTGTCTTCAAGGACCGAGTCGATCATCTCTATTATTGCCTTGACTTTTTGCTCCATCAGCACCACCTCTGCGAGAATGTAGAACGTAATACTGCTAATTTGCAGGCAAGGTATAAAAAACAACGTCTTCGGGAGACGGAAGACAGGGTACGGGCCCGGTGAGATTTGAACTCACGACCTTCAGCTAACTTCAGCCGGTTTGGGAACTGGAAACCCGGAACCGGAAACATTAGAAGGCTGCCGCGCTATCCAGGCTGCGCCACGGGCCCAATACAGTAATTTTATGCTGTGTAGGTTTTATAATGCGGTTTTCCGTTTCCGGTTTCGGACGAACGGATGAGAGAGCGCAAAAGCGTATCGGAGAGTGCGGCAATGCACAGGAGATTCCTAAAAGGGGCAAGAAACTTTCGCTGCTTATATACCCTTTTAGTTTATATATGTTG
>JBBITJ010000038.1:1841-3015 GCA_037440825.1 Microcaldota archaeon | reverse complement strand
GCGACCGGTATGTACTTCTTCCACTTTTCAGCTATTTTCTTCACGTTGATATACTCGGGAGAGGTGACGGTTATCTTCCAGCCGCCCTTCTTCTGCCCTGTTGGATCCACGATCGTCTTCATGCCTCCGCTTTCCGTCTTCGCGAGGAACACGCTGCCCAGCTCGTCCAGCCTTTTCCCCTGCTTCAGCGTCTCGGCGATGAGCATCGCCACGGTGTGCTTTCCAGCGTCCCCGGTTCCCCACCTCCGGTAAAGGAGGTTCACCGTGTCCTCAAAATGAGCCTTTTTGTCCTTGTCCTGCGCTATCGCCGCATAGGCTTTCGCGACGTCTTCCATGGCGATACCGTTGGCCTTGAAATATTCGTACATGCGGCGGTGGCCGTGCTTGGCGAACATCGCCAGATAATCAGAAACCTTCGCATTCTGCATCTCGGTAAGCACCCTCACCAGGCGTTTCGAGTCAACGTCGGCGTCCTGCGCCCTGTCGTTCGGGAGCTTGAACTCCTGCGGAACCACCATAAGAACACCTATTACGACAATACTCTCGGATACTAAATATATAAACCTTCACTATTTAAATGACTTCGGGTAGGCTATGATGAAACATCACGCCCAGAACTGGAAACCTATGCTGCTGTTGGCTTTAGCTTTGCACATGCTCGCTTCCGGCTGCCTAAGCACGCCGCAGCCCCTGGACCAGACGGCTTTCCTTCCGAACATGTCCAACCGACCTGCAGGCGCAGGCAACACAGGCCCCCCCTCCGACTTCACCGGCACCAAAATAGACGTGGGCACGGGCAAGCTCGGGCAGGTGGTGTGCACGCTCAACGGCATCATCAACTCCTCCATGACGATCTACATACAGGAAAACAATGTGAGGAGCGAATATTTCCTCAACGATATGAGCAAACCCCTCGTTTCGCTCGCGAAAGGCGACGATTACTACATGAGCGGAGGCGTGGAAGGCACGCCGTTCGAGAACTGCACGTGGGTGCGCTTCGACAAGGACGGCTACAACACCAGCGCCGCGAACCTTTCCGGAACCGGCTTCTCGATTCCCAATCTCACGTCGATGGAGAAGCCGAAGTGCAGACCGGGCTCGTTCGACGCTGAAATATTCGAGATTTCCGGCACGGTGTGCAATTTCACCGAGATTATGGCGCAATTCAATGCTA
>JBBITJ010000038.1:0-1741 GCA_037440825.1 Microcaldota archaeon | reverse complement strand
CTCCTGTCCTCTTCGGTGGAGGTGAAGCTGCTCGTGAAGAATTTCTCCTCGCTCGCGCGCATATGCGGCAACTCGTCCCCAGTCTCCCTGGAGATCTTGAAGCCGCAGGACATCAGGCTTCCCCTGAACCAGGCGCACGAGATCCTCATGAACATCTCGATGAACAACTACGAGCTCAAGAAGCTGATATTGGAGAAGGTATACACAGGCGCGGACCTGGAAAAATTCAGGAAGATCATGGCTGGCCGCCTGGAAATAGGGAAGAAGATGATGGAGAAAAAGAAATGACCGGGTGAAAAATGAAACCATTCGTCGACGATTCGACGAAAATTTCATTTTTTCGACATGCCGGAAGAGGGTGAAAAAATGAAGCGCGAGACCGTAAAGAGCGGGATAGACGAGCTGGATGCTATGCTCGACGGCGGATTCACGAAGGGCTCCATAATAACCCTTTCCGGCCCCACGGGCTGCGGCAAGAGCACGCTCGCGATGCAATTCCTGGTGAACGGGGCCGAGAAGTACAAGGAGCCCGGGCTTTACATCGTGCTCGAGGAGACGAGGGCTACCACTTATTCGAACATGGCTGGCTACAGCTGGGACCTTCCGAAACTTGAAAGGGAGAAGAAGGTCATGATCCTCGACTACCCTATTCCGGAGGCAGAGCAGTTCCTTTTCAAGAACAGCGCGATAGAGGAGCTCATAACCACGATAGGCATAGAGCGCGTCGTGATAGATTCTGTGATGCCCATCGCATTGCTCTTTCAGAGCGACGACGACAGGCAGAAGGGCTTCCTCAGGCTCATAGAGAACATAAGGAAATGGGGCACCACCACTATCATAGTGTCGGAGGACACTCCGGCCACCACGCAGGACGTCCTTCCCCGCACGAGATACGGGTTCGAGAGCCTCACGGACGCGTGGATGCACATGTACTACCTCTACGACGAGGAGGGGAACAGGAAGCGCGCTCTCGAAGTGCTGAAGATGAAGGGCGCGGGGCACATGAACAGGATAGTGCCGTTCGAGATAAATGCGAACGGAATAACGCTTAAGCTGGAGAAAACTTCGGGCCGCAAGACGCGCTAGCTGAACTGGGAACTCGGAACCGAAAACCCATCTTGCTTCAATCGTGACCAAATGAAAGCGATAATCGTGCACGGCTGGGGCGCTGATTCATCAAGCAACTGGTTTCCCTGGCTTAAATCCGAATTGGAGAAGATCGGGATTGAAACCTATTGCCCGGACCTTCCCAACTCCAACCTTCCCAAAAAGGAGGAATGGGTGAAGACGCTCCATTCCTTAGCGAAGTTCGATGGAAAAATCATCCTGATTGGTCATTCTCTAGGTTGCCCTGCGATCCTGCGGCTCCTGGAATCCCTCGGCAAAGGCGAGAATGCGGCCGCAGCCATCCTGGTTTCGGGTTTTGCGGAAGATATAGCAATCCCCCAAATACGGAATTTCACTGAAGGGGGCTTCGACTTCAGGAAAATCCGCGCCTCCTGCAAGGAATTTTTCGTGATAAATTCGGACAACGATCCCTACGTCCCTCTTGAAATCGGGAAAACGCTCGCCAAATCGCTGAACTCGGAACTGATAATAGAACATGGCATGGGGCACATAAACGCAGGGGACGGCCATCTGGAATACCGGCGGGTTTTGGAAATCGTGCGGAAACTCGCCTCATGATCCGATATGCGTCGTAAAAGGGCAATACCGAAAAATCACTAAAAAACACAAGATA
>JBBITJ010000037.1:0-4051 GCA_037440825.1 Microcaldota archaeon | reverse complement strand
ATGCTGGCCCCGTAGCCTATCAGGCAGTCCCTTTCCATTTCCCCGAACCTGAGCCCTCCTTCCCTCGCCTTTCCTTCCGTGGGCTGGTGGGTGAGCAGCTGTATCGGCCCCCTGCTCCTCATGTGCATCTTGTTCGAAACAAGGTGGTGGAGCCTCTGGTAATAGACAACGCCTACAAACAGCTTCGCCTTGATCTGCTCTCCTGTCACGCCGTCGTAAAGCACCTCTTCGCCGTACTCATCGAATCCGTGCTCCTTGAGCATTTTCATGTACTCCTCTTCGGTGTTGCCGCTGAACGCGGTTCCGTCCATTATCTTTCCGGTCATCGCGGAAGCCTTTCCGCCGAGCGTCTCGAGCAGGTGGCCTGCAGTCATACGCGAGGGTATCGCGTGTGGGTTCACTATGAGGTCAGGCACCACGCCGTCCTTGGTGAAGGGCATGTCCTGCTGCGGGACCAGGAGCCCCACTACGCCCTTCTGCCCGTGCCTGGATGCGAACTTGTCGCCCACTTCCGGGATCTTCAGTGATCTTATGCGCACCTTCACGAGCCTGTTTCCGCTCGGACCTTCAGTCACGAGCACGCTGTCCACTACTCCTTTCTCCCTTGCCTTGAGCGCGAGCGAGCTTTCCCTCTTCTTCTCTTCCACTGCGCCGAAAACTGAAATCTCTTCCAGGAACCTCGGCGGAGAGGTTTTTCCAACGAGCACGTCGCCGTCGTCAACAACGGTTTCGGGAAGCACTATTCCGTCCTCGCCGAGCTTCGCATATGCTTCTTCCCCCCTGTACCCTACAACTGCTGGAGTGGGAATCTCTATCTTGTCCTTCTGGCCTCCTGGATACTGCCTTTCCTCGGTCTCGTAGGTCTTAAGCATCATCACGCGCCCGAGCCCGCGATCAACGGCTGATTTGTTTATCACTATTCCGTCCGCCATGTTGAAGCCCTTGTAAGAGGTAAGCGCTACAACGAAGTTCTGGCCAGCTGAAGTGTTCTTCATGTTGAGCACGCGGTAAGAGTCGGTCTGCACGAGCGGCTGCTGCGGATAATTCATTATATATACGCGCGTATCGTACCTGTTCAGGTAGTTGGATGCATAAACTCCGAGGCTCTGCTTCGCCATCGCGCACGCCATCGTGATACGCGGGGAAGAATTGTGCTCCACGTAGGGAAGCACGCTCGCCGTGACTCCGAAAATCGTGGACGGATCCAGCTCCATGTGGGTGTGCTTCTCGGTAACCTGCTCGGGCTTAAGCGCTATGTACGCGTTCTCCTCCTCCTCTGCATCCAGGTATTCTATCACGCCCATCTTCACGAGGTGCTGCCAGGTGAGCATGCCGTTCTTCGCCTTCTCCAGTATCTCCGGAGTGAGGCGGGGCTTGCCTGCCTCGACAACTATGTAAGGCTTGCGCACCCTTCCGCTGTCGGTGTTGATAAAGATCTCGCCTGTGCGGCGGTTGTGGTAGACGTTCACCTGGTAGTTGAGCTCGTTGGTCCTTCTTTTCTCTCTCAACCGCTTGACCAAGTCGTCAGCCTTGTCGTATTCACCGACGTACTTGCCGTTCACGTATACGGATGCCTTTTTCTTTATTTTAGCCATGAGAATCACCAGATTACTTGACGCCGAAATTCTTCAGCACCTCGAACATCTCCTGCTCGTCCGAGCCTATGGAAACTTCAGCCATGAGCGAGAGGTTCTTCACGAGCGAGCAGCTCGGGCCTTCCGGCGTCTCGTTCGGGCATATCCTGCCCCAGTGGGTTCCGTGCAGGTCTCTTGCCTTGAAATGCGGATGCTTCTTCGTAAGAGGCGAAATCGCCCTTCTCAGATGCGAGAGCGTCGCGAGGTAGCTGGTGCGGTCGAGCAGCTGGCTCACTCCGGTCTGCCCTGCGATCCAGTTTCCTGTTGCCATCGCGTACCTTATCCTGTCAGCCATGGTGTCCTGGCGCACGAGCGTGTGCACCTGCAGCCTCCTGCCGCGTGCGTTCGCCCTGCTTGCCTGGTAGACCATGTCCTTTATGAGGAACTGGAGCGCGTAATTGAAGAGCTCCTGCATCAAGTCGCCTGCGAGCTTTATCCTCTTGTTCGCGTAGTGGTCCTTGTCGTCCTGCGGCACCTTCTTCTGCGCGACAGCGACGCTCTTCTCCACCATGCGCACTATGTACTCGGCCTTCTTCTTCCGGTCGTCCTTCGAGGTTCCGATGTGAGGAAGGAGATACTGGTCTATGAGCGTTTCCAGTCTCGTGAGCCTGTACTCCTGCGGCTGGCCAGGCGAAAGGCGCTTGCTAAGCAGGTCGAGCGCCTCGTCCCTGTTCTTGCTCTCCTCCATCTCGAGGTTGAGGAGCAGGTCGTTCTTCACCGATTCATTTTCGCCGAACGTGTTGAGTATGTCCGAATTCCGTTCTATTCCGAGCACCCTGAGCACCTGTATGAGCGGCAGGTCCGGAGGAGTGCTTGGGAATTCCACTGTAAAGATGCCTTCCGGGCTCCTTTCCACGACGCAGCGGGCCCTGAAGCCCTGCCTCGTGGAGAATATCTTTGCTACGGTTCCTCCTTTTTCTCTTGTGACTATGATGCGGTTCGGCACAAGGTCCTCAACAGACACTAGTACCCTCTCGGAGCCATTGATAATGAAATACCCTCCGGGGTCGTTCGGGTCCTCGCCGTTGTCCACCAATTCATCTTTAGACATCTGGGAGAGGTAGCAGAGCTTGGACTTGACCATTACCGGAATTTCGGCGATGAACACGTCCGAGTAGACGGGCCTTTCCACGCCGTTGAAAATCGGGACGATTTCGAGGAATATTGGGGACGCGTAGGTGAGGTTCCTCAGCCTCGCCTCGCTCGGGAGGATTTGCCTGTACCCGCCTTTCACTTCGTAGAAGCGCGGAGGTTCCACCCTCACTTTTCCGAGCTTGAGCTCGAACCCTTCAACATTCGTTTTTATGTTGGTCTGCCTGTTCACGACCTCCTGCAGGCCCTGCTCCACGAACTTGTTGTAGGAGTCGAGTTGCTGCTTAACCAGCGTATTGTCCCTGAAATACACATCCAGCAATCCTTTTACCATGTGATCAACCCGCAAGAATTATTGCACGACGAGCCTGTAGTAGTTGTACTTGCTCGTTGCGTCCTCCCTCTCGATTTTCACCACGTCGCCGGGCTGCGCGTTGAGACGCTTGGCTGCAGGGTCGTTGCTCTTCATCTTCGGGAGATTCGTCTCGGAGATGCCGTATTTCTTGAGAAGATTCTTCTTTTCAGTTTCCGAGATTATTTCCATGTTAGGAACGAGAAAATGGCCGAAAATATCCAATTCTATTTCAGGTTTTTTCTTTTTCTTTACCAAGGAATCACCAAATACCCAAATCCAGCAATTAGACTAAACAGTCCGGAAGAATACTATATAAATACAAATCTTTATAAATATGCCGTCGTTGGCGATTTGCAGAGGCAATCACGAATTTAAACCATCACGGCAACTATCCTACCATGATCCTCATCATAGACAACGGCTCGCAATACACTCATCTCATAAAGAGGAACTGCAGAGACATGGATTTCGACGCCGAGATCATAAACAGCAAGGTTTCCATTGAGGAAGTGATTTCTAGAAAACCGGAGAAAGTGATCCTAAGTGGAGGACCGAGCTCAGTTTACGCTCCTGAGGAGCAGGGGAAGGTGAGCCAGCCGCTCGTGAAGGCTGTTTGGGAGAAGAAGCTGGACGTTCCGCTCCTGGGAATATGCTTCGGCCACCAGACTGTGGGCTATGCGCTGGGCGCGAAAGTTGAGAAAGGAGCCAGCGCAGAATACGGCATCGCTAAAATCATTTTGGACAAGGAGGGAACGCTGCTCAAGGGGCTTCCGCACGAATTCAATGCGTGGGTGAGCCACTTCGACGAGGTGAAGGAGGTTCCGTCCGGTTTCGAGGTTTTGGCGCACTCGCACACTTGCAAAATAGAGGCGATGGAGAACATTGCCAAACGAATATTTTCCGTGCAGTTCCACCCTGAAGTGTGGCACACGGAACATGGAGAGACGATTTTGCAGAACTTCTTGAAAAT
>JBBITJ010000036.1:0-4525 GCA_037440825.1 Microcaldota archaeon | reverse complement strand
AGCACAGCACTCGCAGTCTCGCTTTCCCCTGCCCCTTTTCCTACAAGGGTGAGCGGCCCGGCCATCCTCGTTTCGAGAGTTATGGCGTTCAGCGTCCCGTTTATGGAAGCGAGCGGATCAGTGAGCGGCACGAACCTTGGCGCGACCTCCATCTTCCCCTCCACAGATGCGGAGCATATGAGCTTCACTCTGTAGTTCTGGGAAGCCGCAAGCTCCAGTATCTCCGGCGTTATCCTTGAAATCCCAGTCCTCTTCACGTCAGAAAATGAAGCTCTCTTGCCGAAAATCGCGTTCGCCACGATGGCGAGCTTCGCAGCAGCGTCTATTCCCTCAACATCGTATGAGGGGTCCTTCTCCGCAATTCCGAGCTGCTGCGCCTCCTTGAGCACGCTCTCGTAGGGCATCTTCTCCTCGAACATGCGCGAGAGTATGTAATTAGTCGTTCCGTTCAATATGCCACTGAGCGCGACCGGGCGGTCTCCGCGCAGGTAGTTGTTCACAGTCGCGAATATCGGTATCGCGCCTCCCACAGTGGCTTCGAACCTGAATATGCAATCGTTCTTCTTCGCGAGCGCGTCCAGCTCGTGGAAATGGAGGGCGAGCGGACCCTTGTTCGAGGTCACAAGGTGCTTTCCGCGCGCCAACGCCGTTTTCATGTGCGAATATGCGGGCTCTGCATCCCTGAGGTTGGTGGTGCTGAGCTCCACCAGCACTTCGTACTCGCCCTTTTCTATGATTTCAAGCGCTGGCTTCTGCACGAATCCCTGCATTTCCGAAATCTTCTTTCCCTTGGCGACCCTGTCCAGCTCCGCCTTCGCAATCCCGCCATTTGAATATACATATCCGGAAGAGGATGCGATTCCGCATACTTCGAAGCCGCCCAGCTCATGAATCGCCTTGAGGAGTCCCTTTCCGACTGTGCCTGCGCCGACTATGAGAAGCTTGAGGGCCATGCTACAGCACCGTCTTTATTAGGAGAAATCCGCGTTCTGCGCAGAGCCTCTCTATCTCCCCTATCGCCTTCTCCACGACCGCGTCGTCTTCTGCTTCGAATGTTATGAGCGCGCTGCTCTCCCCGGCCTGGCAGGGCATGTTCACGGAAAATCGGGAAACGTTCGCGCCAAGCGAATCCACCTTGTCTATGATCGGCTCCACGCTCTTCGTGTTTATTATGTGCCCTATTATTCCAACCGTTACGCGCCTGAGCTGCGCCACCTTTTCCAGAGAGATTATGTGCCAGCCGCCTTCCCTGAGCATGCTGCCCATGCGGTCGAGCGCCTCCTTGCCCTGCACGCTGAACATTATTTCCACAGGCACGTGCGACCCCTCCTTCCTGCCGTGGGTATGCGTCACGCTCACCACGTTGGCGTTGACCTCTTCCAGGACTGCGAGCAGCTTCCTGAGCTGGCCCGGCCGGTCTTCCAATTCTACTTCCAAGGACGCCTTCATTTCACAAACCTAAGAGGAAGCCTAAATTCGCTTCAGGGGCGTTTCCCCTTCCGATTTCGTTCGCAATACGCTCGCTTTCTGGATGAATAATCCATCATATCCCTAGTACATCGTTCATGCTATAAATTTTTCCTCCTACTTTCTGCGCTCCCACCCACTTTATCGCCTTAACGCAGCCGCGCGCGAACGTGTCCCTGGAATGGGCGGAGTGCCTGAACTCTATCTCCTCATTATTCCCTACGAACCATACGGAATGTATGCCCACTATGTCGCCTGCGCGCACCGCATGCACCCCTATTTCGTTTTTCTTCCTGGGTGCCATGCCGTTCCTTCCGTACGTTAGCTCGTCTCCCTGCGCCCTCGCATCCTGGATGACCTTGGCGATCTTCGCAGCCGTGCCGCTCGGAGCGTCCTTCTTCTGGTTGTGGTGCCACTCTATGATTTCTACGTCGTAATCCTTGAGCTTGGCCGCCATCTCGCCGGCGAACTTGAAGAACAGGTTCATGCCTATCGAGAAGTTGGGCGCAAGCAGTGCGACCGCCCCCTTGCTCTTCACCGCATCCTCTATTTTCTTCATCTGCTCAGGGCTGAACCCGGTAGTCCCGATCACGACCTTTTTCCCTGCAGCGATTATCTTAGGTATGTTCTCCGAAGCTGCTTGCGCGTTAGTGAAATCCACGACCACTTCCGCATCCCTTATTGCCTCGTCCAGCTTTTCAGGGGTGTAAATCGGGTATGCCGCCTTGCCGCCATTCATCTCCACTCCTGCAACTATCCGCACTTCAGGGTCTTCAGCAGCAACTCTTGCCGCCGCCCCTCCCATCTTTCCCAACCCTACAAATGCGACATTCACCATGCAATCACCAATCAATTTCCAGCCTTCGGTCCCCCTCTCCAGCTATATCTTGCCCAAATTCTTCAGCTCCGCCTTGAGCTTCTCCCTCCCGGCGGCGCTCATGGGCAAGAGCGGCAGCCGCATCGGATCAGGCTGGAGTATGCCCATCATCTCCAGCGCCGCTTTCACAGGCGCAGGGTTCGTTTCGGAAAATAGCAGCTTTATCACAGGCATTATTGAGAAGTGGATTTCCCTTGCCTTTGCCCAGTCGTTCTTCTTCGCAGCCTCCACCATATCCACGAGCTCCTTGCCTACCACCTGCGAGACGGCGCAAATGCCTCCGTGGCCCCCGAGTGCGAGCGTGGGGAACACCATCTGGTCGTCGCCTGCGAGCACGTAGAAGTTCTTCTCCAGCTTCTTGCTTCCTGCCAGCACCTCCATGGTCTGGTCTATGCTTCCAGCAGCGTCCTTGAGCCCGGCGACGTTTCTGTTTTCCCTCGCGATGTCCAATATGGTCTTGGGATCTATGTTCTTGCTCGTTCTGCCTGGTATATTATATATGAATATAGGCTTCTCCGTGGCCGCGGCGACTGCCTTGTAGTGCGCAGCCATGCCCTCCATGCTGGGCTTGTTGTAGTACGGCGCAACTATAAGGAACGAGTCAGCACCCAGTGAATCCGCTTTCTTTACTTTCTCTATCGTCTTCAGGGTGTTGTTGGTCCCTGCGCCAGCCATCACCGGCACCTGGCCTTTCACTTCCTCTACCGCGATCTCTATCACGCGCGCCCACTCGTCGTCGCCGAGCACCGGAGACTCGCCGGTCGTGCCGCAGGGCACGAGGCCCGTGCACTTCTGGTCCTTGAGTACGAACCTGATCAAGTTCCTGAGCCCTTCTTCATCCACATTCCCGTCCTGCCTGAACGGCGTCACTATGGGACAATGTATGCCTGAATATTCGTGCATAAAATCAACCTCCCGAAATTGGGGAGTTAGCTAGGGCTTGGCATATATTTATATCTAATGTCATAAAAATAACAAATTGTCATAAAAATCCTGCCTTCAGCCGGGCTTCGTTTTTTAAATTTGCCCCTCCAAAATACTCTGCTCTTGTCTTATCATGATCAATAGTGATAACTGATGATTCCGAACATCTATGCAGGGGACTACAGGAAGCTCATAGTCTTCCCGCTGATATTGCTGGCTCTTTCCGCCTATTTCACCACCCAGATAAAGCTCGGAGTGGATTTCACCGGCGGAACCCTGATAATACTCGACCTGGAGAAATCCGTGGACGCGGAGGAATTGAAATCCAATCTCGCGAATGAAGGCATATACGGATCCGTGAAGATCTACAACACATCTTTCGGGGAGAAGGCCGAAATAGAAATAGGCCAGAACCCCGACCTGGTGGAAGCGGACAAGATGAAGGACGAGTTCAACGCGAAGCTGGACGAAGTCTCGAGGCTGGAAGCAGAGGCGAACTCCAACTCCACGTTCCTGGACAGGTACCTGGAGGAGAGGAAGGCGCTCAACAACATTTCGGATTCCATGTTCGCGCTCGCAGCCATGCCGGCATCATCATCTGAAATAGGCAACCTCAACACGCTCAAATCCTCCACCCTCGCGGCGTACCGCGCAGTCTATGACAATTACAAGAACTCCATCTCATCCTCGATAGACAAGTATGTCGACTATTCCTCGTTCAGCGTCCAGAGTGTGAGCCCGGCACTGAGCGCGCATTTCATAGAGAACGCCATCAGGGTGGCTCTCTTCGCAGCGATCCTTTCCACCGTATTCGTGTTCATATTCTTCCGCAGCATAGTTCCGAGCGCGGCTGTCATAATCGGCGCTCTGAGCGACGTGCTCATAGCACTGGGCGCGATGGGGCTGTTCGGGATACCGTTAACGCTCGCTTCGTTCGCCGCGCTGCTGATGATACTCGGGTTCTCGCTGGATACCGACATACTGCTCACGATGAGGATGATGAAGCGGGCAGGGCACGCGAGAGAGAAGGCGTTCGACGCGATGAAGACTGGAATGACGATGAGTATCACGGCGATATTCGCGTTCGGCATCCTCTATCTTGTGAGTCTCTACACGCACATCTCCATCTATTCTGAAATATCCGCAGTCGCGCTCGCAGGGCTCGTGGGAGACCTGTTCGCCACATGGGGCATAAACGCGGTGCTGCTCCTTTACCATTCGGAGGGGAAAATATGAGCATTCTGAACGACCTTCTCA
>JBBITJ010000035.1:0-4537 GCA_037440825.1 Microcaldota archaeon | reverse complement strand
GCGGTGCTCTCCAACCGTGACGAGGTCGCAAACGAGATAAAAACAATCGTGGACAAGGAGACCTCAGAATGGGTATAGACGTCACCAACATTAAGATACAGGACATAGAGCTGCCTGCGGACATGAAACGCATAATGGCCAAGCAGGCGGAAGCCGAGAGGGACAAGAGGGCCAAGATAATCGAGAGCGAAGGCGAGCTCGCAGCGTCGCAGAATGTCGCGCAGGCGGCCCAACGGGGGCCAAGAAGAAGGCCGAATAGCCCCCTTTTTATTCTTTTTTGTCCTAATCTTATTATCATCTCATTAGATTTCGGGCTGGTAGATCAACGGTAGATCGCATCGTTCGCAACGATGAGGCTGAGGGTTCAAATCCCTCCCCGTCCATGAGCCTTTCAGGGGAAGCGTCCCCCTAAAGTCATTCGGTCGGCAATCCGACCGAAAGCTCTCGAAGCCCTTGCGGGCTTCAAGATGCTTCATTTCGCCGACATTTCGGCGAAAAGTTTGCGACGAATGCTTAGCAATCACCCCAAACAACTCCCTCTTTTTCGTCTCAAAGAAAACTACTTATATCTAATTGTCGTCATATACTTGTGGTGATAGCATGGGCATCGTGCAGGAGTTCAAGGATTTCCTCAACGAGTACAAGATAGTCGGATTGGCGGTCGCGTTCATAATGGGCGCCGCAGCCACGGCCTTGGTCCAGTCCCTAGTAAACGACATTATAATGCCGGTGGTGGGCGTAGCCATCCCTGGCGGTGACTGGAAAACCGCGGTCCTCACTGTGGGCGCAATCCAGCTCAAATGGGGTTCCTTCCTAGGAGCGCTGATAAATTTCCTCATCCTTGCCTTCGTGGTGTTCATGATCTCGAAGACGGTGCTGAAAGAGGAAAAGGTTGCGAAGAAGTAGCTACTTCACGTAGCCCTTCTTCACCAGGTACTCGGCAACAAGGATCTCGCCCTTGGCAGCGCCTTTCTTGGTGTTGTGCGAGAGCACCACGTACTTGATGCCGTTGGCGAAGATGTCGTCCTTTCTTATCCTTCCAACAGTAGTGCTCATGCCGTCGTTGGTGTCTCGGTCCCTGCGGGGCTGAGGCCGGTCGTCCTCCACGCGCACCACTATGCTCTCTTTTGGCGCGGAAGGCAGGTCTCCGAATTCCTTCCTGAACTTCTCGTTGAATCTGCCAATGGCTGCCTTGTAATCTTCAGGGGTGCACGGCTTCTCCGTCTCCACGAAAACCGTTTCGGTGTGCCCGTCGCGCACATTCGCGCGTGTGCACGTGCAACTCACCCTGAATCCTGCGTTCTTCATCCCGTTTCCGAGTATCTTCACGGTCTCCTTCTGGACCTTCTCCTCCTCCTTCGCTATGTACGGGATTATATTGTCTATTATGTCCAGCGAAGGCACTCCCGGATACCCTGCCCCGGAGAGCGCCTGCATCGAAGTCATGAACACATTTTTTATCCCGAATTCGTCGAAGATGGGCTTGAGCGAAACCGCGAGCCCGACTGTGGTGCAGTTCGGTCCGGGCACAACGAATCCCTTCCAGCCGCGCGCGGCCTGCTTCTTCACGAGCTCGATGTGCGGGGCGTTGACCTCGGGGATGATTATCGGAACGTCCTCGTCATAGCGGAAAGCCGAAGTCGTGCTTATCACCGGCTTCTCCTTGGCGCACTTCTCCTCAACTTCCCGCGCAATCTCCCCTGGAAGCGCGGAGAATACTATGTCGTACTGCTTCAGGTCGTCCCCTATCCTCGCGACGTCCTTCACCACCATGGCGGCAATGGATGGTTCCATGTCTCCGTCCTGGTGCCATGTCGCGGCTTCGGAATACTTCTTGCCTGCAGACTTCTCTGAAGCGTAAAGCCCCGTGATCTCGAACCAGGGGTGGCCGTTGCACGCCTCTATGAACTGCTGGCCTGCAACGCCCGTTGCGCCAAGAACCGCGCACTTGAATTTCTTCATGCAATCACCTTATCCTGCAAACCTTGCCTATCCTTCCAACCGCCTCGCGTATCTTCTCCGCAGGCTGCGTGAGCGCAAACCTCATGTATCCGTCTCCGTGCTGCCCGAATCCGACTCCGGGCGTCGCCACAACCCCGTTCACTATTAGTTCCTTCGCGAGGTCCATGCATCCCTTTCCGGTATTCCGCACGTTCACCCAGACGTAGAATGTTCCCTTGGGCTTCTTCGCATTGAGCCCTATCTTTCCGAGCTCCTCAACGAGCACATCCGCCCTCTTGGAGTATTCATCTATCACAGCGAGCACTTCTCCGGGCCTCTTTCCGCTCTTGTATGAGTTCAGCGCCACGACTGCCGCCTTCTGTATGTAAACAGGCACTCCAGAATCTATATTCTCCTTCGCCTTGCTCAGCCCGCGGATGACATCCGCGTTCCCTACTGCGAACCCTATCCTGTCGCCGGTCATGCAGAAAGTCTTGGAGAGCGAGTGGAACTCTATAACCTTATCCTTCTTTATGTCCGCGACCTCCAAAATGGATGGCGCCACATAATCTTCGAACGTGAATTCCGAGTACGCATTATCATACGCCATTATTATGTCGTGCTCCCTGCAGAACTCCATCGCTTCCTCCAAAAACTTTTTGTCGCACACCGCGCCGGTAGGGTTGTTCGGGTAGTTAAGGAACATGAGCTTCGCTTTTTTCGCATCCTCCTTCTTCACAGCATCCAAATCAGGAAGGAATCCGTTTTCCTCGAGAAGAGGCATCTTCACCGCGATGCCATCGGAAAGTATCGTGGTCCCATTCGCGTAAACCGGGTAGCCGGGATCAGGGCAGAGCACCACGTCCCCGGCATCGACAAAAGCCCTGCCTATGTTGGCTATCGCTTCCTTGGAACCGATGGTCGCGAGCGTCTCAGTTTTCGCATCAACTTCCTTTCCGAACCTGCCCTTCATCCACGCGGCAACAGCTTCGCGGTAGAACGATTCGCCTTCGTAAGACGGATAATTGTGGTTCTTGGGATCCATCACTTCCCTGGCGAGCGCCTCACGTATGAACTTCGGCGTGGGAATGTCGGGATCGCCTATCGCGAGCGATATCATGTCCGTTCCCTTCTTTTTCTGCTCCTGCTTGAGTTTGTCCAGCTCTGCGAATATGTATCTCGGCATCCTGTCCAGTCTTTTAGCGTATTCGGCCATTTCATTCACCTAATCCGAAGGCGCCGTGGATCGCGCGTACGCATTCCTCGGCCCTGTCGGCGTTTATCATGAAAGTTATGTTTATCCCGCTCGCGGCCTGGGATATAAGCTCTATGTTTATCCCTTTCGAAGCCACGGCGGTGAATATCTTCGCCGCGCTTCCAGGCGTGTGCGCCATCCCCTCGCCCACGACGCCTATCATCGCGAGCCCCTTCTTTATCTCGTAAGCGTCGAAGAGCTTGCTTTCCATCCTGCTCAGCATCGCCTCCAGCCTTTCCACGTCTTTCTCATCAACAGTAAATGATATGCTTGATTGGGAAGTTGCGATCGTATCAACTGAAACCTCTGCCCTGGAAGCGGTTACGAATATGTCCGCAGCAACGCCGGGTTCATCAACCATCTTCCCTCCCTTAATCGTGGCTATCGCGACTCCCTTCCTGAAAGCGATGGATGAAATCACCTTCTTCCTTTCCCTGCTGAGCTTTCCCACTATTCTGGTTCCGTCCTTTTCAGGGGCGAGCACGCTCTTTATCTGCGCGAACACCCCGGAGCCCTTGAGCACGTCCATAGTCCTTGGATGCAGTATCTTCGCACCCAAGTACCCCAGTTCCTCTGCCTCGTCGAACGTTATTTCGTCCAGCTTCTTCGCGTCCTTCGCGACGCGCGGATCAGCCGTAAGGAACCCTTCCACGTCCTTCCATATTTCAAGAACCTGCGCCTCCCCTGCGACAGCGACGAGCGCAGCGGAATAGTCCGAGCCCCCTCGTCCAAAGGTGTTCACGTTCCCCTTCGCGTCCACTCCGTAGAATCCGGTTATCACGAGCGTCTTCCCATTGATGCGCGGTATGACCTTCTCTCTGAAATTCTGCTTCGTCCTGTCCATCAAGCAGTTCGCGTTCTCGAACCTTCCGTCAGCCACGATTCCGCAATCCTCGGCGCTCATAGCCAGCGCTGGAATCCCGTGCCTGTTCAGGTATTCGGCAACGAGCATCGCGCTCAGACGCTCGCCGAAGCACGCAATCCTCTCTTTTCTCTCAATCGTCTTCCCGCCTGTCTTCAATAATGCGGAAAGCTCCGCGAACCCCTTTTCGAGCACCTCGCCACCGTCGTCGAAATATGATCGGTGCTTCTGCCTCAGCTCCTCTGTGATGTCAGTTCCGCTTGCATAAGCGCCGAGCAGCGCATCCGTAACTCCGTTGAGCGCGGAAACCACGAGCACGTTCTCCCTTCCGGAATTCATCTTCAGTATCTTAACAAGAGTTTCCAGGTCCTCCCTGCTTCTGAGTATGCCTCCCCCGATTTTCAATACTGCTCTCATTCCTTTTCCACCCTGTCTGAAATGTCAATCAAGTCAGCGAGCACAGCACTCGCAGTCTCGCT
>JBBITJ010000034.1:3250-4564 GCA_037440825.1 Microcaldota archaeon | reverse complement strand
CCTTGTCGCTCTCCAGCGCCAGCGAATCCAGAGTCACGGTGAAATGCTGCCACGTGCCCAGAAGGTCAACGAACTTTATGTCCGCGAGCTCGAGACCCTGAACCTTCGCTATCCTGAGTATTTCGTCTTCAGCAAAAAACTGGACAAAGCATAGGCAGATTAAAAATCCTCCTTTCAAATGTTCGGAAAATTCTGGAACATGCGGCAGATTCCGGACAATCAGCGAACGGAGCGCGCGAGCTCGGTTATGCCCTCGCGCAGCGACCGTGGGCTGAACCCCAGCCCCTTTTCGGCTTTTGAGAAATCGAATTCGCGGCTTTTGCCGAGTATATTCACGTGCTCGCGCGTTATGAGCGGCTTCTTTCCGGAAATTTTCGCCAGAACCTCGGCTGCATGCGCGAGCAGAATCGCGAGCGCGAACGGGATGTGCACCCTGGGAGGCGAAACGCCGAGCTCCTCGGCAGCCATGGAATATATCCTTTCCTGGGTTTCGCTCGGGCCTGTGACCACGTAGATGCCGGGCTCAGCTTTCAGCGCGTTCCCGACCGCTTTCGCCACGTCGGAGACGTGCACGAAGGAAACAAGGTTTTTCCCGTTTCCGAAAACCGCCATGCGCCCTTTCCTTATGAGCCTGAGGAATTTAGTGTAATCGTCATATTGCGGACCGTAGATCGGCCCTATGCGCAATGCAATCGAGCCCGGGCGGGCCATCACCATCCGCTCTGCCTCGTATTTCGTTTTCGCATATACGGAATCCGGGTTAGGATTCGTGCGCTCATCCACCTTTCCGGAAATATTCTTTCCATAGACTGATATGGAGGAGGCGTATATGACCCTGGCTTTTGGAGGCAGGGCTGCAAGAAGGTTTCGCGTCATTTCCACGTTCCCCTCCCGCATCGCCGCAGGATCATAAAATTTCATAGAGCCTGCGAGATGTATGAGGGCATCGCAGCCGGCGAGCGCTTTTCGCAGCGCTTGCGCATCTGAGAAATCGACGACCTTTTCGCCTTTCAGCCCAGCTGGCTTGCGGACGAGCGGCACGGCATCAGGGATGAGCCTTAGCACCTCCCTGCCGAGCTTCCCGCTCGCGCCCGTGATGAATACGGCCATGGATTACGTTGGGCTGGAAATGTTTATAAACTTTGGAAACCAGTGTATTGTAATATCAAATTGTGGCTAATCAGGGATGATTACTATGAGAAACAATGCGGTCAGCGCGAGGAATATGGCGCAGGAAGGCAGGATGCTGGTGGTCAGCAAGCACAGCGCCCCGGGCACCGCGCGCCGGGTGAAGGAAATAGCGCGCTTTTTCGA
>JBBITJ010000034.1:0-3150 GCA_037440825.1 Microcaldota archaeon | reverse complement strand
GAAAGAAAGGCGCGGCATGATAAGGCGGGAATTTTAAACCTAATCCGGGTTAAACCCACATGGCCGAGTTCATAGTCAATCCCTGGGAAGTAAGCGGCGCGGTCGATTACGACAAGCTCATCAAGGAGTTCGGGACCAGGAAGATAGACGAGCAGCTTAAGAAGAGGCTCGCCACCGACGCAGGCGAGATGCACCACATGCTCAGGCGCGGCTATTTCTTCTCCCACCGCGATCTGGACCTGGCGCTCGACGACCACGAAAAGAAGAATGGGTTCTTCCTTTACACGGGCAGGGGGCCGAGCGGGCCCATGCACATAGGCCATCTGATCCCCCTTGTTTTCACGAAGTGGATGCAGGAGAGATTCGGCGCGAACCTCTACATCGAGGTGACGGATGATGAGAAATTCCTCGTGAAGCAGAACATGAAGTGGGAGGACACCCAGAAATATTCTTATGAAAACATACTGGACATTATCGCCGTTGGTCTGGACCCGAAGAAGACGTTCATATTCAAGGATTCGGAATACGTGAAAAACGCCTATCCGCTGCTGCTCAAGGTCGCGAAGAAGATCACGTTCAGCACCGCGAAGGCGGTCTTCGGGTTCACTGATTCGAGCAACATAGGGATAATATTCTATCCCGCCTACCAGATAGTGCCCACGTTCTTCGAGAACAGGAGGTGCCTGATTCCGGCCGCTATAGACCAGGATCCTTACTGGAGGATACAGCGCGATGTCGCGGAAGGGCTGGGATATTACAAGACTGCGGCCATGCACAGCAAGTTCCTGCCTCCACTTACAGGCGTAGAGGGGAAGATGAGCTCGAGCGCTGCGGACACCGCAATATGGCTCACGGACGACGAGAAGACGGTGAAGAGCAAGGTGAACAAGTACGCGTTCTCAGGCGGCCGCACGAGCGCGGAGGAGCACCGCAAGCTCGGCGGGAATCCCGACATAGACGTGTCCTACCAGTGGCTCAGCATATTCTTCGAGCCGGACGATGCGAAGCTGAAGAAGATCCATGACGATTACAGGAGCGGGAAGATGCTTTCCGGGGAGCTGAAGCAAATCCTGATTGAGAGGATAAACAAATTCCTTGCTGAGCACCGCGAGAAGAGGGAGAAGGCGAAGGAGCTCGTGGACGAATTCATGTACGAAGGCGAATTGGCCAGGCAGATGTGGAAGAGGCAGTTCTAGTTCTTCTTGATTCACAGCTGGACAGTCTCTTTCGCGCCGTCCTTCCTGTACACCACGAAGCTGTCTTGGGTGGTCTTGAACTTGGGTTCGATTCCTTCAGCAAGGCATTTCATGGTTCCAGGAACGTGGAACGCGCCGACCAGCACGAGCCCTGTGTTGTATTTTTCAGCGAGCTTCCGAATGGACTTTGCGAAGAACGCATCAGCATGGAACAGGGCGTCCGGGTACCTGAGCCAATACTCCTCGGCATTTTTCCCGTCCTTCCTCAGGCCTTTGCTGGTGTAGTCGAACCCGATCTCCGGAAGAAGATTGATAGGGGAATCTGAGGTGTTCGGCAACCCCCCTCTCAGGAGTGAAAGGATTGCAGCAGGAACGATGGCGATTGTTTTTGCATTCTTCACGACCCCGTTCAGAAGCGCGTGCAGCGGATAGGAAATTGACAGGAGGTTGGTGACGAGATCCCTCAGCATGTTGGAGATTATCGTCTGGGGCGAAACGCGCCTCCCTTCCACGTCCGCGACATCGACCTCGGTTTTAAGCCCTTTTGCAATCGAACTGAAGTAGCCTTCCTGCCTGAAGATTTCGGCGCCGGAAACCAAGCTGCCGGATTCCATGCCGACCACGTCCACGTTGTTTTTCCTTATGAAAGATTTAAGGAACTCGAGGTGCTCCTTGCTGCGCTCCTCGCCGTGCTGGCAACCCACGAGGAAAACTATCTTGCCGTTTATGGAGACACGGGTTATGCTTTCTATCCCTTCGGGGAACTTCCCTTTGAGTCTGGTGGCATCTATCCTGTCCAACCCCGGCTGCTTCTTCCTGAAAGACATGGCGGCGTTCGCGCCGTAGTATGCGCCCGTGGAAGCGGCTATGCCCAGTGCTGCCGCTTTGAGGCCTTTCTTGAGGAAGTCCCGCCGAGTTATACTTTCTACCATGATATAATTCCGCATCCTTTTATTTAAAACCTTTCTGAATAAATATACGAATTTGGTGTTCCAATGGCTGAACTGGATATCCAGAAGAGGATGGAATTGAAGGAACTCGTTGCTGAGATAGCGTACATGGAAAAGAACATAGAATACTTATGCATGTATATATTCAGCAAAAAGAATTATCTGGAAATAAAGGATCTCTATGCGAAGAAGGCGGACGCATTGGGAATGGGGCAGGCGAAGAAAGCGGAAGAGCTGACAAAGAAGATAGATAATTACGCTTATCTCGTCGCTGGTTTGGTGAAGAGGATCAATTCCGATTCCCAGCTCAGGATGAAAGTCGCGTCCAACACGCCGGATTTTGAAACGACGTTCAAGAAGCTGTCCGACTGGATCTCTGAAAACGGCGTGGACAAAGAGTTGGACAAGTTCGTTAAATCCCTTGAAGCGCGCAAGGGTGAAATCGAAACTGCGACTAAAAATGATCCATTTATAAAAATGTTGCAGGAAAAGTATGATGCTGAGAAAAAGAGGTAGATAGCATGGCACCGCAAATAGACGAAGGCGCTGAATTCCAGCAAAGGCAGAAGAAGATGATGGCTGAGATGAGCAGAAAGGCATCCAGCGTACTTAAATGGGGGACTGGAGGGTTCGTGGCAGGGGCTGCAGTGGGCGCGGCTCTTATGCTTACTGCAGGAGTATCGTTCCCTATCGCAGCAGTAGTCGCACTTATAGGTACAGCAGGGGGCATAAGCATCGGATACTCGAAAAACGATGTTGCGAAACAACCGCCGAAATAATTCAATCGGCAATTCGGATAATGCAGTTCTAGCGGCGAGTCATGACTCAGGTTCAAAAGAAACAGAAAATCGTAATGGATCCGGAAGTGGTCAAGCTCGCGAACGAGCAAGCTGGAGCCGAGAGCGACAGGAAATCCGCAGGAACGGTAACGTCCCATGCGGACTTTAACTATCTTGTGTTTTTTAGTGATTTTTCGGTATTGCCCTTTTACGACGCATATCGGA
>JBBITJ010000033.1:0-4565 GCA_037440825.1 Microcaldota archaeon | reverse complement strand
GTTGCAGAACTCGAATAGACGGTAGGAGGAATGCAACTTTTTAAACCCTTCTTCTTAATGTATGAAATACGAATTGTAAATCAATTCACCGGGATGTAGCTAAGCTGGCCACCTGACCGTTTCCTGTTTCGCGTTTTCCGTTTCGTACGGAACTCGAAACCCTAAACTGGAAACGCTCCTTGGTCCGGCTATGCCGAACGGAAAGAAAGCGTACGAGACTGGAGACAGGAAACTCGGAACGCTCAAAGGTGAATAATATGGGAGCATACAAATACATACAGGCGAATTTCGAGAGGGAGTACAGCGAGAAGAGCCCCGAATACAGGCAGCGCGTGATAGCGTGGAAGAAGGGCAGCGCCATCGAGAGGGTGCAGTATCCAACTAACCTTCCGAGAGCCAGGACTCTCGGATACAAGGCCAAGAACGGCTACGTTATAGTGCGCGTGCGCATGGAGAAGGGAAGGCGCAAGAGGCAGAAGCCCTGGGGCGGACGCAAGCACAGGCACAACTATAGGTTCGTGCAGCCGCAGCTCTCGCACCAGGCCATGAGCGAGCAGCGCGCAGCAAGGGTGTACAAGAACCTCGAAGTGCTCAACTCCTACTGGGTTGGCGAGGACGGGAACTACAAGTTCTTCGAAGTCATCATGGTTGATCCTACAATAGTTAAGGATGTCGCTGCGATAAAGGCGAAAGGAAGGGCGTTCCGCGGGCTCACCTCGCAGATGAGGAAGGCAAGGGGTCTGCGGGCGTACGGAAGCGACAAGCAGAGGGCGCCGAGGGGAGGGCTGAGCACCAAGGAGACCAGGCACAGGAAGCTCAGGTCCCCGAACCCCAAGAGCGGGCTCTAGCCTGATAGTCCATGTACGACATAGTGCGGGCGCGGAATCTCGCACCCGGCTCTTTTCATTTTTCCAAACTCTATTTCTTGGATGATGTAAAAAACAGGATAGCGAAAGTGCCAAATCTCGAGGAGGCAATGAAGCGCAGGAATAAAAAAGAGCTGCTGCTTCTGGATGAGTATAATGAGGATATAGGGCTGATGAAGCAGTTCGCGGAGAAGTGCAGCGCCGCGTTCCTCATAGACCTGGGCCGCATCATTGAATCGCAGGGATTCAAGCGCGCGGTGGAGATGGCGAAGATGCGCAGGTTCGTGAGGATTTGCATAAAATACGAGGTTCCGTTCGCGCTCGCATCCTTCGCTAAAGACGAATTCTCAACAAGGAATGCGCATGAATTGTGCAATATCGCCGCGCTCGTGGAACTCAATCCAGGGCAGGCGAAATTCGCGCTCGAAAGACTGAAGGATTATTGTGAATAAACGCGATGCGCCGCCGGCTCATTCGCACTGATTATAGGAATTGTATATCTTCACGTTGGCGTTGTACTCATCCACATACGAATTATAGACGTTAACGTTGGGCGCATTCTCCAGCAGGGACTGGAGCTCCTCCAGCCTCTCCTTTGCAGCCTCGTATTTCTCCTTCTCCTCTATGTCTGAAAGCACGGTGCTGCGGTCAAGCTCCCTTCCTTCTGCCATCACGAAGATCTTAGGGGAGCTGCGGAGAGTTATCCCCCCTCTATAGCTTCCTTCGTTGTCCGTGAGGCGGTTGCACTTCGCGGTCATCTCCAGGAAGCAGTAGCCTGAGCCGTAGTTGGAAAGGTCCTGAGGGCATCTTATCCCCAATGCCATGTGGTTCTCCGCTTCGTAGCTGAAAAGCGCGACTCCGTAGCCGAGCTTGGCCGCGAGCGCGGCGCCGAGAAGGCTCTTGTCGCTGCACACGCCCTTGTAATAGAATAAAGTGTCGTACGGGTATTTCTGGATCTCGTTGAGCGAGAAAGAGCTGTCGTAATCGTAGGGGATGGACTGCACGAACGCCATCAGCGCCATGAGCTCGCCGTCCCCGCTGCCGCCAACCTGGCTTATCAGGTCGTTTATGACTATGACCTGTTTGGAATCGAACACGTATTTCTTGTAATAGGGCACTTCCCAGTTCTGCTTGCACGCGGAATCATAGCACGTGTACGTGCGGGGCTGGTCAGCATAATAGTCCAGAAGCGTGAAGTTGAACCCCAAAGTTGCGGAATAATGCACGCCCTTGTACGTCCATGAGTAGGTCTTGAATGTGTCCGGAGGATAGGGGTTTATGCACTTGTCCGCGAGGCGCTGGTAGCCCTCGAAGCAGCCGCATTTCGCAGCTCTTTCCACGAGCGTACCGTTGAAGCAGTAATACGGCTTTCTTTCCGAGCATTTCCCATCCTCGGTTCCGTCCTCTAGGCAATCCGATGTTTCCCTGCACGAGTCGCCTTCCACTATATGGCGGGCAGGGCAGCCGCACACGGACGCGTTCTCGGTCAGTTTGCCGTCGAAGCAGAACATGGGCAGGTTCTGCGAGCATGAGTTGTGCTGCGTCCCGTCTTCGCACGCGTTCCCGTTGCGGCACATGTCGCCTTCGAGTATTTGGTAAGGATAGCATCCGCACTTGCGCGCGTCGTATTCCAGCTCGCCGTCGTTGCACACGTATGGCTTGAAGTGCGAGCACGCGCCGTGCCTCGTGCTGTCGTTGCAGTCCTTCGGAGGCTCAGGAGGTGCGGAGTAAACTGTAGTGCTGTTTTTGGCTGCCGGCTTGGCTGTAGATAGGGACTTTACGCATCCTGCGGTGAAAAGCAGCAGCACGAGCAGCAGCACGACGAACAGCTTTTCCTTCCCCATTCACTCCAGCTCTTTTCCTGTAATCATCCTGTACGCCATCACGTACCTTTCCGAAGTCTTCTGCACAATGTCCTGCGGAAGCGGAGGCGCCGGCGGCTCCTTGTTCCAGCCACTCTTCTCAAGGTAGTCGCGGAGGAACTGCTTGTCCATGCTTTCCAGGATTCCCTTGTCGTACTGCTCCTTTAGCCAGTAGCGCGAGGAATCCGGGGTTATCGCTTCGTCTATCAAAATGATTTTGTCCCCGGTTTTCCCGAATTCGAATTTCGTGTCCGCAAGAACGAGCCCTTTCGTGAGCAGGTATTCGTGCGCGAAATTGTAGAGCTCTAACGCCTTGCTCCTTATGAAGTCCACTTCCTTCTTGCCGAACATGCGCTCTGCTTCCTCCACCGAGATGCTGATGTCGTGCCCTGTTTCGGCTTTCGTGGACGGGGTGAACTGGGGCTGCGGGAGCCTGGAGCCGTTCTTCAATCCAGGAGGCAGCTTCACTCCCGCGAGAGTGCCTTTCTCCTTGTATTCCTTCCATCCGCTTCCGGTCAGGTAGCCGCGCACCACGGCTTCCATCGGGATGAGCTTTGCTTCCTTCACGATCATGGCGCGGCCCTGCACGGATTTCAGGTTTTCAGGCATGATGCCGCTTATGAAATGGTTCTCGATTATGTGCCTGGTTTTCGCGAACCAGAAAATTGAGAGCTGGTTGAGCACGCGGCCCTTGTTCGGTATCCCTTCTGCAAAAACCGAATCGAATGCGCTCACGCGGTCCGTGGATACTATGAGGCGATTGCCGTCCAGCCTGTATGTGTCCCTTACCTTGCCCCTGTGGAGGAAAGGCAGCTTAAGTTCTGTATTAATGATTGTGTCCATGCTCGCACCGCACAGATAAACAGAACGAACATTAAAAAGCTATTTTTTGGAGGATATTTTCAGCATCTCGTCGAGCAGGTCAGGGTTCAGGATGGGCTTGCCGAAAAGGTCCAGGTCGTCCGCTATCCTCGGGCAGGCAGTGTTCACATAAGCTTCGAAGCCCGTGAAATTCGCGATTGAATAGGGGTTGAACTCGTTGGAGACGAGGATTTCCGCCTTCTTTCCCGCTGCTTCCAATCCCTTCTTCGCCCATTCCGCGACCTCCATGTGGAACTGGCCCGGCTTCGTGGAGACGAGGATTGCGAATGAATTCGCGGACAATGCCGCGGCGAGCGCGCCCTTCCTCCTCTTCCTCAGCTTTTCTATGTCATCGTTTATGCGCCTGAATTCTTTCGTGTAGGGGTTGAATATGTAGACGGGCTTTGCTTCATCTATCGCGAGCGCGTGGAAAAGCCCGTCGCCCACGTAGAGCACAGCTTCTGCTTCCGGGATTCTTATTGCTGCGGAATCGCATCCGAGCACCTGCCCTTCGTGGGCCGCGAGCGCGCCTTTCTTCGTGAGCGCCTCAATCCCGTTGGATTTGAAGAACTCTTTCATCTTCGCAATTTCGTGCGCGTGCTGCACTGTGGTTGCGAGGGCGATTTTCCGGTATTTTTTCAATTCGCCGAGCGCGGCAGCGAGGCTCTGCACGCCTACGTCCACTTTCCATTCCACGTATTCGACAGGAATGCCGACTGGCTTCGGAATCGGGAATTTGGCATGTCCGAAATGGATTATCTTGCCTGCGCATATCGCCTTCGCTTCGTCGAGCGCGAGGTCGCACGCGCCATACGTCGGAGTGGAGCAGAGGAAAACCTCGTTGCCTTCGGCTTCGAGCTTCTGCGCATGGGCGATGGCGTGCTTTTTCAGTCCCTCGGGAAACTGGAGCAGTATTTTCATGGATTATCCTACTCCTGCGGCAAATTAATGCTTAACTGAGCCGTTGGTCGCCAGG
>JBBITJ010000032.1:0-5858 GCA_037440825.1 Microcaldota archaeon | reverse complement strand
TCCTCGCAACAGGAGATTTTACTCATCCTGAATGGTTCAGGGAATTGAAGTTAGGGTTGGAGAACAAGGACAACGAAACCGGACTGTACGAATTCAACGGAGTGAAGTTCCTCCTCTCGGTGGAAGTGGCGAACCTCTTCTACCTGAACGGCGAATTGAAGAAGATGCATCATGTGATATTGGCGCCGAATTTCGAGGTTGCGGCGCAGATAAACGACAGGCTTTCCAAGAGAGGAAACCTTGCGGCTGACGGAAGGCCGATTTTCGGCAAATATTCGGCAGCGGAGCTTGTGGAGGAAATAATGGAAATTTCCGCTGACAATTTCGTCATCCCTGCGCACATCTGGACGCCGTGGTTCTCTCTTTTCGGAAGCAAGAGCGGCGTTGATGACCTGAAGGAAGCTTATGGAGGGATGGAGAAGCACATCCACGCGCTGGAAACAGGATTGTCTTCAGACCCTGCGATGAACTGGATGATAAGCAAGCTGGACAAATACACATTAGTCTCTAATAGCGATTCGCACAGCCCGGAGAAGATTGGAAGGGAGGCGAACGCGCTGGATTTGGAGGAGGTCAGCTACAAATCAATTATAGAGGCGATAAAGACCAGGAAAGGATTTGTGAAAACATACGAATTCTTCCCTGACGAGGGGAAATACCATTACGACGGCCACAGGGACTGCAACGTGCTGCTGGACCCTTGGGAAGCGAAAAAATTGAATAACCGCTGCCCAGTGTGCAAGCGCGAGCTCACGATTGGAGTGATGCACCGCGTCGTGGATTTGGCGGACAGGAAGATGGGTGAAAAACCTGCAGGAGCAATCCCGTTCAAGCACATAGTTCCTTTGCCCACGGTGATTTCCAAGGCGCTCGGGAAAACTGAGATGGCCAAGCCCGTGTGGGCCGAGTACGACAAGCTCATAAGGTATTTCGGCAACGAGTTCGCTGTTTATGAGGCAGGCGAGGAACAGGTGCGCATGGCCGCGAGCCCTGCGGTTGCAGACGCGATAGTGAAGGTGAATGCTGGCAAAGTCAACTGGATTCCGGGCTATGACGGCGTTTTCGGGGAGCTCTTGCTGGACGAAAAGGCGGAGAGGAAGCCAGTTGCGGGAAACCCGAAACCTATGACCAGCAGCAAGGCTCAGAAGGGGCTCGGAGATTATTTCTAGATGGCATAGGGCATCCTATCGGCAATAGCTGAAAGCCCTCGCATGGAATTCTGTGAGGACCAGGTGTTCCTGGGCAACGGAGAAGTACCCATATACGCGCAAGAAGGAAAAAAGGAGGATTTAAAACCTTCCCAGCGAGATATTGGCTGCGCATTACAGAGATTGTGCTAGCAAAGCTCTAAACGCGAAACAAACTCGAAACGCTCAACGGTGAAACTATGCCCGCATTGTGGGAAAGGATAATGGAAATATCGCTTCAGAGGTCTTTCTTCTACCCGTCCAACGAGCCCTACGGCTCCACGAGCGGGTTCTACGACTACGGTCCCGTGGGCGTGCTGATGAAGAAGAAGATAGAGAACCTCTGGCGCAGGATGTTCATATACGAGCCAGGATACTATGAGGTCGAGAGCTCCATAATCACGCCTGAGATAGTGCTCAAGGCGTCGGGCCACGTGGACAACTTCACGGACCCGATAGTGGACTGCCAGAAATGCAAAAAGAAGATAAGGGCGGACCACCTCGCGGAGGAGAAAGTCGAGGGGTTCAAGTGGGACGGAAAGATGGACACGCTCAAGCAAACCTACGCGGACAACAAGGCGAAGATAAAGTGCGCGTGCGGCGGCGAGACCACAGACCCGTACGTGTTCAACCTCATGTTCAAGACAGGCATAGGCGGGGATCAGGCCGCAGGCTATTCCAGGCCTGAGACCGCGCAGGGCATATTCACCGCATTCCTCAGGCTTTTCAAGAACCACGGGACCAAGCTTCCGCTCGCCATCGGGCAGGTCGGAAGGTCGTTCAGGAACGAGATTTCCCCGAGGAACGTGCTGGTGAGGATGAGGGAATTCACGCAGATGGAGCTCGAGTATTTCTTCAACCCTTCGAACCACTCCATGAAAGGGTTCGAGAAGATCAAGGACGCGAAGATTAGGTACCTCCCGAGGGACGGGCAGAAGGGCACGTTCAGGAACGTGAAAGAGATAAGCGCGGCCGAACTGGTGCAGCAGGGCGTGTGCGACGAGATATTCGCAGCATTCCTTGTCAAAGAATGGGAATTTTACAGGACGTGCGGGCTGGACATGAACAGGTGCGCGTTCAGGCACCTGCTCCAGGGCGAGACTCCGCACTATTCCAAAGGGAACGTGGATATGGAAGTTGATACTTCTTACGGGATAATAGAGACTATAGGAAATGCTTACAGGACGGATTTCGACCTCTCCCAGCACCAGCAGTATTCCAAGAAGGACTTTTCGGTGTTCATAGAGGAGGAGAAAAAGAAGGTAGTGCCGCATGTGTTCGAGGTCTCGATGGGCGTGGACAGGATGCTGTTCTCGGTGCTGGAGCACTGCTTCAGGGAGAAGAGCGCGGAGAAGGACTGGGAATGGTTCGACTTCCCTCCAGCCATAGCCCCTTACGAGGTCGCAGTCTTCCCGCTCATGAAGAAGGATGGGATGTCGGCGAAGGCGGAGGAGATTGCCGCTTCGCTCAAGAAATCGTTCACGGTTTTCTATTCCGAGAGCGGAAGCATAGGGAGAAGGTACGCGAGGGCGGACGAGATAGGGACGCCCTACGCGATCACGGTGGATTACGAAACGCTCGAGAAAGGCACCGTGACCGTGAGGTACAGGAACGACGGCAAGCAGGAGCGCGTGCCTATCGCGGAGCTGGAGGCGAAAGTGAAGGACAGCATATCCAAGGGGAAAGTGACAATCCAGTGATGACATGGATCTGAAAGGGATAGTGTTCAAGACCGGCGGGGCGCTGATGCTCACGATTTCTTTTGTCTTGCTTTTCTTGGGAATCATGTTCGTGCTGGCGCCGTACGAGCTCGACAGCCTGCGCCAGAAGGTCGAAGCCGAATATCCGGCCAAGCTCGCGTACCTGATGGACTTCGCCACCCCTGACCAGTACAAGAACATATCCCTCAACGAGATAAGGACATTCTGCGCTTTCAGGGGGGTACTCGGCACCGCGAACCTGAGCACGGACGCGCTCGGAATCCCCCTTGGGGAAAAAGACATAGACTTCATATGCGACAAATCATCCAAGGTAGGGGGGATTGCGGAGCTCAAGGAGCTTTTCCTCTCCTTCAAGCTCAACGAAGTGATGGAGGACGTGTTCCCGCGCATAAAGAAGGAGTACATAGAGCCGTATGCGAACGCTTACCTTCCGTTCATATTCCTGGGCGCGTTCTTCACTTACGTGCTGGCAGCGGCTGCATTCTATGTCGGTGAAGGCGGGGCGCTTGAGGGGCTGCGCACGCTTTTCTTCCAGGGCGCGGTTTCTGCAGGGCTGAACGTGCTCACGTTCGTGATACTTTGGTTCGCGCTCCCTTCGCTCATGGACTCCATGGTGAAGGGGAATCCGCAGATAGAGCAGATGCTTTCGGGCGTGCCTACGGACATGCGGCCGGCGGCGGACATATTCGTCGCGGATACGGTGATATTCGTGTCTGAGTGGATGAAGGATGTCATGGTGCATCTCATCCTCATCTGCGGAATCATTTCAGCGATCAACGGCGCGCTCTGGCTCGGAGTCGCGGCTGCGGCTGCTGCCGAGAAGGAGAAACAATAGAATAACCGGAAACTGCGGAAGAAGCCAATCAGAGATGCTTCCTTATCTGCTCGTTGAGGAGCCTCGCTTCCTTCAGCGCGCTCTCCTCCGGGGAAAGGCCGTGCTTCTCGTAAGCGAAAGCTATGCTGGAAGAGGCGTTTATGCGGTGGATGTAGGGATTCTGTTTTATCGCGCCCATCACCATATCCAGATCGCCGCCCTGCGCCCCTATGCCGGGAATCAGGAATGGGACCTCGCCTTTCGTTATTTCCATTATCCTCTTGATGGAGTCGCTCGTAGCTCCGACAACGAGGCCGGTCTTCCACTCAATCGCCTTCTGCGCGACGTGCTCGTATAGCCTCTTCCCTCCCAGCTCCAGCTCCTGGAAGTCGTTGGCTCCCTTGTTGCTCGTCTTGCAGAGCATGTACACGGTTTTTCCTTCGCGCACGAACGGCTTCACGGAATCCTCGCCCATGTACGGCGAGACGGTTATGGCGTCCGCATTCCAGAAATCGAATGCCTCCTTCGCGTAAGCATCCGAGCTCCTGCCTATGTCGCCGCGCTTTCCGTCCAGGATTATCTGCACCTTGCCCCTGTACCTGTCGATTATCGATTTGAGCGCGTGCAGGCCCTCGAACCCGTATTGTGCGAAATATGCGTGGTTGGGCTTTATCGCGGCTATCTGCTTTTCCGAGATGAGGCGGTCGGTTATGCGGAAATAGTAATCCTCGATCTTCGCCTGCACTCCGGGTTTGTCGGATTTGATTTTCTCCAATACAGGATCTATTCCGAAGCAGAGTATCGTCTTGCTCTCCTTCGCACGGGCGGAAAGGTCACTCATATTTCGCACCGTACTGCTTCTGGTATTCCTTGAACGCCGCGAAGATCTCGTCGTTCACATATACCTGGCCGTCCACGGGCCTGTTGTGCAGGTACTTGAATATGGATGATATTTTCTCTATCGCGTGCACCTTCACCCCGCTCGCTTCCTCGAATTCCTTTATCGCGTTCTTCGCAACCCCCTTCTCTTCGCGGTCCACCGCTATAACTACCCCTTTCACATCCAGGTTGGCCATGGACTTGAGCTTCTTTATCGCCTCGTCCTTGGTGCCGCCAGTGGTGAAGACGTCGTCCACCATGATTATCTTCTGGCCATCGCGCGGCCCGTCCCCGACGAACGCACTTTTGTCCCCGTGCTCCTTGGCCTCCTTCCTGTCGAAGAGCCAGGTCTTGTCCAGCTTGTATTTCCTGTACACGCCTATGCTCACGGAAACCGCGAGCGGGATTCCCTTGTACGCAGGCCCGAATATGGTGTCGAAATCGCTTCCGTACACCTTCGCTATCTTCTGCGCGAAGAAGACCCCGAGCTCGTAGCTCGACCTTCCAGAATTCAGCATCCCGGTGCTGATGAAATAGGGGCTCTTCCTGCCGCTCTTCAGCGTGAAGTCGCCGAACTTCAGGACCTTGTTCCTGACCAGATATTCTATGAATTTCTTGTTCATTTTTCCACCTGATTGATTAGGGCTGGGGCTAATTCGGGGAATATTCTTTTATTTGTTTGTTGCGGTCCGGCGACTACACCACTATGGAGAAACCAGGGCCTGCTGCTGCCTGCGTCCCATGGTCCCTTCAGATAGAGAGGGGAAGGAAGCGAAGTCCCGGTCTGTCTCGAAGAGCGCATGCTCTATGATCCCCATTGTCCCGAGCCCGATGCCGAGGGGGCTTAGCTCCCTGTCCAGCAGTATCTTGCGCTCGAGCACTTCGTCCACGCGCGGCTGGCGCGAGACCGCGTCGCTCTCGAGCGCGTTCATTCCGGGGCAGACGGACACACCGTCCTTGGTCATGGAGGCAGTGAGCACTTTGAATTTCAGAAATTCAAACCTGTTGGAAAAAGTCCCGGGGCAATTCCTCTCCCTGCAGGATGAGGCCATCTCGCCCTTCCCAGTGTCCTTGCTCGTAGAGCATGTCCTGAAAACGCACTGCACTTCCATTTCTCTTCTTGTAGCAATTTTCCCAGCTTGCTGGTCTTTCGCCCTGCACGTTAATGCATGGAAAATATTTATAAGCTTATATTCTAGATTTCGCGCCCTCGCGCACGGCCTTCACCATGTCCTTCACTTTCTGAACGCCGCTTCC
>JBBITJ010000031.1:0-6056 GCA_037440825.1 Microcaldota archaeon | reverse complement strand
GCGAGCGCGAGTGCCGCGGCGCACTGCACTTCGTCCTTGACCCGCAGCTCCTTGGACGGCTTGGGCTTCGCGAGGTAGCGCAGCTCGTCCATGTGCTTTTCCGAGAGCAAATCGCGCAATATCAGGATGCGGTCCGAGATTTTGCTGGCGTCAGAATAGCTGGAAGCGTGCCTCAGCGAATCCATCGCTTCGGAAAGCGCCTTCTCTTTCCTGAAAACCAGGTCGAACCATTCCAAGTAGGGCTTGAAATAGATGCGCAGCGCTTCCTTCAGCGGAACGTCCGGACCGGAAATGCGGCTTAGTATCTCCGCAGCGCCTTCGCGCATTTCCCAGTGCTCCTCCTTCTCCGGGCTGCAGCGTTTCATATTCTCCAGAAAGGACATCTGCTCCTTGGTCAGGTGGCGCTGGAGCCTCAGGACCGTTTCGACGGACGCCCTCATCTCTGCAGGGCTGCGGGCATTTTTAAGATTCTGGAGCGATTCCGCTAGCACTTCCCTGGGCTTGAATATCATCCTGTAGGAACAGCGTATGCGTTCGGAAATTGGGGGCAGGTCCCGCCTTGTTCTCAAACCCATGTAATTATACTAATCTAAACAATTTATAAGATTTAGGGAATTTTAAGAAGGGAAATGCACGCATGGAAGAGATCAGGATAATCGCGAAAGGAAGGAGCTGCGCGCAATAGGGGCGAAGCGGTTCATAAAATACATATAGGAAAGAAATCGAATCAAGGCTTCCAGATGAGCTGGAAGAGCCGAATGCTCAGCCTGCTCCACCGGCTCTATACTGAGGACAGGGCAAAGTTCGCTCTGAAATACCTCCAGAAGGAGAGGGCAGCCAGGGAATAAGGGTTAGAGGAGGTCCGCGACCTTGTGCACCTCTATGAGGTTGCTCGCGTGCTTCTCCTTTGTCCTCACGCCTGCGGTGAATATGGACAGGTCTTCTTTTTTCAGGAGCTTTTGCGAATGCAGGAACCCTGCAATAGCTGGGATTATCCTGCTGTCCGGAATCCTGCTTATGAGCACGGGAGTTATGCCGAAATAGAGCTCGAGCTGCCTTTTCACCGTTGCATGCGGAGTGACGGCTATCACAGGGCGCTGGAGCCTGAACCTTGAGATCATGCGCGCAGTGTATCCTGAACGCGTTATGCTGACTATGGAATTTACAGGCATTATGCGCGCCATTGCGTATATGGACTTGCTTATGCCGTCAGAGATGGACTCGTAGCAGTTCAGGTCCACGTTGCAGGCCACCTGGTTCTCCACTTCATTGGCCACCCTGCGGATGGTCTGAAGGCATTTCTCAGGGTTCTTACCTATCGCGGTCTCCCCTGAGAGCATTATGCAGTCGCTTCCGTCCAGTATCGCGTTTGCAATATCGCTTATCTCGGCCCTCGTTGGATATGGGTTTTCGACCATAGTCTCGAGAACCTGCGTCGCGGTTATGGAGAGTTTCCCTGCTGCGTTGCATTTTCTTATTAGGTCTTTTTGCGCAAGCGGGACCTTTTCCTGCCCTATGTCCAATGCGAGGTCGCCGCGCGCGACCATCACGCCGTCAGCATATTCCATTATTTCGGCTATGTTGCGTAGTCCCTCTTCGCTCTCTATCTTCGCGATTATCGCAATCTCCGGATTGAGGCGCTTGCGCAGGTTGAGCACGTCTTCCTTCATGCGCGTGAACGACAGCGCCACGTACTCGGCTTTTTTCGAGTTCGCGAGCGCGATCTCCTCCAAATCCTTCCCTGAAAGGGACGGGATTGCGAGGCTCTTCTTCGGGATGTGGGCAGTCTTGCCGCTTTTCAGGAGGTGCGAATTCGCGGTCCGCATCATCGCCCCTTCTTTTGAGATTGAAAGGATTTCCGCTTCCAGCTTGCCGTCGTCGAAATAGATGATGTCGCCTTTCTTCGCCTCCCTGGAGAAATCGTATGTGAACCTGTCCTTTCCTGAGAATGAAAGGGAGAAACACGTGCCTGCTGAAAGCTGGAGCGGCTTTTCCAGAACTATGCGCACCTCCGGGCCCTTCACGTCCAGCACTATCGGAAGGTCGCAGTTCCTCCTTATGAAATCGATCATCTTCGCGTGCTCCTCCACGCTTCCGTGCGCCGTGTTTATGCGCACCCCGCTCGCGATTGATGAGAGTTTCCTGAACGCTTCAGGCTTGAGGCTCGCAGGCCCTATCGTGAAAAGGATCTTCGTCTTCATGCGCAACCATCTCCGGATAGGTTTTAATTGCTTGTCCGAGCACTCGCATGATGGCGAACCCCTGCGAATTGTGCAATGCGGAATGCTGCAAGGACTACATCGTGACAGTGACATCTTTCGACGTGGCGAGGATATGGGGGAAGACAGGGAAAGAGTTCGGGGATTTCGCGGCGCCGGAACCGCTGCGGCTGCTCAATTTCGACAACGACACGGTGCTGGAATGCTACGAGAAGGGGATGAGGTACGATTACGTGCTCGCGCTCAAGAGCCGCCCCTGCATATTCCTGAAGAAGGGCCTGGCGGAAGCGGCACATATTTAAACACTATACCACATAAATAAATGCATGAGCAAACTCCTGCTTAGCGTAGGCGGACCCTTCCCTTTCGACCGTTCGTTCAGGGGGCAGAACGTCGTGCAGTGGGATTACATAAACAGCGCGCTCAGGAAAGGGTTCAGGTCCTCGGTGGTCGCACAGGACTACAGGCCCGACGTTCCGAATTACAACGTGTTCGAGCCGCAGCAGAAGAAGATTGCGAAGAGGGCGTTCAACAGCACACTGGAGATAAGGAAGCTCGAAGACGTGGAAAGGGCCAAGGCTGCAGGAGAGTGGAGCGCGTTCTTCGGGCTCGACAAGCTCGCGGAGCAGAAGGAGGACGGCAAGGATGGGCACTGCATAATCCATTACTACAACACGAGGTTCTGGGACGGCGTTAACGCGTCCAGGTCTGCTGCTGAGAAGTATGGCAACTTGCTCGACGGCTGCGGGCATTACGTGCTGCATGTGAACCCGGACCAGCTCATACTGGACAACCAGCCGTTCGAGCAATGGGTGAAGAGCGATTTCGCCAAGGAGATGGTAGGGCGCCTGGGCGAGATAGTGGACAGCCCGTTCTTTGGCTCCCTCGTGGCGGTGAGCGAGAGCGCGAGGAACATGTGGCTCAGCCTGCTCGAAAGCGTGGGCGCGTGCGACATGGGGCTCGCGGAGAGGAAGATACGCGCGGTGCCCAACGGCACGGATACCGACCTTTACAAGATCTACCCGAAGCAGATACGCGACGAGGCAAAGGCGAAGCTCGGGTTCGGCGACGGAGTGGAGAAGGTCGTGCTCGTCATGACGCGGCCGAGCGGGAGCAAGGGGATCAAGCGTGTGGAGGAGGTGATGGCGATATTCAACTCGTCCAAGGACCCTGCGATGAAGAAGGTGGGGTTCGTGATAGCCCTGCCTGAGACCGGGATCGCGACGAGGAATTTCGTGGAGAAGCTTTCCAGGATGGAAAACCTCATAAACGAAGGGCGCCTCAAAGCAACGATAGACATTTCGAAAGTGATACAGAACAACCAGGAGCTCCACGCGGAGATACTGAAGATACTGAAGATAGTTCCGCTTTCCTATGCGGGCAGCAGGTTCTACGTGGATCCGATAGAGTATCCGCTCACGTATGCCGCGGACGTGCTCTTCCACGTCCCCAAGGCCGAGGCGTTCGGCCTCGTGGTCTCGGAAGGGCTGCTTTCTGGATGCGGGGTTGTGACAACCAATGCAGGAGGCATTCCGGAGGTCGTCAAGAACGCAGATGGCCAGGCGCAGGTGCTCGACGCAAAGAGAATGAAGACTTCCGAAGCGGTGGACGCAATAATGGCTGCACAGAGGACGGAGAAGCCGAACCTCAAAATGATCAGGCAATTCGAAGTAGGGGAGAAGATAACGCAGGTGCTTCACGATGGAATACAAAAATAAGAAAGGCAGATTGCATCATGGAACTGCGCCGCACAATCCCGTTGCGGGAAAACACCCGTACAGTGAGGGCATCCTCAGGTGCAGGCAGTACTACGAGGTGCTGAATCAGCCTGAGTTGATAAAGGAGTACGCAGGGAAGGTGCTTTCCAGGCACCACCTGAAGGTGGCTGACGCGGATTTGGACAGGCTGATTTCCCTCATAGACAGCCTCTACACCGTGCCGAGCCCTGCCAATGTAGCGGAAAAGGCGAAACAGAAAGGCATCGCCCTCGACAAGGACGATGTAAGGAAGATGTGTTGGATACTCCAGGGCTTCCAGGAAGCGGTCAACGAACGGAAAGCCCGCGACAGTGCCTAGTTCCTGCGCAATTTGCCCCTCTTCTCCATCGCATCCTCCACCCTTTCCCTGGCGATAGCTTCTCCTGCGCCTCTCACGTCGTTGTCGTTCATCCTCTCCAGGGCCAGCTGGGTGTTCTTCACTATCTTGTTCTCCACTAGCGCGAACATCTCGTCCTCGTCGTAGCCCTTCAGTTCCGCGTAGGAGCTTATCACTCCCCCCGCGTTCGCTATGAAATCAGGGATTATTATCACGCCCCTTGCAGCCAGGGATTTCTCCACCTGGGGCATTATCGGTATGTTCGCAGCCTCCACGATGAGCTTGGCCTTCACGTCCGCAGCGTTGGCTGCAGTTATCACGTTGGGCCTCGCGCCCGGAATCAGTATATCCGCCTTCACTCCGAAGAGCGCCTCGCCCGGAAGCACCTTGCCGTCCTTGTATGCGGTGACCGTGCCTTTCGCGGACTTGGTCTCCATGAGCTTCTCGTAGTTGAGCCCCTTCTCGTTGTATATCGTGCCTTTTGAGTCTGAAACCGCGACCACTTTCGCGCCTTTCTCGGTGAAGAATTTCATCGCGAACGTGCCCACGTTCCCGAACCCCTCGATAGCGACGCTCGCGCCGTTGAGGTCCATCTTGCAGAACTTGCAGAATTCAGTAGCCACTTCCGTGGCCTTGAACACTCCGAAGCCCGTGCTTCCCAGCTCGTGAGGAAGACCGCCCATTGAAGAGGGTTTTCCGGTAGCCGCGTCCCTGTTCCCCACTTCGTCGCAGAATATCGCCATTTCCTTTTCAGTCATGTTCATGTCCGGGCCTGCGATATACATGTCAGGGACGAACTTCCTGATTGCGCGCGCGAATGCGCGCACGTAAGCCTCCTTGTCCACTTTCTTGGGGTCCCCCCTTATCCCGGATTTCGCGCCTCCGAACGGGATGTCTGCGAGCGCGTTTTTCCACGTCATCGCGCGGGCAAGACCCGCGACCTCGTGCGTGGTTATGTCAGGGACGAACCTTATCCCTCCTTTCCCCAGCCCGCGGGCGAGGTTGTCCATAACCAGCACCCCCTCCATCCCGGTCTTCGCATCGTACACTTCAACTACATATTCCGGCCCGTATTTGTCCCGCGCATACATAAGTCCCGCCTCTGTGCTTGTTGTTATCGAAAAAACCGAATTGGATTTACAAAACCAAATTATTTAAAGATATACACGCTAATCCGTTATTGCTATTTCAGGTCAGTTTTGATGTTGTCAAAACAGGTTTCGCATTTTGCGAAACTCGGAACGCAAAACACGAAACATTTATTGGGCTCCCATAGTCTAGCCCGGTCAAGGACACTGGACTCTCACTCCGGTAACTCGCGTTCAAATCGCGATGGGAGCGTATAAAAGGGGTATTGGATAACAAACATGCTTGCCCCTTTTAGGAACCGGGGATGTTCAATTTCCTGGAAATCATGTGGAACACCGATCGGCATTAATGCATCATTGAACCATCCGGTCCAATATTTCTTCTAGCGCCGCCTTGAGGTCCACGGATTTCGACGTCTCTATTGTCCCGAATCCCGTGGGGTGGTACGGGACCTTGTGCACCAGCGGGAGGCACTTCTCCGCTGCCGCCTTGAAGAGCGCCTTGATGAGCGGAGAGATTTCCGCGGCGATCTCCTTCTTTTCGTCCGGAAAGATGACCATGTAACGCCGGAGGGTTAAGACGATGTCGTGCAGCTCTCCCAGGTCTATGCTCCGGGCTTCCCTCATTCCGCTTGCGCGCAGCTTTTCAGTGAAG
>JBBITJ010000030.1:0-6388 GCA_037440825.1 Microcaldota archaeon | reverse complement strand
CCGGCCTTTGCTACCTCCCTCTTCACGTCCTTGAGGTAGAATACCGCGCCCCTGACATCGTCCTTGAGCGTGGATATCACGAATGAGTTGAACCCGCTCCTGTCCTTCGCATCGGCGTATGCCTTGAGCGTTGCCAGGTCTGCAGCGAGCTTCTCTGCCAGCCCCTCGTCGCTCACGTTCGTGGTGTTCTCGCCGTATTGCACCAGCGAGATCACCGCATTGATCCTGCATTTCATAAGGTCGTACTTCAGACCCAGCACATCCGGCTTGGTTAAGTTCGCTACGGTTTCGTTCCCGTCATCAGCGAAAACCCCTGCCAGAAGCATGAGTCCGAAGAACGCGAATATCGCACCCTTCATTCACTCACCCTCTTTCTGTTTTCTGTTATCAGTTCAGCGTTTAGTTCGCCTTATTTAAAATGAAACTTTCCCGGAAGCTTTCCGGCGGTTTAGAAAGCTTTTTAATTTTCGGATTTCCATTCGTAAACCATGAGGGGGATTGCCGTTTTCCTGGTTGCGCTCACTTTACTACATGCTACAACCATAACCGGCTCCATCTACTCTTCCGACACTTTTGAAACCGTGAACAACACGCTGGTGAGATTCCAGGGCGCTGGCGAGTACCAGGTGCTCGCGAGGGACGGCACCTATTCCATAGACCTTCCCCAGGGCGTATACAACATGACCGCCATCTATTTCGAGGGCAGCTCGCTGAAATACTTCTCAGCCGAAACGCTCGAGGTGAGCGCGGAAAGCCAGAAGTTCGACATAGTGCTTTTCGATCCGGACTGGTTCGAGGGCGAGCTTCCAGCGCTCGATATAGACATTTCGCAGGAGAAGCAGCCCGATTATTCCTTGTATATATTCGCCGCGGTTGCGCTCGCAGCGGTTGCGGCTGCAGCCGCGTTTCTACTTCTCAGGAAGAAGGAGCCGGAGAAAGCAGGAGAAATGGGGGCCGAGCTGGGCGCGGAAGAGTTAGAGGTCCTGAAAATCCTGAGGGAGAACGAGGGCCGGATCAAGCAGAAGGAGCTACGCGCTATATTGAATTTCTCGGAATCCAAGATGAGCCTCATCCTCACCGAGCTGGAAGCGGGTGGCCGCATAAAGCGGTTCAAGAAGGGCAGGGAGAACATTATAAAGCTAAAGAAGGAGATGTGAGCATGGTAACCATTGCTACTCTAGGCAGCCACAGCGCTTTGGATGTTTGCGACGGCGCGAAAGCCGAAGGTTTCAAGACCCTCGTGGTCGCGCAGAGGAAGCGCGAGCAGACTTACGCGAAATATTACAAGACGAGGAAGAGGGGGAAGCAGGAAGTCGGGATCGTGGACGAAACCCTCGTGCTGGACAAGTTCTCGGACATAACGAATAAGGAGAACATCGCCTACCTGAAAAAGAAGGATTCCATTTTCGTCCCGAACAGGAGCTTCTCCGTTTACGTGGGTAATGAGAACATAGAGAAGAATTTCCCCATACCTGTATTCGGGAACAGGTATCTGTTGAAAGCCGAGGAGCGGAACGTGGAGCGCAACCAGTACTTCCTCATGGAAGAAGCGAGGATAAGCACTCCGCGCAGGATTCCAACCCCGGACCGCATAACCAAATTGTGCATAGTGAAGGTCTCCGAGGCGAAGAGGGCGTACGAGCGCGCCTTCTTCCTCGCCGATTCCTACGAGGATTACATGCAGAAGTCCCAGAAGCTCATAGGCGAGGGCATAATAACAAAGAGCGGCCTCGACGCCGCACGCATAGAGCAGTTCGTGGTGGGCGCGCAGTTCAACTTCAATTTCTTCTATTCTCCGATAAGCGAGGAGCTCGAGCTTCTCGGAATCGACACCAGGAGGCAGACCAACCTCGACGGGCTTCTGCACATGACTGCGGACGTGCAGCTGGAAGCGTTGAAGCACATGCGCGTCTCCAACATAGAAATAGGGCATCTGGCATCCACGATACGCGAATCCTTCCTTGAGCAGATATTCAAGGCAGGGGAAAGATTGGTGGAGGTGTGCAAGCGCGAGTACAAGCCGGGAATAATCGGGCCATTCGCGCTGCAGTGCGCCATGACCGAGGAGGACGGCGAGGAGGAGATGAAGGTGTTCGACGTCTCTTTCAGGATGCCCGGCTCTCCCGGAACCCGATTCACCCCATATTCATCCTACCTGTTCCGCGAATCCATCTCGTTCGGAAGGCGCATCGCGATGGAGATAAAGGACGCGCAGAAGCAGAAGCGGCTTGACGAGGTCACCACATGATTGCAAAAGAGAAGATCGCGGAAATCGCCTCCTCGTACAGGAAGCCAGCGGTAGCCACCATCTGCTCCCATTCCTCATTGCAGATATTCCACGGGGCGAGGCAGGAAGGCCTCAAGACAATCGGGATTTGCCTGCGAGGGAAGGAGAAAATATACGACGCCTTCCCCCTGGCGAGACCCGACGAATTCATTTTCGTGGACTCATATTCGGAACTTCCCGCAAGCGAGCTGGTTTCGCGCCAGGCGATAATCGTCCCGCACGGCTCGTTCGTGGAATACATGGGCGAGAAGCTCGATTCCTTTCCTGTCCCGGTTTTGGGCAACCGCAATTCCCTCGTGTGGGAGCGCTCGCGCGAAAAGATGTTCGAGTGGATGCACAAGTCAGGATTGAAGACTCCGAAGGTGTTTTCCGATCCCAAAGCAATTGATCGTCCTGTGATAGTGAAATTCCCGGGGGCGAAAGGCGGGGCGGGCTACGTCGTTGTCAATTCTTACGAAGAATACAGGCAGAAGGTCGGGGACAGGAAAGCCATGATACAGGAATTCATGACCGGCGTGAGGGCGTATCCGCATTATTTCTATTCCCCTCTGAACAAGAAGGGTTATTCCGCATCCAAAGGAAGCATAGAGCTTCTCGGAGTGGACAGGAGGATAGAGAGCAACGCGGACGAGATAGGAAGGGCGATTTACGCAGGCGCGCACTCGAAGATAGGTTTCACAGTTGTCGCGAACGAGCCCCTGGTACTCAGGGAATCCCTGCTTTCCGAATATCTTGAAATAGGAAAAAGGGTGAGCGAGGCGGCGGAAAAACTTTTTGGGGGAATTCCAGGTCCGTTCTGCGTTGAAACGATGATTACGGAAGACATGCAGATTCACGCTTTTGAAATATCTGCGCGCATAGTCGCGGGAACGAACATCTTCGCCGACAGTTCTCCGTACTCTGTTTTCCTTGACGGAAAGCCCATGAGCATGGGAAGAAGGATTGCGATGGAGATAAAGAACGCGGCGAAAGCGAAGAAAATAGCGGAAATCGTCTACTGACCGCATCCTATGCTGAAGACAAATTCAGGGACATCCCGGTGGAATACCCGGAATTGAGCGTCTAGCGCCTTATCGTATCAGCCATCGGCTTGCTGAACTGCGCCTTCCCACCAACATTGCACATCACAACTTTCGCGTCTGCTGCGGCATAAGTTTCCCTTCCGTGCGCGCAGGCCGCTGCTGCAGTGCATCCAATCTCCAGGCTCCGGATTCAGAAAACGTTCTGTGCGCCGTAATATGCGCATTTCGTAGCGTTCATATTTATCCCGAAATATTATCTTTTGCAACAATTTAAATTGTTGCTCCGCTTCCCAGCCTCAGATTCCATGATGATGTTCCCGTAAGGCGAATCCTTCCTCTTCATGAGCACGATGCGGGAGAGCCGGTCCTCGTCTATAAGCGAGTAGTTCGGCAGCAGCGCGGCCAGTGCCTCGGAATACTTTTTCACATATTCGTGCTTGGGCATATTGTCAAATACGAGGCGTTTGCGCGAATCGCCCAAAAACATGTATCCTTTTATTTCTATGAAATCCGCGCGGGATTTTTCGAACATCTCCGCAAATTTGCGCAGGTCCTTTTCCGAATCGTTTACACCTTGGATGAGCGTATATCTCAGAACGGTGCGGCAGTCCAGTTTCGGCAGGAGTGAGAGCGTTCTGTTCAGCCTCTTCCACCCGTCCTTGTACTTGGGGCGGTTCACTTTTTTGAACATCCTTTCATCGCTTGCATCCACGCTCACGTAAAGCTGGGTAGGCAGCGCACCCTTCTTCTTCAATTTCCCGATCATCCTGGGTTCCTGCCCATTCGTGACTATGAATATGCTCCTCACTTCCTTGTGCGAACGGAGTTCCTTAACCATCTCCGGCAATTTCGGATATAGTGTGGGCTCCCCGGAAAGCGAGATTGCCCAATGCGAAGGAAAGAGGTGGAAGCTCTCCTTCCATTTCCCGAGCTGCGCGTCCTGCGCGCCCTTCAGTCCGGAAATCAGCTTTTTCCTGAGCGCGACCGAGCCCTCTATTATCTCCTGCGGCCCGTCCATCCTGCCCCTGAACTCCCCTTCCATCCACTCGTTCGGCCTCCAGCAGAATATGCAGTTCTCCGAGCACCACGCGAGCGCAGGCGAAATCTGCGCGCACCTGTGGCAGTCCACGCCGTAGAACTTCTGCTTGTAGCACACGCCCTTTCCGCGCAAGGCCTTCTTGGTCCAGGTGCATATCTGTATCCCGGAGTGCGAGCCCACTATCCCGTAGCTCGCCTCCCAGCGCGGCAGCGCAGCCGCAGGTATGCGCAGCGTTTTCGGTTTCGTGGTCAAAATATTGGACATCATATTACCTAAGATTAGAAGTGTCTGATGAGATATAGATGGAGATTGCTAATTAAACCTTATCTTATATTATCTATTCCGTCTTTTCGGTGTTTTAGATGCTCATACGCTCGCCCATAATCGCAGTGCTTGGCCACGTGGACCACGGCAAGACCAGCCTGCTCGACGCGATACGGGGCACGGGAGTCGCGAAGAAGGAGGCCGGGGGAATAACGCAGATGATAGGCGCGAGCTACGTCGCCAGGGAGGACATAGAAGAAACGTCCAAATCCATATCGGACAGGATGAAGATCAAATTGGTGGTTCCGGGAATACTTTTCATAGACACGCCCGGGCACGAGGCATTCACGAACCTGCGCGAGCGCGGAGGCAGCATAGCGGACATGGCCATCCTTGTCGTGGATGTGACGCAGGGCTTCCAGCCGCAGACGATAGAAAGCATAAAGATACTCAAGAATGCGAAAACCCCGTTCATAATCGCGGCGAACAAAGTCGATCTGGTAAGCGGGTGGAAATCCCATCCAACCGATTCGTTCCTCGACTCGCTCGCGCAGCAGCCCCAGCACGTCAAGAACAACGTGGATGCGAAGCTGTACGAATTGATGGGCAAGATATCCGAATTCGGGTTCGACTCCGAACGCTTTGACCGGGTGAAGGATTTCACCAAGCAGGTCGGCATAGTGCCCGTGAGCGCCAAGACGCGCGAAGGGCTCGCGGAGCTGCTTCTCCTTATCGCAGGCCTGAGCCAGCGCTTTTTGGAAAAGGAGCTGCACATGCACCAGGAGAATCCAGCGAAAGGGAGCATAATCGAAGTGAAGGAAGAGAAGGGGCTCGGCGCGACCATAGATGTGATAGTCTATGACGGCGTGCTACGCGTAGGCGATGAGATAATATACTTCACGCGCGCAGGCGTGAAAAAGAGCAAGGTGCGCGCCCTGCTCGAGCCGAACATACAGGGCGCCAAGGAGAAATACAGGCGCGTGGAATACATAGCTGCAGCTTCGGGAGTGAAGATATCCGCGCCTGGGCTGGAGGACGCGATAAGCGGCTCCCCTGTAGTGGTCGCGAAGGATTTCGAGAATGACAAGGCGGAGATAGAGGCGCAGATGAAGCAGATAATATTCGAGCACCAGGATCTGGGCGTGGTGGTGAAGGCCGACAGCCTCGGAAGCATAGAGGCGATACTCAAGCTCCTGAAGGATGCTGGGATTCCAGTGAAGGCCGCGAACGTGGGCAACGTCACGAAGAACGACGTCCTGGTCGCGTCGGCAGTATGCGCGCAGGACAAGTTCCTGGGCGCGGTGCTCGCGTTCAACGTACAGGTGCTTCCGGACGCGAAGCTCGTGAGCGAAGAGAGCAAGGTTCCCATAATATACAGCAACATAGTCTATCAGCTCCTGGACCGCTACGCGGAGTGGAAAACCAGTGAGAGGGAGCGCGAGAAACGCGAGGTGCTCGAGAAGATGCCCTGGCCGTGCATGGTGAAGGCGCTTCCAGGATGCTTCTTCCGCGCGAGCAAGCCCGCGATATTCGGAATCGAGGTCTTGGCAGGAAAGCTCAAGCCCCATTTCAGGCTCATGAACCGCGACGGAACGATCCTGGGTGAAGTGAAGACCATACAGAAGGACAAGGAGTCCACGCAGGAGGTCGGAAAAGGCGCGCAGGCCGCGATCTCCATGGACGAGCCCGTGCTGAACAGCGACATACGCGAGGGCGACGTCCTTTTGGTCTACATGACGAAAGACGAGGTCCGGATGTGGAAGAAGAAATCCGAGG
>JBBITJ010000029.1:0-7215 GCA_037440825.1 Microcaldota archaeon | reverse complement strand
GGGGGTTTCGGGTTCTGGGTTCGTCTAAACTGGAAACTGGAGACTGAAAACCTCCAGGTGCGTCCTTCAATGCAGATGTCAGATTATTTCCAATCCTGCAGCGCCTGCCCTTATCTGGAGCGGAATCGGAATTCCAGGAATGTAGAGCTCGTAGAAGCCCTCCTTCTCCGATACTCTCAGCACCTCGTCGCTCAGGTTCTCCAGGCTGGATATGAATTTCTTCTCGTGCAGCCCCTCGTCAACGAGCCAGAGCGTCGTGGCGTTGGCTGCCTTCAGCCTGCCTTCCGCGACCTGGAGGAACTTTATCGTGCTTTCCGGAGAGGAATGCAGCCCAAGGATGGAAAGGGAATGGAAAACCGCGCGCATGCGCTTGCCCTCCCCCTGCTTCGCGACGTCGTTTATTACTATCGAGAGGTCGTTGAGCGCCGCAGGGCCAGGCACGATTATGTCGGAGCGCGACCTGGAGACCGCGCCTATGGTCTTGGAATAGACGTCCACGAACACGAGTCCCTTGTTGGTGTGGGCGCGGAAGTTCATCCCGAAGGATGCGGCCTTGCTCTCTATCTCCGCAGGAGTCATGTCGAGGCAGATGTACATCACTCTCTCCCCTGCAGCGAGCCCGGCCATGGCGAAATGGAACGCGAGAGCGAGCTTCTCCTGCCCGCTGGGCCCGAGCGCCATCACCGTTCCAGGGTTGAGGTAGCCGCCCTCGAGCGCTATGTCCAGCTCCCGCACTCCTGTAGAGATGCGGTCCTTCCTGAAAAAAAGCTGGTCCTTCTCCATGAAGGGTAGATTGCATTCCGGAATTATAAACGTTTCCAGTTCAGCGTTCCGGGTTTTGCGCCAAAACGGGAAACCGAAGCCAGAAGCCGGAACCGAAAACTGGAGACTGGGAACTCGGAACCGCCCCATGCGTCAAATATTTAATGTGAGCCTCCTTATTCTGCGCATGGAACAGGGCTCCGCTTACAGGCAGAAGGAGAAGGAACAGACGAGGATCGGAAGCCTCATAACGAAGGTCGGGGAGAACCAGTTCGCGAAGGAGCTCAGCGATTTCTGGGACGCGATGAAGAATGCGCTGCGCAACCCGCTCAGCGAGCTGGAGGTGCAGAAGTTCGAAGAGCGGATAAACGATCTGGTTGCGCGGAAGGAGGAAAAGAGGATTTTCGACGCGCTGGAGCACGAGATGCGCATGATTGAATCCGCGAGATCGCGGCTTGACATAAGGAAGGAGGAGGCGGAGGCGGTTTTCGCGTACGCGAGCGCCGGGAAGCCGGAGGAGAAGGCGGAGGCGCTGCTCGACCTCCAGGACGACGTGCGGAACGCTTACTCGTCGCTGCGCGTGCTCGACGCGAAGGCAGAGAAGCTTGCTGACGGCGCGTTCGAGAAGCTGACAGCACTTGCCGAGAAGGGAGACGTGAAGAAAGACGACATAGGGCGCATAGCCGGGAACGACCCCGAGCTCGCGGCTGCCCTGCACTTCATATTGAGGAAGCAGGAGGCGACGTCCATAGCAGCGCGTGCGCTTCTCGAGCTTGACAGGAGCGAATTCGAGAAGCTTTTCGGCATAAGCGCGAAGAACGAGGCGCTCGCGGTGCTCGCGCTTTACAGGAAGATAATGGGCGACCAGAGGTTCGCTAAGGCGAGGGACAGCCTCGCGCGGGGCGAAGCGGGAGAGGCGCTCGTGGAAGTGAGAAAGATGGGCGTGGCTGCGCAATACGTGTTCCTCGCGCTTCTCGCGCCCGCGCTCATGCGAGGAGGGATGTGGGGAAAAGGCGTCATGGGGCTGCTCGGGAAGATGCTCGGGAAAGTGAAGGAAGCGGCGCTCCGGTCCGGAAGGAATCCGGAAAGCGAGCAGGTGAGGTACATGAAAGGCGTGCGGACCCTGGTTTCCAGGTTCGCTGACTTCAGGGCCGTGAACCTCGCGCTTTTCTCCGCCTCGTTCCTCTCTTCGCTGGCAAGGGGGAAATGACATGAAGCTCGCTGATGCGCTGGCTTGGATGAGGCAGGTGAAGGCGCTTGGGTTCAGGGCGGAGGAAACTGCGATGCCCATCGCCCTGGAAAGGTCGAGGCATGCGAGCGTGCCCCTGGAAGAGAATTTCCCGGAATTCCTGGAAGAAGGGAGCTCGTCTTTCCACGAGCTGCTGCTATTCTCGGATTTTCCGTACACACCCAAAGGCGCTTTCGCGTTCTCCGCGCTATCTGCGGAGATAGCAGCTGGCGCGAAGCTTGCGCGCAAGGAAGGGGGCGCAGGGACAGTGCGCAGGTTCGGGAGAAAGAAGAGCACGGATGAATGGGCGAAAGCGGTTGAGAGCGCGCATTCGGACGCGAAGATCGCCGAGCTGCTCGATTCTATTTCCAGGAAGGACGCGAAATTCGGGGTGCATTCGGACGGAAAGACCGTGAAGACTTTCATAAGGTTCGCTGGCAGATGGAGGAAAATGGCTATCATGCCGTTCAGGGAAAACACGTGGAACGTAAGGGCGAGGAAGTTCGCAGCCGTTTATGCGCTAGGCATTGACGTCTACGGCAACAGGGAATTCAGCCCTTCGCTCGGAAACGCGCTGTTCGCGGCTACGCCAAAAGGGGAATACGGCTGGATAAGCGAGGAGTACGACGTTTCCCAGCTGGAGAAGGCTGGAAGGGAGGCTGCTGGAATCTACGAGGAGGAGATGGGGCTGGAGGACGCGAAGCCGTTCATGGATTTCCTGGTGCTTTCCGCGCTGCTGAGGAACGGCAGCGTCGCGGAATTCGGAGGGCGGAGGCTGTGCTCCCCTGAATACTATGCGAATATCCCATACATGCTCGCGAGGGCCGAGGAGGAAAGGAAGAATGGGGACCTGGACGAATCGCTGTTCTTCCTGCGCACCGCAGCAGACCTCTGCCTGCTCGGGCTGAGGTGCGCGCCCATGGAAGGAAGGATGCTGGAAGTGGCGAAATATTTCGATTCAGCGGAGAACTTCTGGGCGAAGCGGTTTTTCATCCACAAGGGCGTTGCCGAGGCGCTGCTGGCAGCAGGAATAGGAGTCGGCGAAGAGGGGAAGATAACGCTCAGGAAAGGCGAGGATTACCTGGTGCAGGACGGCATGGTGTCCATGGAGTTCGGGAAGCTGGCGGCAGCTCTCTACTCCGCCCGGTTCTTCGAAGCGGACGCGGTGGAAGGCGTGGGATGCGCGGAGTTCTGGAAAGAGCTCAGGTCCAGGAACGCGGCGCTCTTCCTAGCCTCTTACGGGAACGGCGCTTCGCTTTCGCTGCTGGCAGAAGATACGGACGTGAGGCGCGGCTCGGACGTGGTGAAGGTCGAGCAGTTCGGCTCCAAGCTGAGCGTGAAGCGCGCGATGGCATGGGAAAGCGGGAAAGCGAAAGACATTAAAGCGCACCTCGCAAAAATCATTGAGGTGGCCGATATGCGCTCGGTTGACGAGAGCAGCGGCCTCGGAGAGATAGGAAGCTATGGCGAGGCGGTGTACGAGATATCCTCGAAAGAGGGGAAAGGCGCGCTTGCGCTCGTGAGCTCAAAGAGATTCTACTGACAGGACGAAGGAAGATATCGATGGAGAAGATCAAGCTGGAAATAGCTGGCGAAATATCGCTTTCCGAGGACGCAGGCGCGACCATGAAGAAGTGGAGGGAAATATTCGCCATTTCCCAAGTCGAGCTCGCGCGCTACCTTGGCATAAGCGTCTCCACCATAAGCGACTACGAGGCGAACAGGCGCAAGAGCCCCGGCACGGGAATCATCAAAAGGTTCGTGAACTCGCTGTTCGAGATTGACAGGCAGAAGGGCGGCGCGATAAGCCAGAAGCTGCTGGAAGGGGAGAAGAACATAGAGGACTATTTCGAGGTCCATGAATTCGCGCGCGGAATGAGCATAAAGAGCTTCGCCTCTCTCATAGAGGGTAAAATCCTTACAAACCAGGACCTTGCGGAAACCTGGCAGGTGTACGGATACACGCTCATAGACTCGCTGAAAGTCATACTTGAGATGCCTTTCTCGTATTTCCCCCGCATGTACGGGCATGTTTCCGAGCGCGCGTTCATATTCACAGGCGTGAGCACTGGAAGGAGCCCCATGGTCGTCATCCGCGTGTCGCCGTCCAAGCCCAGCGTCGTGGTGCTGCACGGGATTGAGGACGTGGACAAACTGGCGCTCAAAATCTCGGAAAGGGAGCGCATACCCTTGATTGTGACCAAGCTGGACATAGGGAAGATAAAGGAGAAGCTGGACAAGATCTAGTTTTCTGCAGCCGATTTCAGGAAAAAGGATATGATAAGAAAAATTACATGAACTCTTCAAGTGCCTTGTCTATCGCTTCGTTAGCGACAGCGTGCTTGAGCAGCGGCCCGCTCTTGAGCTGCGGGGCTTCGTCGTGATAGGTGGGGCGTTCTTCCTTGTATATCACGCCGATCGGGATCTTCTCGTAATTGGAATTGATCTCCTCGAACGCCTTTTCCAGCGCAGCCATCTTGTTCTTCGGATCGTAGGAAGCGTCGAGCTTGTACACCCTCTGCTGCCACCACTGGAACGTGTTCAATTTGTTGAAGGTCACGCAGGGCTGGAACACGTCTATGAACGCGAAGCCCTTGTGCTGTATCCCCTGCTTGAATATCTCCTTCATGTGCATTATGTCCCCTGCGAACGCGCGCGCCACGAACGTAGCGCCTCCTGCGATTGCGACCGCAACCGGGTTGAACGGGATTTCGAGGTTGCCGTGCGGCGTCGATTTCGTCTTCATTCCTTTCTGCGTCATGGGAGACGCCTGCCCGGTTGTGAGGCCGTACACCGCGTTGTCGTGCACTATGTACATCATGTCTATGTTGCGCCTGAAAGAGTGCAGGAAGTGCGCTGATCCTATGCCGTATCCGTCTCCATCCCCCCCTTCCGCGATTACCGTAAGGTCGTGGTTCGCCAATTTGATTCCTGAGGCAACAGGCACGCTCCTTCCGTGGAGCGTCTCGTAACCGTAGGTGTTTATGTAGTGGTTGCTCTTTCCTGAGCACCCTATTCCGGTGCACATCACCACCTTCTCGCGCGGCAGGTTCAATTCCGCCAGCGCGGTCTTGAGCGCTGTGTGGATGGTTAAATTCCCGCATCCGGGGCACCACTGCGGCTTCTCTTTCGTTGTGAGTTCCTGAATAGTGCTCATCGCAATCACCTTACCTTTGTCGCCTGGAGGTAGTCGTAGGCGAAATCCTCTATGAAATGCTGCTCCTTCTTCCCTTTCCAGCCAGCGTCCTTGAGCTTCTTCACCGCCTCGCTTATCTCCTCGGCGAAGAACTGCCTCGCGTCGTACTTTATGAATTTGAAGTTCGGCTTCAGCCCGGTGTATTCCCTCAGCACGCCTGCGAACTGCGAGGTGCGGTTGTTCTCCACCATTATGGTCTTGTTGAACTTCTTGAAGAGCTTCTTGAGCGCCTTCGCGTCCAGCGGGAACATGTACACGAAGTGCAGGACGTTCGCTTTCACTCCCTGCTTCGCGAGCATGTTCATGGCGTCCAGCGCTATGCCCTTGTGCGAGCCCCAGCACACCAGCGTGACTTCGGCGTCCTCAGGACCGTAAAGCTTCGGCATCTCCACTTCGTTCTTCAATATCATGTCCAGCTTCTTCATCCTCTTGTTCACCATCGCGGCGCGGGTGACGAAGTTCTCGGTGCTGAATCCGGTCTCGTCGTGCTCGTAGGAGCTCGCGACGTGCATGCCTCCGACTACGCCTGGAATGGGGCGCTGGGAAACCCCGTCCTTCGTGAGCGCGTATCTCTTGTAGCGGTTCATGGGCGCGAGGTCCTTCATGTCCTCGGTTATCATCTTGCCCCTCTCTATTTTCACCTTGGATGTGTCGAACTTCTCGCACGAGAAGTACGTTTCGGAAAGGTACTTGTCGCTCAATACAATTACGGGAAGCTGGTATTTCTCCGCTATGTTGAGCGCCTTGGCGCTCTGGAAAAACGCCTCCTCCACGTCTCCTGGGGCGATAAGCACCCTCGGGAACTCGCCCTGGCTCGCGTTGAGCGCGAATTTCAGGTCCGCCTGCTCGGTCCACGTCGGCATCCCTGTGCTCGGGCCGGTGCGCTGCGCGAGGAAAACGACAACAGGCGTTTCGGCCATGCCCGCCATTCCCAATGTTTCCACCATGAGCGAGAAGCCGCCGCCGCTCGTTCCTGTTGCTGCGCGCACTCCTGCGTAGCTCGCTCCGGCTGCGTAGAGTATCGCGGCAATCTCGTCCTCGGTCTGCTTCACGAGCACGTCGAAATCTAGCTCCTTCTGCGCGAGGTAGTGCATTATGGTAGAGGAAGGCGTCATCGGATAGACCGAATAGAATTTCAGGCCGCCTTTCGCAGCTCCGAGCGCGAGCGCCTCATTGCCTGTTATCACCATGCGCTTGTGGCTGCTCTTCATCGCGATCTTGTGCGGGAAGGATGAAATCGCGCTCTTGTGGTTCTGCATCACATAATCATAACCTGCCCTGGCTATCTTCACGTTCTGGTCTATCACCTGCTGGCCCTTCTTGGCGAAAGTTTCAGCCAGCACGTTCTCAAGAAGCGAAATCTCGTAGCCCATCACCGCGAGGCTTGCGCCCAATGCGACGGTGTTCCTCATTATGATGTCCCCGCCGTTGTCCGTCGCGAGCTTGAGGAGCGGGACGTCGAACTTCCTTATGTCCGCCCTGAGCTCGCCTTCCTCTATCTTGGTTGCGGAGGAATCGTATATTATCGCGCCGTCCTTCTCGATCTGGTCCTTGTGGAAATCCACAGTGGGCTTGTTCAGGCACACCACCAGGTGGCTGTTCTTGGACGGAGAGTGTATCTCGGAATCGCTTATCCGTATCTGGAACGTGTTCTCGCCGCCGCGTATGAGCGACGGGTATTCGGGGTAGCCGACTATGTTGAGCCCCCCTCGGGTGAACACCTTGCACATCGTGAGCCCGGAGGCCATTATGCCCATTCCGGCTTCGCCGCCTACTTTCCAAGTGAATTCGGCCATATTATAACCTCGTATAGTGTGATTCGCTGGTCTGGATTGCCCTAAATTCGTTGCAAAAAAAGCATTTATAAGCTTACCTAAGCCGGGTTCGGCGATTGGCGAAATGGCTGGCGAAGGCAGTCATCCTGCCGAAGACTTGCGGTCCGCTGACGCGAGCCATTCTATGCACGCGCCGTTGTACGCCCCTGAACCCACTGCGCCCGATATATCGTTCGCGTGCCTGAGCCGCTTCC
>JBBITJ010000028.1:6333-9084 GCA_037440825.1 Microcaldota archaeon | reverse complement strand
CAACAGCGGCAACGTTGACATATACGTGGACTCGTTCGCGGCCAGCCCGGGATTCACATTCACCACGGACGATTCGCTTCCGTTCCTGCTCACGGTCGGGCAGACGTACGGATTCAACGGCACGCTCGATTACAGCGGCGGCACGCAGCCGCAGAACGTCACCATCACGGTGTACGTGAGCACCACAGACCCGACGTGCACTAACACCACGAGCGCGTCGGACGACATATTCACGACCATAACCGAAGGAGTGGACCTCGGGCTCACCATAACCCCCAACGACACGTTCATGGCGCAGAACGAGACCGGATACGCCAACGTGACGGTCACGAACGTGGGCACCACGGACATATTCGCGCAGTCCAAACTCGACATAGCGATCGTGCACTGCGCAGACAACCTCCTGGTTAACTGCCAGGAAACGAATCCGCCGTGGCAGTCATATACGGTCCCCGCGCTGCTCATGGGGCAGTCATACGTGCGCGCCACGGACGACTACGACTGCATGGGCTCGGCATACATAGGGATAATGACCAACCTCACCTCTGGAGCCAACGACACCAACCCGGTGAACAACTACGCTGTCGAAGTCATACCGTGCTCGCACGAGAACTGCTCTATAGATGGGCCCTTGGTGCTCGATTTCCCCGGAACATACAACTTCACCGCGGTCTGCTACGACAGCACCGGCGCGGTCGCGGACTGTGAAGCCATGGTGGACGGAAGCTTCAGCTGGACGTACGTTGACGACGCCCTGGCAATAGTGGATTACGGGACCGTGGGCTACGGCGGGCTCGCGCAGCAGAACATGTTCCTCGAAATACTTGGGCTCACCGGCAACGGAACCATGTCTGTGAGCGCCAACGGGTTCGTGCAGGTGAGCGGGAACAAGATAAACTGCACGGCAAACTTCCCCATAATAGAGAACCTCTGCGCGAAGCAGATCTGATAAGCGCGGTCGAAAAGCCCAAACTGCCAATCAGGCTTCCGAGAGGATGGCGAACTTCTCCTCCTCGCTGAGCGCTATTTTAGAAATTATCTCCCTGGTGTAATACAGCGCTTCGGCTTCCTCGTACAGCGCCCGGATCTTCTTCGCGAGGTCGAGCGCGTACTCGAACCTCTTCTTCCTCAAGAGGGAATTGAGCTCCAGGAAGAGCTGGCGGCCGCATTCGCCCTTGGCGAGGTCAGACTGGACGCGCTCTGCGCCTTCCTGCCCTGAAACGAGCTGGGGGGAAAGGGAAAGCTCCCCTCCCTTCATGCGCGCCAGCCCTACCTTTGCAAGCGTTTTCATCGCCTTCACGAGCTGCCGCACCCCTCCTTTGGGATCGGAGGAAATCTCGCACGCCTTGTCCAGGGCTTCCAGCTTCCTCATGGGCAGGTCGATTAGGGCCTCGAAGCTCTGGCGAGAGTATGTGGAAGAGAGAATTTCTCTCCTGTACCTGCCCACCAGCAGCTTCGTGTACGCAGGCAGTTTCGAAACGTCCAGCGAGCCGCCGGGAAGAAGCGCTGATTTCACCAGCGCCTTGGATTCCGCAGTTATGCCCCTGACGAAGAACACCAGCAGGGCTTCCCATTTGGACTGCTCGTCCTTCAGCCCGAGCTCCTGCGAGAATTTGCGGTCGTCGAAGACCTTGAAATATATCGAGCGGAGGTAGAGCGCGAGGAGGGAGGAGCTGTCGCGGTTGCCGTAAGTCTCCTTGAGGCTCTCGAACAGCGCGCTGTCGAAGGGGAAGCTCTTCACTAGGTCGAACACCTTGTACAAGGCAGGATCGGGGAAAAGCTCGTAGACGTCCTGCTTCCTGCTCTCGTACACCAGGGTCTCTATGTTGAGGTTGAAGCGGAAGAGTAGCTCGCTGCTCTCCTCGACCTGCTTCTCGCCCTCGCTGAAGAACTCGTCCGCTGCCAGCTCCTTCTCGCCCAGGGAAACGTAGACCAACCCGAGGTAATGGTGTATCCTCGGGTTGTCAGGCTCCTTCTCCAATGCAGATACGAGGTATCCTTTGGCAGAGGCGAGATACTTGTCGTCCTTGTAGAATTCGTAGAGGTGGAGGTTTGAGACCGCGAGGTTGACCAGCGTGCGCGGATTGTCGTCCCCGAACCTGATCGCGCGCTCGTAGCACGAGGCGGAGCCTGAATAGTTCTGCTGGAACTCCAATGACTTTGCAGCGTCGTTCCAGATTTCCGCAGACTCGGTCATGGATTTTGTTTCTTGGAGAAGGTATAAAAAAGCAATTTGCGGCTGGTCCGTGATTATTACACGGATAGACACATTTAAAAACAACACATAAGTAATTAGAATATTGTAAGAAAGCTTCAGGTGCCCTCCTACACCCTGAGTGCGGGACAACGCCTCTTTGAATTAGCGACGCATCGGCAAACGATTGAGTCGTAATTGAAGCAAGAATAAAAATGCAGGGAGAAGGATTTCCACCATACCAGCAGTTCGTTTTTCTTTTTGGGGCGAACCACTTAGACCTTTTCTTTTCGCAAAAAGAAAAGGGATATGTGTTTGAACCTTCGTAGCCGCTAGGACACCAGATTGCTTATGTGTTCCGGGTTCTGCGTTTTGCGTTCCGGAACGAAACCTTGAGTCTGGCGCGATTGACCGGGCTCCGCCATCCCTGCAGACAAACCTCTTAGGGGGCAGAGCCCCCTAGCGGTTTTTCCTTGATTTCCCCACACCCCAAACGGAATACAGGCAAATCGAGAATCAGGCGTAATTACATATAGATGGGAAAACTTTAAAAAATG
>JBBITJ010000028.1:0-6233 GCA_037440825.1 Microcaldota archaeon | reverse complement strand
GCAAAACGTACCGAAGTGGTGCCGTAGTTCCTTATGGTGGAGTCGAACTCTGCCATGATCCTGTTCGCCTCCCGCTTCGCTTCAATTTCCTTCATGCTCCCACCTCGGCTATTGCCAGGTAATAGGACGTTTCATAAGTATATATAAGTTTTCCAGTTTTTTCAGGATTTTTGTATAGATTTTTAAATTATTGCTATACAAATGTATAAGCATGGCTTACGACTACGATGCGAAGGATGTGGGAATCCTGCGGCTTTTGGGCAGGAATGCCCGGCTTTCCAGCAGGGAGATCGCGAAGGAGCTGAAGATCCATCCAAATACTGTAATAGAACGCATGCGGAGGATGGAGAAGGAGGGCGTGATAACCCGCTACACGGCCGTGTTCGACTTCAGGAAGCTAGGGTACGCGATAACGGCCATAATACAAATAGACATAGAAGGCAAGACCGACGTCGCGATGAGGAAGGTGGCGAAGATGCCCTACGTGCACCACGCCTACCGCACCACCGGGGAATACGACGGCATAGCGATAGTGACATGCAAGGACATAGACACATTGGGGCGGTTGGTGAACGACATAAACAGCGTGGAAGGCGTGCAGAGGGTGAACACCAAGATAGTGCTGGGCAACTTCAAGGAGGACAGCGAGGCTGAACTCATAGAAACAATTTAAAATTAAACACCCAATAAACAACGCATAGGCGACGTTGAGATTTCAACGGCATACCAGATAAGGTGAAACAATGACGACGAAGCTATCCAGGATGTACGGAATGGATATTTTTACCGACAGCGGTAAGTTCATAGGCAACGCGCAGGATTTCATCCTCGACACGGAAAGCGGCGAAGTGGTAAGGGTGCTTCTCGAGCCGCTCCCGTCTTCCAAGGAGGACGCGAAGAGGGTGCTCAGGGAGAAAAGCGTGATGTACAAGAACGTGAAATCCGTCGAAGACGTAATAGTCGTGGCGAAAGTCCAGGCAGGCGGCGAGCAGTGAATGCCGCGCAGCACGCGGGACCAGATTTGAAGGTGCAGTGATGTCGGCTGGCAAGGCGATAATGAACGCGATAAGGTTCATAGCCGCGCTGCTCATAGGGACAGGCGTCGTCTACATGTGGATAACCGTCCGCGGGGAAACCGACAACATGATCCTGGCGGGCGTTGGGATAGGCACGACGCTCATATCCTACGTGCTTCTCTACATGTTGGGCAAGGGCGGAGGAAGCTAGATATTTCCCGGCCCTATTTTTTCATCTTTCCAAGAATCAGCTCAGCTTTTCTCCTGCTTTTTTCGTTGCATTCCACGGCCACGACGCCTTCGTCCGGCTGGCCGTACACTATCACGCAGCCCTCGGGGGAGATGCGCATGAAAACCAGCGCAGCGAGGTCCTCCTCGCCTTCCACGTAAAGCGCGCCGCCTTTCCCTGCCATGGACGCGGCCGCGGCCTCGAGCTCTTCTGTTATCGTGCCGGGCGGGTTCCTTGCAGTGGAGTATGTGGAATAGGCGCCCTTTATCCTTTCCCTCATCCGCTTCTCTATGTCGTGGCGCATGCTCCTGAAATCGTAGGCAGCCAGGAACGGCCTTATTCCCTTTTCCAATAGGGAGAGCGTGACTATGTCGCCTACGGAGATTATCCTGGATTTCCCGTACTCGGAGATGAACGCGTCCATCCCCATCAATTCGCCCAGCGGCTTCTTCAGCTCAGCCCTGAGCGCTTCCGGAACCTCAAGCATATCCTAAATCCTGGAACAATGTATTTAAACAGGTTTCCCGAAAACGGCTTATGACCATAAAGCTCAGCCGCAACAGCGTTGTGCTTGGGAGCACGAGCTTCCTGGTCGAAGTAAGCAGCGAGATGATCACCCCGATAATGCCCCTTTTCCTGATGAACGTGCTCGGCGCGAACGCGTTCGTAATAGGGCTTATAGAAGGCGTGTCCAATTTCATAGTCGCCGTGCTCAGGGCGCTCTCAGGGTACGTGAGCGACCGGGTCGGGGAAAGGAAGAGGATAAGCACGTTCGGCTACTTCGTCTCCTCGATAATGAAAATATTCTTCGTGTTCGCGACCAGCTGGCACCAGGTCCTTGGAATAAAGATGGTGGAAAGGTTCGGCAAGGGCATACGCGGAGTGCCGAGGGACGCGATAATAACGTACAGCGAGAGAAAGAACAACCTCGGCACCGCTTTCGGATTCAGGAAGATGATGGATGCTGCGGGAGCGATGGTAGGGCCGCTAATCACCATGGGGCTCATCGCATACCTTCTTCCCCAGATCGGGGAAGAGCAGACGTACAGGTCGATATTCGTGCTCGCGGTGGTTCCGGCTGCGATAGGGGTTGTGGCGATATGGAAGTACGCAACCGACGTAGACCGCAAGGAGCTGGGAACCAGGAGAGGAATAATAAGGAGCACGTGGGGCAACGAGAGCTACAGGAGCATCGCGATTTTCGGCTCTCTTTTTGCGCTCGCACAGTTCGGAGTCCCGTTCTTCATACTCAAGGCGCAGGGAATAACGAGCAGCGTACTCCTGACGCTTCTCGGATATACGATATACAACATAGTTTACACGGCATCCGCGATCCCGGTAGGAATGCTCACCGACCGGTTGGGCGGAAGGAAGATGATGGCTGCGGCGTGCGTCCTTTTCGCAATCGCGCTCGCGGGCTTCGCGTTCGCGAACGACTGGCTTTTCCTGCTGTTCTTCGCGATCCTGGGGTTTGTGACTTCAATAGTGGAAACGACCCCGCGCGCTTTCGTAGCGAGGATCGTGGAGAACGGCAGCTACGGGACTGCGATAGGATTCTATCAGGGCATAACCGGAGTGCTCGTGCTTCCTGCGAACCTGATAGCAGGCGCGCTCTGGGAGTGGAGCATTTTCGGCATGAACGGCGCGTTCGTGTTCTCGTTCATCATCAGCGTCTCGGTCGCGGTGCTGATGCTGTGGAGAGTGCGGGCGAAACACTAGAGTTCGCGCGCCCCTTTCTCGTCGCCAACTATCACACGGTCGAATTTCGTGAAAATCCCATTCTCAAGGACACCTGGAATGTTGTTCAGCATCGCCTCCAAGTTGGCCGCGTTTTTTATCTCCATCTTGGCGTCCACGATGAAGTTGTTGTTGTCGCTTATGATGGGCCCCACTTTTCCGGTTCCTACCCGAATCGCTGCGTCGTAGCCCAGCTTGCGCAGGGTGCGCAGCACGAACGGCGCGGAGAATTTTATGCATTCCAGCGCCACGGTCGCCTTGGAACCCTTCATGAGCTTGCTGTCGTCTATTATGACTATGAATTCCTCGGCGTTGTACGCGACCACCTTCTCCCTTGTGAGCGCAGCGCCTCCGCCTTTTATCACATAATTCTCGCCAACGGCGTCCGCGCCGTCCACCGCGACGTCTATCTTCTTCACCTGGTCCGGGTCGCAGAGGTAGCGGGAGAGCCCGCATTTTATCGCGTGTATCCTCGAATCGAATGAAGTTGGGACGCAGGAGTCGATCCTGAATCCGGCATCCACTTTCGCTCCCAGGAGCTGGATGAATTCCGCTGCAGTGGTCCCTGAGCCCAACCCTATGGTCTTGCCTTCCTCGATCGATTCGAGCGCCTTCGCGGCAGCCAGAGCCTTCTTGTTAGCCATCATCGCATCAACCTTACAGTACAAAACATTTGCCTGCAACAACTGTTAGGGCAGCGCCCGATTTAAATGTGCGTTTTATAAATTTTCACAGAGTAAGAGATGCGCTAATTATGGGCTCATAGCTCAGCAGCAGAGCACTCGCCTTGCACGCGAGGGGCCGAGGGTGCGAATCCCTCTGAGTCCATCACAAACCCAAGGGGGAACATATTTGCTGGAATCGTGCGTTCCCCCTTAGGTTCCAGTGTTCCTCCGAAATCCCCCTCCAATATCGCTCGCATACGCTCGCTTCGTTTTCTTTTGGGGTGGATCACTCAGGTCTTTTCTTTTAAAAGAAAAGGGAATGCTGATTTTCATGTTCATCGCGTCTTGAGCAGGTCGGTCTTGGTTACTATTCCCACGACCTTCCCTTTCCTCGCTATCAATACGGCGCGGTTGTAATTCAAAAGCTCGAGAAGCAGGCGGTAGTTCGCGTCCTCCTTCACTATCGGGAACGACTCGGCCATCACGTCCCCCACCTTCAGGTCCAGGATGTTCCTGCTTCCCTTGTAAGTCGAAAGGAAATGTACTATGCTGTCCTCGCTCACGCTTCCCACCACCGCGTCCTTCTCCATAACAGGCATCTGCTCTATGTTCCTCTTGCGCATCGTTTCAAGCACGGAGCGCAGCGGCTCCTGCGGCGAGGCCGAAAGCACGTGCTGGCTCATGATGTCCCGCGCGGTCTTGTTCTCCTCGTGCACGAACCCCTCCAGAGCGCCGAATATCTTCCTCGCTGAAGAGTAGCTCGGATCTATCTTCCCGGACTCTATCTTCGCGATTAGGCTCTGCGACACTCCGGCTATCTGCGCCAGCCTCTTCTGCGTGAGGTCGAGACGCACGCGGCGCTTCTTTATTTCCGAAAGATCGGGGAACATGTTCCGATTACGAAGGGAATAAATTTAAATCCGGAATATTCCGTTCGGAAGGAAAAGGAAGGATTAAATTAGCCTGCGCTCAACTATGTTCCCTATGGCTGGAACGAAATACATAGTGGTCACTGGTTCTATAATGTCCGGTCTTGGGAAAGGTATAGTAACATCTTCGATAGCCAAGATCCTGCAGACGCGGGGATACAGGGCATTCCCGCTCAAGTTCGACGGCTACCTGAACGTGGACTGCGGGACGATGAATCCGTTCAGGCACGGAGAAGTGTTCGTTTTGGACGACGGCACTGAAGTGGATATGGATTTCGGAACTTATGAAAGGTTCCTGAACCAGAGCCTACCGGGAAGCGCGAGCATAACAGGAGGGAAGCTCTTCCAGACCATAATAGAGAAGGAGAGGCGCGGGGACTATCTGGGAAGGGACGTCCAGTTCATCCCTCATCTTACCGACGAGATAAAGGAGAGGGTGCGGAAATACGCCTCGGAGACGAAGGCAGACGTGGTGCTGCTGGAAGTCGGAGGCACGGTGGGAGACCTGGAGAACAGCTATTTCCTCGAGGCGGCGAGGCAGCTGGCAAGCGAGGAGAAAGTCGTGTTCGTGCAATTGACCTACGTTCCGAGCATCTCGCCAGGGGAGCAGAAGACCAAGCCCACGCAACAGGCGAACCGCCTGCTTCTTTCAATGGGAATCAAGCCCGAAATCATAATCACCAGGGAGCAGGAGGAGATCAGCGAGGACGCGAAGGAGAAGATTGCGATGTTCTGCAACGTGGACAAGGACGCGGTGCTTGACGATCCCTTCGTGGAAACGGTTTACGAATTGCCGCTCGTGCTGGAGAAGCAGGGCATCTACGCCGTCATAGCCAGGAAGCTCGGGCTGGACGAGAAGAAGGAGGCAGACTGGGGCGAATGGAAGAAGCGCACGGACAGGATAAAGAATCCCAAGCACTCGCTCAAGGTCGCGCTCATAGGCAAGTACACCAAAGTGAAGGACGCTTACGTGAGCGTCTCCGAAGCGCTCGTGCATTCAGGCGCGGAGGTTAACGCGAAGGCGCACTGCGATTTGATAGACGCGGAGAAGATAGAGAAGGGAGATCCTGCTGAGATATTGAAGGGATATGATGCGATAATTGTTCCCGGCGGGTTCGGGAAGCGCGGGATAGAGGGCAAGATTTCAGCTATAAAGTACGCGAGGGAGCACGGCGTCCCCTACCTCGGGCTCTGTCTGGGAGTGCAGCTCATGACAGTGGAGTACGCCCGCAACGTGGCGAAGCTCGAGGGCGCCAATTCCACGGAATTCGACGACAAAACTCCGCACCCCGTGATAGACATACTTCCGGAGCAGAAGCAGATAGTGAAGAAAGGGGCGACCATGAGGCTGGGGGCTTACGAGATGCATTTGAAGAAGGGCACGGTGGGATTCGAAGCTTACGGGGAGGAGATAATATACGAGAGGCATAGGCACAGGTATGAAGTCAATCCGGCATACGTTTCCAAACTGGTTGAAGCCGGACTCGTGATCTCAGGGATACATCCGAAGAACGAAATCACCGAAATGGTTGAATGGAAGGAAAGCTTCGGAATCGCTACGCAGGCGCATCCTGAGCTGAAGAGCAGGCTGGAGAAGCCCGCCCCGCTTTTCGTGGCGCTGCTCAAGGCTGCGCTGAAGAACAAGAAAACTAGCTGA
>JBBITJ010000027.1:6157-9228 GCA_037440825.1 Microcaldota archaeon | reverse complement strand
TGACGCTCTACACGGTGCTTGTCGTTATTGGAAAGACACTATTCGACCTGGGCGGCCATCTTGGAGAGCACATGGGCGCGGAATCGTGAATTTTTCACAAACATATAGCCGATATAATCATGTATCAGGACATCCCGCATGCCGGCAATGTGCTTTTAGGCAGCGCTTCTGCCAAACTTCATAAAAAAAGAAGTTCAACACAGTAAAACAATTTGATATGGCTCGCGCTAAGAGCTGTAAAAATAAAGCTCGACAACATGCTTCAAGAGTTTCCAAGGAATTCCTTGCAACTACCAGACTTTATCGGTGAACGATAAAGTTTTGGAGGTGATCTATCCGCAGGTTCCCCTACGGATACCTTGTTACGACTTAGCCCTCCTCACGCATCTTCAATTCGAACCAGGCAAGAACCTGGGCCTCATCGAAGAAGCATTTGGATGACTTGACGGGCGGTGTGTGCAAGGAGCGGGGACGTATTCACCGCGGTATGATGAACCGCGATTACTAGGGATTCCACGTTCACGAGGGTGAGTTTCAACCCTCGATCCCAACCAAGGACGGATTTAAGAGATTAGCTTCGCCTCTCGGCGTTGCGACCCGCTGTTCCGCCCAATGTATGCCGCGTGTAGCCCACAGAATTCGGGCCATACTGACCTACCGTCGCCCACTCCCTCCTCCCATTTAACACGGGCAGTCCCTTTAGAGTGCACCCCATCCGGAGATAGAGTTAGCAACTAAAGGTATGGGTCTCGCTCGTTGCTGGACTTAACCAGACAGTTTGTGCTCTCGCTTGGAAACGAGATTCACACCACGAGCTGACGATGGCCATGCAGCACCTCTCAGCTTGTCAGGCAAGATCTTCAGTCTGACCTTCATACTGCTGTCGTCTGTGGTGAGGTTCCTGGCGTTGTATCCAATTGAACCGTAGCATCCACCCCTTGTGGTGCTCCCCCGCCAATTCCTTTAAGTTTCAACCTTGCGGTCGTACTCCCCAGGCGGCAGACTTAACAACTACTCTACAGCACTTCTGCAACTTACGTTGGAGAAACACCGAAGTCTGCATCATTTACAGCTGGGACTACTCGGGTATCTAATCCGATTTGCTCCCCCAGCTTTCGTTCCTCACCGTCGGACGCGTTTTGGGAAGACGCCTTCGCCACTGGAAGTCCTTCTAGGCTCAACGCATTTTACCGCTACCCCAGAAGTACTTCTTCCCTCCCCCGCTCCCAAGTCCAGCAGTATCCACTGCACGCGTTAGGGTCAAGCCCCAACATTTCACAGCGGACTTACAGAACCGGCTACGAACGCTTTAGGCCCAATATTCGTGGGTACCACTCGAGGCGCTGGTGTTACCGCGGCGGCTGCCACCAGTCTTGCCCACACCCTTATTCTCCTAGCTTTATAATCGACTGTGTGACGGTCGCTTTTACACTAGGCAAAAGGCACTAGCAAGTAGCTAATACCACTCAGAGTTCCCTCGTCACACTTGCGTGCATTGCGAAGGTTTCGCGCCTGCTGCATCCCGTAGGACTATGGCCCTTGTCTCAGTGCCATTCTGGGGGCCACCACTCCCATGGCCCCTACGGATTATCGGCTTGGTAGGCCGTTACCCTACCAACTACCATGATCCGCCGCAGTCCCATCCTAGGGCCGTTTGCTCCGATTCACAAACGGTTTCGCCCATTAAGCATTCCAGCATAAATGGACTATCGCGTGTTATCCTCAGTTTCCCGAGGTTATCCACGTCCCAAGGTTAGGTTGACTACGTGTTACTCAGCCGTCTGCCGCGCATCCAAGTGAATGCGCCAACTTGCATGGCTTAATCGAACTCTGATAGCAGTACCCTCCAGCAGGATCAACTGGAGTTACGAATTTGGAAGTTACTATCTTGGAATTGACAAGAGAGTTTGAATATTCCCCTCTCTTTGGCTCTTGAAGCATATGTCGAACCGATAAGCGTCTCGGTTTCTATCCGATTCGTTTCCGAATTCGTGGAAACGTTTCCCGTGCGAGATGGGTTCATGTGAGGGTTCTAAAACCATCACAACCCAATCAGCCCGAAAATCTCGGTAAAAAATTTATATGGATGTATGTATTTAAAAAAGTTTCCTCGTTCAAACGATTTCCGTCGTTCGGATTTGGAAAACTTTTTTCGCCCCGGTCGGGATTCGAACCCGAGTCGACGGAGTTGCCCGCCGTGAAAGCACGTACCTAAAAACCCTTTCACGGCGTGTGACAGTCCGTAATGCTGACCACTACACCACCGAGGCATATGATTTGTTTTCACTATCTCTAAGTCGAAATAGTTGTGGTTTCCTGTTTCGAGTTCTCGGTTTCGTTATTCAAAACGCGAAACAGACGACTGGAAACCGCCTGTTCTAATCATTTTAACCCAATAGGATTAAAATGTGATTCCCACCAGCCGGGGTTGAACCAGCAGCCTATCGGTATCCGCTAAAATTGCGGTTGAGCAAGCTACAGCCGATCGCTCTGCCATTGAGCTATGGTGGGATTGTAAAGACCGGTTTTACAGATGTAAAACCTTCACCATAGCGAAAGCATTCGTCCGCAGACGCATGCGTTTGAGCTATCCGCAAAAGCGCGAGCTTTTGTGGAGGCAATGGACGAAGTCCATTGGATGGTGAATTGATGTCGTATAGATTTCTCTGAGTTGCGAGAAATTAGGAATAAATAAGCCACGAAACAATATAAAAAACTTTCTTCCAGCGGCTCCTGCCGCACTCATTTCCTTTCCAGCGGATCCACGGTAACTATCGCGTAGAATGTCGGGCGTTAGGATTTCCATATGTTGAGCTTCTGCTGCTTCTTGGGTTTCCTGCATTTCGGCTTTTCGGAGAGCTCCGGCCCGGCGAATCCGTCCCTTCCGTCGCCCACTCCGACTACTTTCACCTTGCAGCTGTATTTTTTCAGCGTGACGCTTTCGCCTATGTTTACCCTGTTTATCGAAACGAGCATCTTCGTTTCCTTATCCACGAATGAAAGCGTGACCTGCTTCTCAGCGGCGAAGATGTTCGCCACCCCGACAAAAAGCCTGCACGCGGGGAATATCC
>JBBITJ010000027.1:0-6057 GCA_037440825.1 Microcaldota archaeon | reverse complement strand
TCAGCGGCGAAGATGTTCGCCACCCCGACAAAAAGCCTGCACGCGGGGAATATCCGCCTTCCCTCTCAAGTATCATCGCGCCCTCGATTTTTTTCAAAGGCGATTCAGCGAGCGCGTCCTACGCCCTTCCTGCGGCTGTGCGTGCAGCTTTTGCATATTGTTATATGGAACGTTTAAAAGTGTGCTTTTATAAACCGTTCCGCACTAAACACAATCATGACAAATGACCGCCCGTCCGGCAAATCCGCCTCATACCTGAGGTTCGAGAAGAAGTTCAGGGAAGCGACGCCCATCAAGAGGAACATAATGATGGTTCTCCATCCGTTCAAGGCGACGCGCTATTTTGACGAATTGGACAGGCAGGACAGGACGTTGAGGAAGGAGCTCGCGGACCAGCTCGCGTTCATGCGCGTGATACTGGACGGCATAACCGATCCTATACATGTGATAGACGCCAAGACGTACGACATACAGTTCGCGAACGCGACAGCGAACCTCGGAGAAATCGTGCCGGGGATGAAATGCCACAAGGTGACGCACCACTTGGACAAACCGTGCAGCCACGCCGAGCATCAGTGCCCGCTAGCGGAAGTGGTGCGGACGGCAAAGCCGGCGAGCACGGAGCACATCCACTACGACAAGGACGGCAGGCAGAGGGTGTGCGAGGTGCACGCATATCCGATCTTAGACGAGGAAGGGCGCGTGAAAAGCGTGATCGAGCACAGCCGCGACATAACCGAGCGGAAGCTGAAGCAGCGCGAGCTGGATAGGAAGAACCTGGAGCTCGCGGACATGGCGAAGATGACCGCGCTCGGCGAGCTCATAGGCGGGATAGCGCACGACATAAACGGCGCGCTCACCGGCCCTGTGGCAGCCAACAGCCTCATAGTCTCGGAGTTGGAGCGCATGCGCAACATGCTCAACGACAGCTCGCAAATCGGCACCGATGTCGTGCTGGCGATGCTGAACAAGATCGGCGTCTACACCCATATGATCGAGGCGGGGCACAACATCGTCAAGAGCCTCGTCCAGGGCGTTAGCTTCTACTGCAGGAAGGACCATTCTCTAGGTCCCTTCAGCGTGGAGGAAGCGGTGCGTTCAGCCGTGACCCTGTCGAACGCCGGATTGGGGCTCGGAACAGACAGGGCGAAGCGCGCGACCGTGGTGATAGACGACAATTCGCCGAAGGTCTTCGCTTACGGGAATTCCGCGGAATTCCAGTCTGTGATCATAAATCTCATCAGCAACGCGGTGAAGGAATTCAGGCCCGGGGAGAAAAACAACATCCTGATCAGCTGGCAGAGGGAGATATGCCCAGACGGCGGCTGCCTCGTGGTGGTGCGCGTTTCCAACAACGGCCCGGACATACCTGCGGAAAAGCTGGAAAAGATGTTCAAGGAGAGGATGGATTCCACCCACGGAGGCGAAGGGGTGGGACTGCTGAACGTTAAGAGGCTTATCAGCCGCGCGGGAGGCGCGATAACCGTGGAATCAGGAGGCGGCAACACCACATTCGAGATAACTCTCTGCGAAGTGGACGAGTGCGGAAAAAGGGTTTCGCAGAACGGCGGCATCGATAGGCCGCGGCAAAATCCGCCAGCTATTTTTTCTCCTTGAGCGCGAGCAGCACGAGCGCCGTTATTATAGTATACATAACAAGCCCGTACACGCACGCCGGGAATCCGAATATCCTTCCTGCCGCGCTGCACCCCAGCTCGCAGGTTCCGAAAAGCTCCCCGTAGCTCAGGTAGCCGGAAAACAGCATCCCGAAAACCGAAAAGACCAGGATAATTTTAAGGTATTCTTTTCTGTCCATGTTTTCACTTCGTAAACATCACCTAACTGGTTTAAAAACATTCTCGCAGAAACGTTGAACGCCAGAAAAAGGCGTTCCGCACAGCTAGAGTGCGTGAAGTCGGAACGCAAAACCAAAACCAGGTGGTCCGGTGTTCGAAGACATCATAAAGTCCGCAAAATCCGATTCTTCCCAACAGATTATTTCGCCTGAAATAAGACCTGAGGCGCCGGACGAGAACCAGAACATCCGCATAGCTGTGATAGGCGTGGGCGGGGCAGGCTGCAACTGCATAAACAGGATGGTTAAAGGCGGCCTCAAGAGCGCGATAGCGATAGCGATAAACACGGACGCCAAGCACCTCAAAATAACCGAGGCGCACAAGAAGCTCCTCATAGGCAAGACCATAACAAAGGGGCTTGGGGCAGGAGGTGATCCGGAGGTCTCGAAGAAATGCGCCGAAGCAGACCTTCCAATGCTCAGGCAGGAGATAGGCGAGAACGAGCTCGCCTTCGTCGTGGGGGGGATGGGCGGAGGAACAGGGACAGGCGCGCTGCCCGTAGTCGCGCGAGTCGCGAAGGAGCAGGGCGCAGTGGTAATAGCAATAGTCACTTATCCGTTCAACATAGAGCGCTCGAGGCTAAAGATCGCGCAAAAAGGGATACAGGAGCTCGTCTCCATCGCTGACACCGTGGTCGTGATAGACAACAACCGCCTGCTTTCATTTGCGCCGAACCTTCCGCTCAACCAGGCGTTCGAGCTCGCGGATTCCATAACCACCCGCGCAGTCACGGGAATCGCGGACACGATAATGTTCCCGAGCCTGATAAACATAGATTATGCGGACATACGCTCCATAATGCAGAACGGCGGCGTGGCGTTCATCTCCCTCGGCGAGGGAAGCGGGCACGGCAAGGTCGAGGACGCGATAAAGAGCGCGATAAAGCATCCACTGCTGGACGTGGATTACGAGGGGGCGAAAGGCGCGCTTATCCACCTGGAAGGCGGCCCTGACCTCACGCTGGGGGACGCGATAAAAATAGGCGAGGGGATAACCTCTGCTTTCGACGAGAACGCGAACGTGAAAGTGGGCGCGCGCATAAACCCGGAGCTCAGGGACGCGGTACGCGTCACATCTATAGTTGTCGGAGTCAAATCCCAAATGATATTAAAGAAGGAGGAAACGGGCGGGATAGTCCACCTCACTGAGGAGGACTTCACGAACCTTTGACAGTGTTGCGGTATGATCGAATTCTCGCTTGCTTACGCTCTGGCAATCATCTTTTTTTCCACATTCCTTCCGGGCGCGATCCTAGCATTCGCTTTGCTGAAAAAGAGCGATTTCTCGTGCGTGGAGAAAACCCTGATGGGGTTCGCTTTCGGCTGGCTCCTCCAAGGCTTCCTGCCGTTCGCGGAATTCCTGTTCCTCGGCATCAAGTTCTCGTACTCCCTCGCGCTGGTCAATAGCGGGATCCTTTACGCACTCGCCATTGTCCTCTTCGTCTGGCTGAAGGCATATGAAGGATTCAAGCTCCAGCTTCCCGACCCTAAAACCGAGCCTATGAGGTACGCGGTCTCGGCGCTGGTCGTCATCCTTTTTCTCGTGAACTTCTGGGTTAGGGTGCAGACTCTCAGCCCCATATACCAGGAGCTGGACCCCTATTACTATATAGACGTGGCGCAGCAGATCGTCAATTACGGCTACAACCCACTCGACGACAAGACAGCGTGGTACCCTGACATAAAGGTGGACCACCGCACAACCCCTCTGCTCGCATATCTCGAAGCAGGCTGGTATTCCATCTACACAGGAGGCGGAGCGTACAACAACTACCTGCTTTCGCTCGTATCGAACATCTACCCTCCGTTCGCAGCGTCGTTCGCCGCCTTCTTCCTCTACCTGGGCATGCGCGCGTGGTATAGGCAGGAATACGCGCTCGTGTCTTCGGCAGTGCTTTCCTTCATCCCCATATTCATAATGAAGCTCTCGTCCGGAGAAGCGGAAATCCAGCCCCACGCGTTCTTCGTGCTCTCGATGTTCGTGTGCCTTTACCTCTGGGCGCAGAAGAAGCAGGACATGAAGCACACGCTGCTCGCAGGGGCCGCTTATTTCGCGGTCAGCCTCGGAAGCTCCTCGGAAGTGATAGCAGCAACTGCGGTGCTGCTCTTCACCGTGCTCCAGGCGCTCACCATTTTCCTCCAGAAAAAGGACCTTGAGACGTTCGCGAAGCTGTCCGCAGTGTTTCTCCTGTTCCCGCTTTTCGCTTCGCTGTGCAAGAGCCTCTTCGTGGGCTACCCGGTCGTTTCATACGCGGCAGTCAACGTGGCAGCGTTCGCGGCAGTTGCGGCGCTCTACCTCATCCAGAGGGCAAAGCTGGATGACGAAACGCAGTTCTACGTGCTGGGCGGGCTCGCGATAGCTGCTTCGCTCATGCTCGCGTTCACCCCTGCAGGAGGCGTGATAAAGGGAGTCGCGCTCACAGGGCTCCAGATTGCGGAGTACAACCTTCCCCTGGACCGCACGATTGCGGAGCAGGGCACGAGCGGCGCCATAATGGAGCCGCAGCTCGGCTTCCTGGGCAAGATATTCGACCACGGGCTGTATGCGGCCATAGGTGTGCTGTTCGCAGTTCCCTCTGCTTTGGCGAACGTCGCGTTCGTCTTGTTCTCTGCAATCCTCAATACCGTATTCGGAACCAGCCTCGCGTTCGAGGAGAAGGAAAACAGCGTGCTCATGGCGCTCATGTTCTTCACGTTCATCGCGTCAGCGTACAGCGCGTACCGGCTAGCAGCGAGGAACGAAGAAACTCCCGTATGGTTCTTCATCGCGCTAATATTCCCCATAGCGCTAGTGGGGCTGATAAAGGCGAAATACATAATCTACCTCGGCTTCGTCATGTCGGCTGCGCTTGCGTTCGTCTTCGGCGAGCTCGAGCTTCTCATGGCTGAGGCGGCTGCGTACATCGGCACCGGCGTGAAGGCCCTTTCGGAAAGAAATAATATTTTCTATGCGTTCATGGCGATAGGGCTCGCTACCGCGACTTTGCAATTCGTGGACAGCAGCGCGCCGGTCATGCTCGGTTCCAGCCTCGAGACGCGCTTCCAAGACAATCCCGCAGCGCTCCAATCCAAATTATCGTCCATATGCGACGACCTGCGGCTCAAGGGCGCATCAGAATCAGACCCTGACGTGGCGAAGATATGCGAGGCAGGGAAGGACGCTGTCGCATTCGCGAACAAGGGGATAAACTACCAGTACGACCAGACGCTCTGCGCGTTCTCGCTCATAGACGACTTGGATTCGCAGGACGCGGACGCGAGGACTGCGGCCGCCTACAGGTGCGAGCGCGTTTCGGACTACTGGATCGAGAGCATGGAATGGATACGCGACCACACGGAAAACGGCTCGCGCATAACGAGCTGGTGGGACTACGGCCACTGGGAGAACTTCTTCGGCCAGCGCAACGCGGTCATAAGGAACGAGCACGTCAGCCACGACATGATAGTGGAGGTGGCGCACGACTACATCTCCGGCACGCCGGAGGAGCTCAAGGCAGACATGGAGAGGTACGGCTCCAAATACGTGCTCTTCGACTCCGAACTGCTGTTCAGCGGCAGCGCGTTCGGCGGGAAATACGGGGCGCTCAACTACCTTGCCTGCGCGAGGAACAACCAGACGAACGTCAGCAGGTCCCCGGGGGACAGCCAGTGCGAGCTCGACCACCTCTGGACCACATTGTACGTGCCTGCAAACCCATCCCCTCAGGACGAATGCGCCATCTCGTTCAACCAGAAGGGCGTGACCACGTACGTGGTTGTGAAGTCCAACGGAGCGTACGAGGTCAGCCCTGCATATTGCATGGGCACGGCCACTCTAGTGACAGGCCAGAACGTTACTGCTGTGTACGAGCTGGGCAAGGTGAACTCGGACGGAAGCCTGAAGCTCGTGAAGGGTTTCGTGAAATTCGAGCACGGTACGGACAATAGAAAGTGGCTGCTCTACGCGCTCTTGTTCACGCACGACCAGGTGTGGGTGGAAAACGGCAGCGTTGTAGATGGGTGGGCGGACAGGACCTCCAAGTTCTACGACTCAAACCTGTACAACGCGTTCGTTCTCGAGAACCTTCCCGGCTTCGACATGGTGTACAAGACCAGCGACGGGAGCGTGAAGATTTTCAGGATCAGGGAATCCTGAAAAGATGACCGCCGCAGCGGACAGATCTTCAAGATTCGGGAATGATCTTCCAGTCTTTAGTTTTTTC
>JBBITJ010000026.1:0-10459 GCA_037440825.1 Microcaldota archaeon | reverse complement strand
CGGTGGTGCTGGAGAAGGAATAGCCAATCTTTATATTTTTTCTTCGCGAACTCGCATCAGCTTATTCTAAAAGGTGGGCGCATGCTGAAGGACAAGGACCCGGAGATTTACGAGAACATGCAGAAGGAGCTGCACAGGCAGATGTATGGGCTCGAGCTCATACCTTCCGAGAATTACGTTTCGAAGGAAGTGATGGAAGCGCTCGGAAGCTGGCTCACCAACAAATATTCCGAAGGCTACCCGGGCAAGCGCTACTACGGAGGAAACGAATTCATCGACGTGATAGAGGACATAGCGCGGGAAAGGGCCAAGAAGCTCTTCGGGGCCGAGCATGCGAACGTCCAGCCCTATTCCGGCTCGCCCGCGAATCAGGCCGTGTACATGGCCATGGTCCCATTAGGGGAGAAGGTGATGGGCATGGAGCTCTCCCAGGGCGGACACCTCACCCACGGCTCTCCCGTGAACTTCTCAGGCAAGCTCTATAAGATGATTTCATACGGGGTGGACAAAGAGACCGAACTGATCGATTACGACCTCATGCTGAAGAAGGCGAAGGAAGAGAAGCCCAAGATGATAATCGTCGGCGCGACCGCTTACCCGCGCACATACGACTTCCGCAGGGTGAGGGAGATATGCGACGAAGTGGGCGCATATGCGTTCGCGGACATAGCCCACATAGCAGGCCTGTGCGCCGCAGGGGTGCACGAGAACCCCACACCCTATTTCGACGTGGTTTCGACAACCACGCACAAGACCCTGCGCGGACCTCGCGGCGCCATGATAATGTGCAAGGCCCAGTACGCGCAGGCCATAGACAAGGCGGTCTTTCCCGGATTGCAGGGCGGGCCGCACGACCACCAGACTGCGGCAATCGCGGTCGCGCTCAAGGAGGCTGCTAAGCCGGACTTCAAGGCTTATGCTAAGCAGATAGTGAAGAATGCGAAGGTGCTCGCAGAAGAGCTTATTGGATACGGCTTCCGCCTAGTTTCAGGAGGAACGGACAACCATCTCATTCTCATAGACTTGAGGAACAAGAGCATAATGGGCAAGGAGGCCCAGGTGCTGCTTGATTCAGTAGGGATAACCACTAACAAGAACGCGATTCCCTACGATCCTTCCACTCCGTTCAATCCATCCGGATTGAGGATAGGAACCCCTGCGCTCACTTCCCGAGGAATGAAGGAGAGCGAGATGAAGGAAATCGCGTCTTTCATAACCAGGGCGATAGAGAACAGGAACGATCCCGCAGCGCTCGCGAAAGTGAAGGCGGATGTGGAGAACCTTTGCAAAGGTTTCATAATTTATTGATTATGAATACCTCGCCCTTTTCCTCACTTCCTCCAATCTTTTCATAATTTTTCCGTATTCCTTCGACTCTTTCCTGTACCCGCGCAGGAATGCATCAGCATTCTTCATGCTCTTGAGCATGGTGAGCACGTCCACAGCCTTGTCCTCCACATCCTCCGAGAAGAATCCGAGCCCGAAATCAATCACACATATGCCTTCCTTGTCCAGAAGCAGGTTCGCAGGTGTGTAGTCCCCATGTATTACTCCGGCATTGTGCAGCTTGGCCAGAATGCGCCCTGCCTCCTCGCTCTTCGCATCGTCCATTCTTGGCCTTTTTCCGCTTATCCTAGTCATCCCTATGGAAAATTCATCAACAAAAAGAACCGTGGGGCAGCGCACTCCGGCAATCTTCGCCCTATGGAGAAGCCGCGCTTCCTGCCTCGTCCTCTCCCTCCGCAATTTCACATCCAGCTCCGCGATCCTGTATCCCTTGGGAATCCGCTCTTTCACCAATATGCCCTTTCCGATCATCCTGGCTTTTTTCAGGATCGCTTCAGCGCCTCTCATCAGACCACTAGATTAGGAACATCACTACGAATATTGCGGCGAAAAGCCCCCATACGAGCAGGTTCCAGTCCATTATCTTGCTTCCGTCCAGCGGGAATATGGGAATCATGTTGAATATGCCCAGCCACACGTTTATCTTGGACGCGAACAGCCAGAGCGAAATGTTGCCCACCTTCATCGGCAGCACTATCCCGACTGCCATGAACACAAGCGCGAGCGCAAGGTTGGTGAATGGCCCGGCAAGTGAAATGAGCCCGTTCTTCATCTTGGTTATCTTGGGTGCGTAGATGTACACCGCTCCCGGAGCCACGAACACGAAGCCGAAAACGGAAAACAAGAGAGCAAGTAAGAGCCCCTGCATCCACATCCTGAACTCCGCCCTTCCTCCGAAATGTATAGCGACGAACTTGTGCGCCAATTCGTGGAGCACGAATCCCGTCCCCACGGTTATAGCGAAGAACGAGATCATGAACACGAGCTTTCCCGGCGCAGCCAGTATCCCCAGCCCCGTGTTCGCTATGGAAAGCGCGAGCGAAATCGCTATTACCGAAACTATGATGTTCTTTGCCTCTTCGTTGGAAATCATGATCATCGTCCTGCGGTACGCTCATTCAACGAGTTTCTCCTCGTAGAGGATGCGCACCTTGGGCGGAGAGATGACCCCTCCGTAACTCTCCACTATCCCGATAGCCTCCTTCCCGTCGTCCAGCTTCACGCGCACCTCCTTGTGCAGCCCGCTGTCCGTGAGCGCGAACCCGCTTCTTCCCAGACCTAATATCATCGGAATGCCGCTTCCCAGCACCGTGACCCTGTCGCCCTTCTTCACCCCCCTGAGGTGAGGGTAGACGATGGTGAAAGCTATGGAAAAGCCGCCTGCGACAGCTAGCGCCTTTGCCAGGAAGAGCAGGTCCGTGCCGTAGAGCGCGAACGCCACCAAGGCTGCAGCCACGCTCAATCCCGCTGTTTTCACGAAGATGGAAAGGCTCATGCTTTCATTTCCTGTTTTGCATATTTATTCCTATCTGAAAGCGTTTGACTAATACCTCAACCGGATATCCGCATTATTTGGCTGGCACATCGCACACATACATTAAGGATGTATATTAAGGATGTGCGATGCCCGCGCTGCGCGGGTTAGTCAGACGCTTTCACCTGTACATCGTCTGCGCGGAGCTCTTGAACTTCGCCATGCTCTCCAAATCATCTTTCTTCACGCTCGGAATCACGGACTTGAGCGCCTTCTCGAAATGCACGAACCCGACCTTCTTGGCGCCTTCCCTTATCGCGATCATGCCTGCCTCGCGCACCAGGTTCTCCAAATCCGCTCCTGTGAATCCCTCGGTCGCATCCGCTATCTCCTTCAAATCCACCTTCTCCAGTGGCATCTTCTTCACATGTATTTTCAGTATGTCAAGCCGCGCGGCCCGATCCGGAATCGGAATCTCGATCATCTTGTCGAACCTTCCCGCGCGCAGCAGCGCCGCGTCCAGTATGTCCGGCCTGTTGGTTGCAGCAATCACGACCACGTTTTTCAGGCTCCGCAGGCCGTCCATCTCCGTAAGGAGTGTGTCCACCACCCTCTCGGTGACCATGCTTCCCTCTTCACTCCCTCCGCGCTTCGGCGCTATGGAATCTATCTCGTCTATGAAGATTACTGCAGGCGCCGCCTGCCTCGCCTTCTTGAAAAGTTCCCTGAGCGCCTTTTCGCTTTCGCCCACCCACTTGTTCAGCACTGCAGGCCCGTTTATCGCTATGAAGTTGGCTTCGCTCTCCGTAGCTGCGGCTTTCGCGAGCATGGTCTTCCCAGTTCCCGGAGGCCCGTAGAGCAGTATGCCCTTTATCGGCCTTATCCCCATATTCTCGAAAACCTCCGGCTTCTTCAAGGGCAGCTCAACTGCCTCGCGTATGTCCCTCTTCACAGCTTCCAGACCGCCTACTTCATCCCAGTGGATGCTCGGCCTTTCCACGTATAATTCGCGCAAAGCGCTCGGCATTATCTCCCGCAATGCGGAGAAGAAATCCTCATGCGTAACTGTGATCTTGTCCAGTATCTCTTGCGGGATGAACTCTTCCTCCAAATTTATCTCCGGGAGTATCCTCCTCAACGCCTTGAGCGCGGCCTCCTTGCACAGAGAGGAAAGGTCCGCTCCCGTGTATCCGTGCGTCACGTTCGCCAATTCATTCACGTTCACATCCTTGTCCAGCGGCATGTTCCTCGTGTGTATGTTGAGTATCTCCTTCCTTCCCTGCCTGTCCGGCACTCCTATCTCGATTTCCCGATCGAACCTTCCGGGTCTTCTGAGCGCTTCGTCTATCGAATCCGGTCTGTTGGTGGCCGCAATCACGATCACTTGCCCCCTTGTTTTCATTCCGTCCAGAAGCGTGAGCAGTTGGGAGACCATCCTCCTTTCCACCTCTCCGGTCACCTCCCCTCTCTTTGGCGCAATCGCATCTATTTCATCTACGAATATTATGGAAGGTGCGCCCTCCTCGGCCTCCTTGAATATCTTCCTTATCTTCTCCTCGCTCTCCCCGACGAATTTGGAAACGACTTCCGGCCCCCCTATGTGGAAGAAGTTAGCGTCGCTTTCGTTCGCCACCGCTTTCGCAAGCAGCGTTTTCCCAGTTCCCGGAGGCCCGTAGAGCAGTACTCCCTTGGGAGGCTCTATTCCCAAGCGCTCGAAAAGCTCAGGGTGCCTGAGCGGAAGCTCCACTATCTCCCTTATTTTCTGTATCGTGCTCTGCATCCCCCCAATATCATCATACGTTACGGTGGGAACGTTCTCCAGCTCCTTGAGCGGCTCATTCTTAACCACTATGTCCGTATTCTCAGTAATCACCACTGCTGCCTGCGGGTGCACCTGCGAAACAATGAGCGGAATCGCGGTCCCGAAGACCCCTACCGGGAGTATGTTGCCCTTGAGCATCCCCTTGCCTATCAATTTCCTTTTCACGTACTGATCAAATCCCGGGCTGTACCTCATCGCCTCCTTTGGCGCAAGCACTATCTTCTTGGCCTCCTTCACATCCACTTTCTCGAGGCGCACCTTGTCCCCCAATCCGATCCCGGTATTCTGCCTGATTATGCCGTCCATGCGCACGAGGTCCAATCCTTCATCTTCCGGATGGCTCTGCCACACTATCGCTATTGTGGATTTCTTCCCGGAGAGCTTGACGAAATCGCCCGTTGCAAGCCCGAGCTCCTTCTTGACCTTCGAATCCACGCGCACAATTCCTCTTCCTATGTCGTTCTGCAACGCTTCCGCGACCTTCAAAGTGATGTTTTTCTCAGCCATTTCAATCCCCTCTTACCATCTGTTCATCAATTCTCTGCGCAATCTGCTTAAGCTGTTCCATCTTCCTGATCACATCAGCTTCCATGAGCTCGAAAGTCTCCGCGAGCGTGCTTCCCCGCAGGAAGTATTTCGCGCCCTTCTTGACCACGAGCCCGGAGCGCATGAACATGTTCATGTGATACACCGCAGCTGCCTGCGTCACGTTGCTCCTGATTGTGATATCTATCGTCTTTACCCCGTCCCCGCGTCTGTTCGCGTCCAGCAGGTGCAGGAAGATCTCGAACGCTAGCTTGTCCTTCTCAGGTTCAAGGCCCAGGCACCTGCAAAGCCACTTTATCTCCTCTTCCACATTCGGCTTCTTCGGCGCCTCGAGCTCAAAAATCACTATCCTCCGGACGTACTTTTGCATCATAGTTGTGGATTTGGAAAGATAAATTTAAAAAGATTTGTTAAAATAACAATAAATGTTTTGAAATTTAAGCACAAGAGGCGAGCTTATGGCTGAAAAGAACAATGGAGCGAAGCTTTCGCGGGAAGACGCAAAAAAACTGGTGCACGAGGAGACGAAGGAGCTCATGCACGAGGAAAAAAAGGAGATTCCGCACGAGCAGCACAAGGAAATCTCTCACGACAAAACCCTTGAGCTCAAGCCTGAAAGCAGGAAGGACCTCGAATCCGATTTGATACGGTTGCAGGCGGAATTCGAGAATTACAAAAAGAGGAGCGAGAAGGAGAAATCCGAGATGCTTGAAATGGGGAAGATGGAATTCGGGAAATCCCAAATTTCCGTCTTGGATGAGTTCGAGAATGCAATTGCGCACCTGAAAGGGGAAGAGCAGAAGGGTATCCAGATGCTCCTCTCCAATTTCAGGAAATCGCTTTCCTTGCACGGAGTGAAGGAGATGGAGTGCATCGGGCATAAATACGACCCTTACAAGCATGATGTCCTGATGCAGCAGGAGAGCGACAAGCCGGAAGGCACGATCGTTTCGGTTGTGCGCAAGGGTTACATGTTCAAGGACAAGGTGCTCAGGCACGCGCAAGTGATAATCGCGAAAAAGCAGGCTGGGAAAACAGATGGTGGTTCACAGTCTCAGGTTTCGGGTTCCGACAAAAAAGGTGAATAACATGGTCACAGACAAATATGAAATGAAAGAAAGAATCTACGCGCTCACGCAGGAGCTCGAACACGAGAAGGACGCTAAAAGGCGCGCACAGCTCGAACTGGAAAGGAGCGTGTTCGCATGCATGTACATGGGGAAGAAAAAAACTAACTAGGTGAATGAAATGGCAGCGGAAAAAATAATCGGAATAGATTTGGGAACTTCGAATTCGGCAGCTTCCGTACTGGAAGCAGGGCGCCCGGTAATTGTGCCGAGCGCGGAAGGCGCATCCCTTTACGGAAAGGCCTTCCCTAGCTACGTCTCGATAAACCCTGATGGAACGAGGTTGGTGGGAGAGCCTGCGAGGAGGCAGGCAGTTGCTAATGCGCAGGGAACAGTTAGCGCGTTCAAGAGGAAGATGGGCACGGATTTCAAATACAAAATCTACGGGAAGGAGTACAGGCCGCAGGAGCTCTCCGCCATGATTTTGCAGAAGATAAAGGCGGACGCGGAAGCGTTCCTCGGCCAGCCAGTGAAGAAAGCGGTAATCACAGTTCCCGCATATTTCGACGACAACCAGAGACAGGCCACAAAGGACGCTGGAGAGATAGCTGGTTTAGAGGTTGTGCGTTTGGTGAACGAGCCCACGGCAGCATGCCTCGCATACGGCCTGGACAAGTCAGACAAGGAGATGAAGATAATGGTCTTCGACCTCGGAGGAGGAACGCTGGACGTAACGATAATGGAATTCGGCGGCAAAGTGTTCGAAGTCAAATCCACCAGCGGCGACACGCAGCTCGGAGGCACGGACATGGACAACGTGCTCGTGGATTACCTTGCCGACCAGTTCATGAAGGACAGCGGAATGGATGCAAGAAAAGACGTTCAGGCAATGCAGCGCCTCCGCGAAGCAGCGGAAAAAGCGAAGATAGAACTCTCCACAACCTTGCAGAGCGAGATTTCGCTCCCTTTCCTCACCTCTGATGCGAAAGGACCCAAGCACTTCTCGCACCTGCTCACGCGCGCGAAGCTCGAAGAACTTGTGCGCCCCATAATCGAAAGGTGCTCAAGGCCCATAGAGCAGGCATTGAAGGATGCGAAGCTCACCCCTGCGCAAATCGACAAGGTGATCCTGGTAGGGGGTCCCACAAGAATGCCCATAGTGCAGAAATTCGTGGAAGGGATTGTAGGGAAGAAGGTTGAGCGCGGCGTTGATCCGATGGAATGCGTAGCGATGGGCGCGGCAGTTCAGGGCGGCGTTCTAGCAGGAGAAGTGAAAGACATTCTTCTCTTGGACGTTACCCCTCTTTCCTTGGGAATAGAGACGCTTGGCGGTGTATTTACAAAGCTCATAGAGCGCAACACCACCATACCCACGAGGAAGAGCCAAGTGTTCTCCACTGCAGCAGACATGCAGACCTCCGTGGACATAAACGTGCTCCAGGGCGAGCGCCCGATGGCGAAGGACAACATCGCACTGGGGAGGTTCGCGCTCGTGGGGATTCCCCCTGCCCCAAGGGGCGTGCCGCAAATAGAAGTCACGTTCGACATAGACGCGAACGGCATCCTGCACGTTTCCGCAAAGGACATGGGAACAGGCAAGGAGCAGAAGATGCGCATAACTGCCCCGCACAAGATGGACAAGTCGGAGATAGAAAAGAAGATGCGCGAGGCGGAGGAGCACGCGGAAGAAGATAGGAAAGCGAAGGAGCTCGCGGAAGCCAAGAACGAGCTCGAATCCATGGTCTATACTGGAGAAAAGACCAACTCCGACCTCGCGGACAAGTTGACTGAGGACCAGAAAAAGAAAATCCAGGAAGCCTTGAAATCCGCGAAGGACGCGCTTTCCACCAACGATATTGCTAAAATCAGGCAGGAGATGGAAAGCCTGAAAAAGATTCTCCAGGAAGTTGGAAGCAGGATATACGAGCAGAGCGGAGCCGACGCCGCAAAGAACGCGGGCTTCAAGATGGAGCCGGAGGACGACAAGAAGCCTGACGACGACAACGTGGTGAGTGGCAAGTACGAGAAGAAATAACGGTAATGCGATGACCAAACGCGACTACTACGAAGTGCTGGGCGTGCCCAAAGGGGCGTCCAAGGACCAGATCAAGAAAGCGTACCGCGAGCTCGCGCTCAAGTACCACCCTGACCGCAATTCCGGGAAGGACGCAGAGGAGAAGTTCAAGGAGATCTCCGAGGCTTATGCGGTCCTTTCCGATGATGCGAAAAGGGAGCAGTACGACCAATACGGCCACGCGGGCTTCGACCAGCGCTATTCCAAGGAGGACATATTCCGCAACGCGGACTTCTCCGACTTTTCCGACCTGTTCAAGCAGTTCGGGTTCGGGGACGAGATATTCTCCTCCATGTTCGGCAGCGGGTATGGAAGGAGGCGCAGGGGTCATTACGGCAGGGACTTGCACGCTCACGTCGAAATAACGTTGGAAGAGGCCGCTGCGGGAACCAAGCGCGAACTCTATTTGGAAAAAGAGGTACTCTGCACAAAATGCTCTGGAAGCGGCGCCGAGCCGGGCTCAGGATTCAAATCCTGCTACAAGTGCGGAGGAAAAGGGGAACTGGCACAGATGAGGCACATGGGTCCCATGGTTTTCCGCTCCATAACCTCGTGCGACGTGTGCAACGGGGAAGGCAAGACCGTAGAGAAGACCTGCAAGTCCTGCCGCGGGAAAGGGACCGTTTCCAGTAGCGAAAAACTCTCGGTGCAGATCCCCCGTGGAATACGCGACGGGATGCAGGTGAGGCTGGACGGGCAAGGGGAAGCGGCGCGCGACGGGACCGGCGACCTCTACATCACGGTGAGCGTTCTTCCGCACAAAATTTTCGAGAGGCAGAGGAACGACCTCTATCTTGAAATGCCCATTTCATTTTCACAAGCGGCCCTCGGAGCGAAGATAGATGTTCCCACGATAGACGGGAAGGGCGCGAAGCTAGAGATCCCTCCTGGAACGCAGAGCCATACTGTGTTCAGGCTGAGAGGAGAAGGGATGCCTGATGTCCATGGAAGGGGGAAAGGCGATGAGCTGGTGCGCGTGATAGTTCAGGTGCCCAAGAAACTCTCCCAGAAGCAGAAGGAGCTACTTTCTCAATTCGAGAAGGAGGGTCGCAAAGGGATATTCGGATTTTAAGCCCTTCTGCATAAAAGAGACCAGCGCAGCATTATAAATAAATGCTGAGCAATGTAAGTTGGTGGAAAAATGGCCGGGAAACAGGTGGAACTATGGGCGGACCAGCAGCGAAACTCCCGTGCGACATAACAGTGCAGGATGCCGAGAAGATGATCGGCATGGGCGCCAAGGACTTCGCCAAGCTGCCGGAGCAGAAGCGGAACGAGGTGTTGCGCAACTCGAGCGAGTTCCAGCACCTTCCGGACGAAAGCAAGTCCAAGGTGTTGGAGTTGCTCAGGCCGAGCGACGGGAAAAAAAACCCTTCAACAATGGGCCTTCTCGACTTTACCTCCTTCCAAAACCCGCAGGGAAACGTATTTTCGCTGCCCCAGTCCGGGGGCACGAAATTCATGTCGAGCGAATCTGAATATGCAGCATTCAAGTCCGAGATCAAGAAATCCGGCGGAATCCTTACAGAATCGGACGCGCAAAAAAAATATGCCGAAGCGCAGCGAGCGGCAATGAGCGTCTCGGAGAACTTAGTGGTTTCGTCGACCCTCGCCGCTTTCGGAATGAACATCCAAGACATGTCCTACTTCGAAATCGTGAAAATCAACACTGCGGTCAATGCATGCGAAACCGTGGCGCCAAAGGAATCCATTGCGTCATGCCAAGCTGACGTCGCAAAAGCGATGGCGGTAGAGCATTCAGGGTGCAAGGTCACAACTACTCTCGCAACTGCCGGACGCCGGAACGGCTCAGAAGAAGCGTATGCAATCGGCGAGATGGGCTTGAAGGTTTTCACACAAAGAAGCTACGAGGATTACGTCAAATTCAATCAAGCGGTCAAAAAAGGCGGCATGGAGGGGGCAAAACGGTTCCTCCAGCAGGCAGGGCTGTCGAACACGATCAACCCATCGATAGACCGAGCCCAGATGATGATGGATTACGTGCTTTCCAGGCTGGACACCATCCAGATATCCAAATCCTCAGAAAAAGAGGAGGAATCCCCCTCGGAATCCAAGAAAGAAGACGAGGAGGAAAAGGCTGCCAAGCGCAGGAGGCGCGACCAGAAAGG
>JBBITJ010000025.1:8211-10756 GCA_037440825.1 Microcaldota archaeon | reverse complement strand
GAATTGAGGGCGTTGAACGCCTGCATGAGCGCGAACGAAGTGAACGCCATGGTCATCTCCTTGCCGGGGTCCGTGGCCGCGTAATAGAAATAAAGTATGAGCGTCATGCCTGCCATGAAGAGCGCCATGTTCGCCGCGGAAGACAGGAATTCCGCGTCTATGAATACCGTTCCATTCATGGGCTTCTCCTTCATGATCTCCCTGCGTGGCTTCTCCAGCCCGAGCGTGAGCGCGGGCGGCCCGTCTATTATCAGGTTTATCCAGAGTATGTGCACCGGCTCGAATATCTTCACTCCCACCACATAGGGCACGGACAGCAGCACGAGCGCGACGTTGGTGGTGACCTGGAACCTCAGGAAATTCATTATGTTGGTGGTTATCCCCCTTCCGTACTCTATCGCCTTCTCCAGGGTCGAGAAGTCGTCGTCCATGAGCACGAGGTCGGCGACCTCCCTGCTCACATCCGTTCCAGTCCTTCCCATCACCACGCCCACGTGCGCCTTCTTGAGCGCGGGCGCGTCGTTGACCCCGTCTCCCGTGACCGCGACGATCTCGTTCCTTGCCACGAGCCGCTCCACTATCCTGAGCTTGGACGCGGGCGTGGCCCTGGCGACGACCTTCACACTCCTCAACACCTCGTCCAGTTCAGCGTCGGTCATGCGCTCCAGCTCGCTCCAGCTCGCGACCTCCTTCTCTGAACCGAGCCCTATCGTCTTGGCTATGCGCTGCGCGGTCGCGAGGTTATCACCCGTCATCATGAGCACCTTTATCCCGGCTCCGGTGCACACCCTAATCGTCTCCTTCACTTCCGCCCTTATCGGGTCGTGAAGCGCGAGCAACCCGACGAATTCGAGCCCTTTGCCGGGCAGCTTCGCGCCTTTGGGCTTCCCCGCGGCCACGGCGATCACGCGCATCCCTTCCCTAGTGAGCATGTCCAGGTTCCTGTCTATCTCTTTCCGCGCGGCCGCATTCAGCTTCCTTCCACCATCCAGCGCGGAGCACATGCCTACTACTTCCTCCGGCGCGCCCTTCACTATCGCGACCTTCTGCCCTCCTATCTCGTATATCCCGCCCATGGTCTTGCTCACAGAATCGAACGGGAAGAACGCGAGCTGCGGGGTTATCTTCCTGAAGTGCCTCACGTTCACCCCCTTCGCGATTCCCGCGAGCACGAACGCCCTGTCTGTCTCGTCTCCCACGACGCCTTCGTCCGTGAGGTGGGCGCTGTTGCACAGGTAAGCGTACGAGAGCGCCTTCTCCGTGCCGCTCAGCTCCGCGAAATCCTTGAGCTCGCCGTCGTACATCTTCACGAGCGCCATCCTGCCTTCCGTGATCGTTCCGGTCTTGTCCGTTGCTATGAAAGTTATGTTGCCCAGCGTCTCCACGGACTTGAGCCTGCGCACGAGCGCCTTCTCCATCGCCATGTTCTTCACGCCTATGGCGAGCACTATCGTGAGCACGGTCAGCATTCCTTCGGGCACCGCGGCCACGATCACCGAAACGGAGTAGATGAACAGGTCTTCGACCTTCCATTTCCCGAAAGCCATCCCTGCGGCGAAGAGCACCCCCACTATCGCGAAAGCGGCTATCGTGATCGTCTTTCCGAGTTCGGAGAGCTTCTTCTCCAGCGTGGTCTCCTCCCCCACTACCTCTCTGAGCGACTGCTCCAAGCGCCCGAACTCGGTGCGCCTTCCAGTAGCCGTGACAAGCGCCATCGCGTCGCCCCTCGCGATGAACGTGCCTGCGAAGAGCATGCAGCTCCTCTCCGCTATAGGCGTCTCGACCGCCACCTTGCCCACATTCTTCTTCACGGGCATAGATTCCCCTGTGAGCGACGCCTCGTTCACCTCGATCCCGTGCTCCTCGAGCAGCCTCGCGTCCGCGGGGACCTTCGCGCCCTCCTCCAGGAATATTATGTCCCCCGGCACGAGCAGCCGCGAGTCTATGAAGTCCTTCCGCCCGTTTCTGAGCACCACTGCCTTAGTCTCTGCGAGCTTCCTGAGCTCGTCCATGCTCCTGTCCGCGCGGTATTCCAGCGCCATGCCGAAGACCAAGTTGAGCGCGACCACCACGGCTATGCCTATGGTGTTCCAGTATTCGCCTATGAGATAAGCTATTGCTGCGGCCACTATGAGCAGCACGAGTATGTAGTTCCTGAACTGGTCCACGAAAAGGTCGAGCAGCGTGCGCCTCTTCCCCTTGCCGAATTCGTTGTATCCGTATTGCGCGAGCCTGGCCTCAGCCTCGTCGTCTCCCAGGCCCCCGCGCCCGCTCCTGAGCTCCTTTAGCGCCTCGTCAGGGTCCATGGAATGGTACATGGTTCTGGTTAGAAAAGGCAATATTAAAATCAGTTTGTGGTTGTCCGCCTGGTTCCCGATCCCCGAACCCGAAACGCGGAACTGAAACTTTTAAAAAGTAGCCAGCTTAACCCTATTCGGTGGTATTCATGGCGAAAGAAGAGAAAGCAGCGGCCAAGGCGCCCGCGCAGAGCAACGACAGCAGTCTCATAGCGGCCCTGAGCTACCTGATAAACCTGCTCGGACTG
>JBBITJ010000025.1:6103-8111 GCA_037440825.1 Microcaldota archaeon | reverse complement strand
CAACGACAGCAGTCTCATAGCGGCCCTGAGCTACCTGATAAACCTGCTCGGACTGCCGTTCAGCCTCATATTGTACCTAATGAAGAAGGACGACAAGCTCGTGAGGTTCCACTCGCTCCAGGCGACCATATTCTGGGCAGCCGCGCTCATGGTGGGTATAGGCTTCATCGTGGCGATGGCGGTGCTCACTGTGGTGACTGGAGGCTTCGCAGGGATTTTCGGAATATGCATACTGCCCCTGGGTCTCGCGCTCTTAGTGGTGGACCTGTACGCGGCGTACAAGGCTTACCAGGGCGAGATGTGGGAGATGCCAGTCATAGGGACCTTCACCAAGAAGTACGTCTGATGCCGTACGCGGGGCGCAAGCCCCTAATCTTCTTTTATTCCTTTTCTTCCTTATTCATCTGATTCTTATGCAGTTCTACAATTCGCTTTCCAAGAAGAACGAGCTCTTTAAGCCCTTGGAGAAGGGCAAGGTCACGATGTATGTGTGCGGCCTCACGCCCTACGACCATGCGCACCTCGGCCACGCCCGCACCTACGTCGCGTTCGACATGCTCAAGCGCTTCCTTCTCTTCAAGGGCTATTCGGTCTTCCACATCCAGAACATCACAGACGTGGACGACAAGATCCTCAAGCGGGCCAAGGAGAGCGGGGAGAAGCCCGGGGAGCTCACGGAAAAGTTCCATTCCGAGGCGCGCGAGCTCTTCAGGAAGCTGCACATCCTGGACGCGGACGCCTACCCCAAGGTGACTGAGCACATCCCAGAAATCATCTCCATGATCGAGACGCTGATGAAGAAGGGCTACGCTTACGAGACCGAGACTGGGGTCTATTTCGAGGTCGCGAAATTCAAGAATTACGGAAAGCTTTCGGGGCAGAAGATGGACGAGATACTCGCAGGCTCCAGGAAGGAGGTTGACGAGAGCAAGAGGAGCCCGGAGGACTTCGCGCTCTGGAAGAAGACGAAAGGCGAGCAGCTGGAATTCCAGAGCCCCTGGGGTAAGGGAAGGCCGGGCTGGCACATAGAATGCAGCGCCATGAACGCCAAATACTCCAAGACGATAGACATACACGGCGGCGCGAGGGATTTGATTTTCCCGCACCATGAAAATGAAATCGCGCAGAGCGAGGCCGCAAACGGTGAGAAGTTCGTGAACTACTGGCTGCACACAGGATTCCTCACAGTGAAAGGCGAGAAGATGAGCAAGTCCCTGGGCAACTTCGTCACCCTGAAGGACGTGCTGGTCGAGCACAGCCCGAACGCGGTGCGCATGTTCTTCGCGATGGCGCACTACCGGAGCCCAATAGACTACAATCCCGACCAGATAAGGCAGGCGGAAGCCACGGTGGAGCGCATATTCAACTTCATGGACAACCTCGATTCCGCGCTCGCGGAGAAGAAGGCGAAGGACGTCCGGGACAAGGGGCTGGAGAAGGAGGCGAAGAACAAGTTCAGGAACTTCTACCACTTCCTGGAGATGGATTTCGACATGCCGACCTCGCTCGCCTACATCTTCTCGCTGATGAAGTCCGTGAACACGCACCTGGAGGGCGGGGCTTACGATTACGAGGTGCTCGCTTACGTGAAGGCGGAGATGGAGAAGGCGCTGGAACTTATAGGGCTCGCCAGGGAGAAGAAATCCATGGATGGCAAGACCCGGGAACTCGTGGAGCTCCTCATAGAGCTGAGGGACGATGCGAGGAAGAGGAAGGATTTCGAGTCCTCCGACAAGATACGCGAGCGGCTCAGGCAGCTCGGCGTCCTGCTCGAGGATTCGGGAGGCAAGACAAAGTGGAAGCTCGCGTGATTCCAGCCCGAGGCTGGTTTTCCACCTCTCTTTTTATTCCTTTCCGTTAAAATAATTCCTATACTAATCCTTGCCGTTTTCGGTCGATTAGTCTTTGTTTCGCGGGCCTGTAGCTCAGCTTGGCCAGAGCAGCGGACTCTTACGTTTTCAGTTTCCTGTTTCGCGTTTCGTTCCGAGGCGCGAACCCGGAGACCCAG
>JBBITJ010000025.1:0-6003 GCA_037440825.1 Microcaldota archaeon | reverse complement strand
TTATGGGATCCGCGGATTTTGTCGTCTGCGGGGCATTGCCTGCAACCGCTTTCTTCTGCTTGGAATCCGCAATCCGCCTGTTCGCCTCCCTGCCTCGTTTGACTTCTGCACGTAAAAATGCCTTGGGGACTGAATCCTGATATAATCCCTTCTGGGAAGGCGGCCTCTGCGGAGCCAGAATCGGCATTTTGCCGTTTTCCATGGTCGTCCTTGGAGGCGACATGCCCGAACCGAGCGCCGCAATCCAGTAATTCGCTATGCCGAGCTTCCTCGCCATCATCTTGTTGAACTTCAACTGTTTTCTTCCGTAGTCTTCGAACATTCTTACCCTCCGTTCCATTTCCTCGCCCAATTCGTGCGTTATCGCCCAGTTGAGCTGCCAATGCATCACATGTCCTGAAGTTGGCGCGCCCACCACGCCGAACGTAGCTGAGTCCTGCGATTCCACGCCGCTGGTCATATACGCCCTCATCAGCTCTGTATTGACGCTGAACAATCTCGAGAACTGGTCGCCCTGCGACCTGCCGCCGTCTATCAGCATGTTGTTCAGGGATATTATGTCAGCGGTCAGCGGCACATAGTTGTCGAAAATCTTTCCCTCTATTTCGCGGATGCTCTCTGCGTTCACGTGCGCCGAGGCGTGGAACGCCGCAACCGCTTCCCGGTCATATTTCAGGCTGTTTTCGACAGAGCTCGCCATCAGTTTGACGTCTACGAGAATCGGATCGTACTGCCCGTCAATCCTCGCCCCGTCCTTGAGCGCAACCTGGTCCAGGCCCAGCGGCTGCATTTCAACTTCTCCTGCCTTGTTGATCTTGCGTATCGCCGCGAGGCCGTTCTTTTCGTAGAACTGTATCCCTCCCTCCGCATCCTCCTGCTCCTTCTCCAAAAGTACGCGGTTTCCATCCTTGTCCAGCCCGTAAACGCGTATCTCAATCACGTATTCCCTTTCATTACTTGATTTTTCCAGCCTGCTTGTTTTGGTTTCAATCTCAAGCAGCCCCCCAGAGTTCGCCGCAGCCTCCTTTATTCCGTCCAACTGGCTCTTGGCGTCTCCGCTCACATACCCTTCCACCAATAGGTTCCTTCCGCTCTTGAACCTGTATCCCAGCTCGAACCTGGTCTGCCAGTGGTCGTTTTTGCTGATGATCCTTATGGTTTTTTGAGAATCAGAGGACATAGGCTCCCAAATTCATCGTCAAACATTATAAATACTCCCCGCGCTTTTGCAAAATCTTTTTTAATTTTTCCAAAACGCTGGAATTATTAACAGCCGGAGCGATATCAGCCTATGCTCTTCCTGAAAGAGAAGCAGGCTGCCGCCATCATAGCGCTCAAGGACCAGAACTCGAGCTGGCACCTCTCCAAGATCGCAAGGCAGACGAACTCCACCTATGTGTACATAACCAAGCTCATGAGCATACTGGAGAAGAAGGGGTTGGTGGTGCTCGAATCGAAAGGAAAGAAAAGGGTAGTGAAATTGACTGAAAAGGGGCTCAAGCTCGCCAATCTCCTGGACGAAGCGAAAGCCCAGATCGCGTGATCAGACCACTCTGAGTGCTATCTTCCTCTTCACTCCGGTAGGCATGACCTTGCTGTAGTCCACAAAATGGACGTTCACAGCCAGGCCTACTGGGTAGTTGCCTGGCCTGGTCTGGGTGGTCCCGTATATCGGAACAGCGAACTCCGTGCTCGCGCCGGCTTCCAGGTGACCCAGCTTCTTCTCGTAATGCTTGTTCACCACGGTGCTGTCGAATCCTATCATCTCCCTGGGCGGCACGAACGCCTCGAAAGAGAGGAGCTGCTTGTTCGGGCTGTCGTTGCTTACCCGCACGATCATGTCCACGCGGTTGTCCTTCTTGGCCGCGAGGCGCACGGGAAGAAAGTGCACGGAAAGCCCTACCTGCCCATGCTTCTCCTTCAATGCAGGAGGAAGAGAGATTTCCTTCTCCCTGTACGATTTCTTCGCTGTGCCCAAAATAGCGTCAAGTATGCCCATTCCTTTCACCTTTCAGGAATCAATGATGTGCTACAATATGCGAATAAGGTTTAAAAAAATCAGTTTTTTCGTGGTTTTCCACGGTTCTAGAATAATAGAAACCGAATCCCAAAGATTTATATAATAGTTCAGTTCTAACGTCCTTACTCAAGCTTCTTTTGTATCTGGGGAGGAAAAACTGGTCGCCTTGCCAGCACCGAAGGGTGCTGGCCTAATTTTCCACTCTTTCAGAGGTTGGATTAGTCGTCATCATGCGGTTCCTAGTTCCCAGTTTCGGGTTTAGAAATACTAATTAAACGTTCCGCCCATTCTCCACTCATGATCGAAATAGACGGCTCCTACGGGGAAGGAGGCGGCCAGATAATCCGCACCGCCCTGGCTCTCTCGTCCATAACCCGGAACGCCGTACACATAACCAACATCCGCGCCAACCGTCCGAACCCCGGATTGGCGCACCAGCACCTCACGGCAGCGCGCGCGGTGCGGAGCATATGCCGCGGCACGCTCTCCCATTGCGAAGTGGGGAGCACGGAATTAACGTTCGAGCCCGGGGAAATCGTGGGCGGAAGGTATGAATTCGACATAGGCACCGCCGGCTCCACGGTGCTCGTGGCCCAGACAATCCTTCCGATACTGCTCTATGCTTCCAAGCCGAGCACGGCGCGCATCAAAGGCGGAACACACGTGATGAAGAGCCCCTCGTACGACTATTTCGAGCGCGTCTTCCTTCCGGCCATTTCCCTATTGGGGGTGCAGGCGGATTCCCGCATCATACGCAGCGGCTATTACCCGAGAGGCGGGGGCGAGATCGAGATCAACGTTAATCCGTCCTCCCTGAAAGGCAACGAGGCGTGGCTGAGGGAGGAGAAAACAACCGTGCTGATCCGCCTCTCCGGCCTGGATCCGGGAATAGCGATACGCGAGAAGAAAGTGTTCGTGCAGAATTCCATAGATCACGTGAAAATCCTGGAGGAGAAATGGGATCCGGGAAACGCGATCCTCGCGTGGAGCGGCTTCATCGGTTCCTATTCGCTCGGGGAGAAGGGCAAGCGCGCGGAGCAGGTGGCGCAGGAGTGCCTCGACGAGCTGAAAAAGGAAAAGGCGGCAGGAAGCGTCGTGGACAAACACCTTGCGGACCAGCTCCTGCTCTATGCGGCCCTCGCGAAAGGAAGGTCAAGATTTAAAACTTCCGAGACAACTATGCATGCGCAGACCAACGCCTACGTGATATCGAAATTCCTTAGTAGGAAAATCACGCTCGAAGGCGGCGAGACCGAAGTTGATTGAATGGCAGTCATGCTGGACAAGAAGGGGCTCATGCTTTCTGCAGCCATGGGCATCCTGACGCTGGTTTTCGGGGGCGAGGAATACCTCGCGCTCCTCCTGATATTCCTTGCGCTTTCGGTCATGGTCACGCGCTACGGGGAAGAGGAGAAGAAGGCGCGCGGCATATACGAGTACGAGCGCAGCTGGGAGAACGTGCTGAGCAACGGCCTCGTGCCGACCATACTCGCGGTGTTCCAGCCTGGGTTCGGTCCGCTGCCGTTCATAACCGCAGTTGCAGCAGTCACGGCGGACAAGTTCGCTTCCGAGCTCGGCGTGCTGGAAAAGAAGAAGCCTGTTTCCCTCTTCACCCTCAAGGAGGTGCAGGCGGGCACGAGCGGCGCGGTGAGCCCCATGGGTACGCTGATGAGCCTGGCAGGGGCCGCGGCGATAGGCGCGGCCGCGGTAATCCTCTTCGGGATAAAGCCGAGCTCCGCGCTCATGGTGACCGCAGGCGGCTTCATAGGAAGCGTGATCGACACGATAGCTGGAATATTCGAGGAAAGGGGGATAGGGAGCAAGTCTACCTCCAACCTGCTGTGCTCGCTTGCCGGCGGGCTGTTCGGCCTTTACATGAAGTAGCGCAGCAGAGCTGAAAAGGTTTAAAACAATTAATCCTTATTAGTAGCTCCAGACTGGGCATTCCGGCGCAGAATCATGAAGGTGAAGACGATGGAAGGCGATTTCGGACAGAGGAGGGAGTTCAGGAGGCATGGCGGCTTCAACAGGTTCGGCAACATGCCGAAGCCCGTAGCTGTGGGCGACGTGCTCGAGCTCACGATCGAGGCGACGGGAAGCAGGGGCGACGGCATAGCCAAAAAAGACGGGTTCGTGATTTTCGTGAAAGGGGCGCAGCAGGGCCAGACCGTGAAGGCCAGGGTCGTCTCGCTCGGTCGCTCGTCAGCGACAGCGGAGGTTGTGGGCGGGGATGCGCAGCCCGCAGCCAAGGCGGAATCGCCCGAGGGGCAGCCTGCCGAGGAAGAAATGACGGACGGCGAGGACATCCAGCAGTAGCGTTCCAGTTTCCAGTGCCCGGTTTCGGGTTTCCACTTTCTTTTCCGGATTTTTCTTACACCAGGTTTACCTTGTCCCCCTGCTTCGGAGCGACGGCGTCGTATCCCGCGTCCTTGAGCTCCTGCGCGAACTGCAAAGTCCTCTCCCGGTCCCCGTGCACGCACACAACCTTGTCCGGGCTCACTTCCTTCACGAGCTCCCAAAGGTCCTTCTTCCCGGCGTGCGCCGAGAAATCGAAGTATTCCACAGGCAGCCCTATCTCCAGTATGTTCTTGTCCACCCTGAGCTGCCCCTCGTGCTGGAGCAGCCAGCCGTTCGTGCCCTCCACGCAGTACCCGGTGAATATTATCTTGGAATACCTGTTCAGGTATTTCACGTAATTCAAGGCAGGTCCGCCTTCCATCATTCCCGCCGTGGACACGATGACGCTTCCCCCCTCGGTCGCGTGCTTCCTCTCCTCCACGCTCTCCACAAGTGTTATTCCTTCGATGTCCTCCACGAAATCCTCGTACTCGCGCACGTATTTCCTGTACTTCATGTACACCTGCGCCACTTCCCTGGCCATTCCGTCCAGGTATATCGGGACATCCTTGTGGTACGCGCGTATTATTCTTATGAGCTCCTGGCTCCTTCCCACCGCGAACGCGGGGCACAGAACTGTCCCGCCCTCGTTTATTGTCTCGTATATCTCGTCCGAGAACTTCTTCTCGAGCTCCTTCCTGTCCGGGTGCTCGCGGTCCGCGTACGTGCTCTCTATTATGAGCGCGTCCGCCTTCTCTTTGAGGTGCTTGGCGCCGTCGTGCAGCCTCGTCTTCTCCATCTTGAAATCCCCGGTGTAGAGGATGCGCTTGTCCTTGTAGTATGCCTCAATCATCGCCGCTCCTATTATGTGGCCCGCGTCCTTGAACTCGAAATCAGTCTCCCCGACGCCCACGCGGTGGTTGTACATGAGCGGATGCCAGTAATTGAGCGCTTTCTTGTAGTGCGCGTTCGTCCACGGCAGCCCAGACCCCTGTATCTTCATGCTGTCCTTCCACAGTATGTCCGCTATGTCGTATGTCGGCGGAGTGCTGTACCACGGAATCTTGGAGAAGCTGTATATGTAAGGCACGTAGCCCGAATGGTCCAGGTGCGCGTGGCTCACGAAAGCCGCGTCCAGCTTCACTTTGTCCGGCTTCATCGGATAAGTGGGCTTGCCGGCCTCGTCGAATATCTTCACTCCGTAATCGAGAAGCACCCTGCGGTCGGTCTGGAGCACGAAAGCGCTCCTCCCGACCTCCTGGCTCGCGCCCAAGCAATGAAGATGTACGCTCATGCGCATCTATCTTCGCATCAGAATAAGAATATTGCCCATACTTTTTTTGCGCAGTATTTCTCGTTATCTGGTAGAGCACCCTCTTCTCTATTGCCACGTGCTCCTTCATGAAGAGCTCCATGCTCATCATCGTCTGCGCGATGTCCACTCAGGCGAGCGAATTGCCTTCGACGAAGCACTGCACCACGTTGAGCGTGCATAGTATGCGCCTGTGCTGAGCCTCCAGCATCGGCATGAGCTTGCTTGCCAGGCGCGTATTTAGCCTCGCCCATTTAAAAACTTTGGCTGCCGTCGCTCGAAATCAGGGTATAGCTTTCCTCGAACTTCCCGCTTTTTGGGACGAACTCCGCGC
>JBBITJ010000024.1:0-12237 GCA_037440825.1 Microcaldota archaeon | reverse complement strand
GAAAACGCGTAGACAAGGGGGTCGTCGGCGAACGCTTTCTGCACGTCATCCCCTGTGAGCACTGAGCCGCTTTCCGGGTTTATCATGTGCTGCTCGCCTTTCCACTCGTAGCCCACATACACCTTGCGGCTCTTGGTGATGAGCATCTTCGCGGTCGGCGAGCCGAAGGAGCGCAGCAGCGAGGTGAGGAGCAGCGCCTTGTCTATCACGTCCCCTGCCTTCAGCTTGTCCAGAGTTTCGAAATCTATCCAGAAGCTCACTGGCAGCTCCACGTTCATTATCCCTTTCACGTATTCAATGGAATTCTGGAGCGCGGCAGGGAAATGCTTCTCGTACTCGTAGGGCTTCAGCTCTGCGGAAAGGCGCTCGCTCAGCTGCTTCACGAAGCCGTTGTAAGGGGAGATGCGCTCGCGCAGCTCGGATATGCTCTTGTGCTCGCTCTCCTCTATCTTGTCCCTGTACCGGGAAATTATGAGCTCGTATATCCTGAGCTTCACTTCCGCTTCGGCATCGTCTTCCATTTATTTTCACTATTTGGAAGGTGAAGGTCAATATTTATAAACCCGCCCGGCATAAGTATTATACTTCTAATTAGTGGTGATGAGAAGTATTACCCGATTTCGCCTGTTCACGCGGCGGGGCCGGGAAACCAGAGAGAGAAAAACATTGCTTAGAAGGTGTATTCATGGGAAATGGAGAATTCGCAGGTCGTAACCTGAAAAGGAAGAGGAAGCTTTACAGATGGCTTTCCAAGCGCTGGAAGAGGAAGGCGCTCAAGCTCAAGCAGAAGTACGATCCGCTCGAGGGCTCGCCCCAGGCGAAAGCCATCGTGCTCGAGAAAGTCGTATTGGAGCAGAAGCAGCCGCACTCGGGCCTCATCAAGTGCGTGAAAGTGCAGCTCGTGAAGAACGGGAAAGTGGTCACTGCGCACGCGACGAGAGACAAGGCCATCACGTACATAGACGAGCACGACGAAGTGCTCATTGCAGGCATGGGCGGCTCGCAGCGCGGGCAGATGGGCTCGGTGCCCGGAGTCAGGTACAAGGTCGTCGCGGTGAACGGCGTGGACCTGCAGATGCTCAGGAAGAAGAGGAAAGAAAAGCCCAAGAGGTAGCCGCATAAGGTGTTGTTCATGAAAATCTTCGGAAAATACGAAAGCGACGGAATAGAGATCGCGGACCTCTCGCTCAAGCAAGTGGTATCGCTCAAGCCCACGAACGTGCCGCACAGCTTCGGAAGGCACGCGAAGAAGCAGTTCGCCAAGCACAAGGTGAACATAGTCGAGAGGCTGGCGAACAAGCTCATGAGGGGAGGAACTGGAGAGAAGACCAGCGGGAAGGTCATCCGCACCAAAGGAAGGATGCAGGGCAAGAAGCTCAAGGCGCTCCGCATAGTGGAGAGCGCGTTGGACATGGTGGCTGAGCAGACCAAGGACAACCCCATACAGGTGCTCGTGAAGGCATTGCAGAACTCCGCGCCCCGCGAAGACGTCACGAGAGTGTCGTTCGGAGGCGTGAGCTACCAGGTCGCGACTGACATTTCGGCCACGAGGAGGCTCGACCTTGCGCTCAGGAACATAACCCTGGCAGCGATAATGGGAAGCTTCAACAAGGGCAAGTCGTTGGACAAGGCGCTCGCAAACGAGATAATAGCGACCGCCAAGGGCGATCTGCAGGCGAGCTACGCCATGAGGAAGAGGGACGAAATGGAAAGGATGGCGAGGAGCGCCAGATAACCGTTCCCTGTTTCGGGTTTTCGGTTTCGAGACTGGAAACCTGAAACCGGCTAGTGCTTCATATACATCAACAAGAGGGCAGATATCATGGTAAGGAAAGAATTCGTAGTAGAAGAGGTCCAGAAATTGATGGACCATCTTGACAACGTCAGGAACATCGCGATCATCGCGCACGTGGATCACGGAAAATCCACGCTCACGGACTCGCTGGTCGCGAGAGCCGGGCTCATTTCAAAAGAGCTCGCAGGCGAACAGAGGGTGATGGACTTCGACGAGCAGGAGCAGGCGCGCGGAATCACGATCAAATCCGCGAACATCTCGCTCGGGTTCCAGTTCCAGGGCAAGGACTACCTGATCAACCTCATTGATACCCCCGGGCACGTGGACTTCGGAGGCCACGTAACGAGGGCGCTCAGGGCAGTAGACGGAGTGGTGCTCGTGGTTGATGCGGTCGAGGGTATAATGCCGCAGACCGAGGCGGTGCTAAGGCAGGCGCTCAAGGAGCGCGCGAAGCCCACGGTGTTCATCAACAAGATCGACAGGCTGATAAACGAGCTCAAGCTCGACCCCCAGACCATGCAGAAGAGGTTCCTCAAGATCATAGCCGGAATAAACAAAATAATAGCCGTGAATGCGCCCAAGGAGTTCACGGACGCGTGGATGATAGATGTAGGAAAAGGGAACATCGCGTTCGGAAGCGCATACAACAAATGGGCAGTGAGTGCCACCTCCATGAAGAGGTTCAACATAACATTCAAGGACATAATAGACAAAGTGCAGAGAGGAGACCACAAGTTCCTCGTCGAGAAATCGCCGCTGGACGAAGTGCTCCTGGAAATGGTCATCACGCATCTGCCGAGCCCGAACAAGGCCCAGCCGTACCGTATCCCGGTGCTGTGGAAAGGCGATTTGACTACTGAAACAGGAAAGGAGATGCTTGCATGCAACTCCAAAGCGAAAGCGGTAGGAGTGTGCTTCGGTGTCGTTTACGACGAGCACGCAGGCGAAGTCGGAGTAGTAAGACTTTTCTCCGGAAGCGTGCAGAAGGGAGACCAGCTGTATGTGGCGTCCAAGAAGCAGTTCGCCAAGGTCCAGCAGGTCGCCATATACATGGGCCCTGACCGCGTCACTGCCGAGCACGTGAGCGCCGGAAACATCGGCGCAATAGTTGGCGTGAAGGATCTTTACGTCGGAGAGACTGTTTCGAACGAGATAATAGAGCCGTTCGAGCAGATCAAGCACTACGCCGAGCCTGTCATCACCAAATCAATAGAGGCGAAGCAGAGCAAGGACCTCGCGCGGCTGATAGAGATTCTGAGGGGAATCAAGAAGGAGGATCCCACACTCAAGATAGAGCTCAACCAGGAGACCGGAGAGCACCTCATCAGCGGCATGGGAGAGCTCCATCTGGAGATCATAGAGTACAAGATAAAGAACGAGAAGAAGCTCGACATAAAGACCTCGCCTCCGGTGGTTGTTTACAGGGAGACCATAACGCTCGAGTCCCAGGAAATCGAAGGGAAGTCGCCGAACAAACACAACAAGATAAAGGTGAAAGTATCGCCGCTTCCTGCTGAGCTGATACAGGCAATGGAAGACGGAACTATTCCTGACGGGAAGCCGAAGGGAAGGGAGGTTATAGAGGCGCTCATCAAGGCAGGAATGGAGCGCGACGAGGCCAAGGGGGTGTGGGACATCTACAACAGGAACATCCTTGTTGATGCTACCAAAGGTGTCCAGTACCTCAACGAGGTCCAGGAGCTCATAATACAGGGCTTCGAGGAGGCGTGCGACAAGGGGCCGCTCGCAAAAGAAAAAGTGACCGGAGTGAAGGTCACCATAACCGACGCGATGCTGCACGAGGACAACGTGCACAGAGGTCCTGCGCAGATACTTCCCGCAATCAAGAGACCGATCTACGCGGCTATGCTAACAGCAGGGATAACGCTGCTCGAACCGAAGCAGAAGGTCACTATCAACGTTCCGCAGGAATACGCGGGCAACGTAGTGACGCTCACGCAGGGCAAGAGGGGACAGCTCATAGACATGCAGCAGGACGGCGAATACACGAACGTGATAACGAAGCTGCCTGTTGCCGAGATGTTCGGGTTCGGAAGCGACCTCCGCTCTGCAACGCAGGGCAAGGCAATACCCTACCAGGAATACGCAGGTTACGAAGCGATGCCCAAAGACCTCGTATCCAAGGTCGTGAAGCAGGTGAGGGAAAGGAAGGGAGACAAGCCCGAACCGCCCACGCCGCAGGAATTCCTGGATTAGTTTTTATTTATGGTTTTTTCCATAAATTTGTGCTTATAAATGTTTGGAAATGTTTTAAAAGAACAGAACCGATATAAATGAGGGAACGATTATGGGACTTAGACCTGGAAGAACGATGAGAGACACGCTCAAGCCTTCATGGACGAGGCACTCGCGCTCGAAGCCGAGGAAATCATACATAAAGGCCATGCCCCACCAGGACATAACGCAGTTCAGGATGGGCACGATAAAGCCGGACTACAACGTCACGTTCAGGCTTATAAGCCAGCAGGACATCCAGATAAGGGACAACGCGCTCGAGAGCTCGAGGCAGGCGGTGAACAAGTACCTGGAGAAGGTCATGCTGGGCAACTTCTATTTCGTAGTCAGGGTTTTCCCGCACCAAGTGATAAGGGAGAACAAGATGATTGCAGGCGCAGGAGCCGACCGTCTCCAGAAGGGAATGAGGCAGTCGTTCGGCCGCGCCACTGACAAGGCGGCGAGGGTGAGGAAGAACCAGGAGGTCTTCACCATAAACACCTACAAGGACAAGACGCCGCTCATACAGGCCGCGATAAAGCGCGCGCTCAAGAAGCTTCCGGGCGCGTACAAGCTCGTCATGGACGAGAAAGCGGCAGCATAACGTTTCGCGTTTTGGGTTCCAAGTGCTGAACGGAACCTGGAATTCGGAACTCAAAACTGTAAACAGGTGAAAGGTATGGACAAGAAAACCGTGGCCGACGACGCCCTGATAAGCACGGACATAGACAGGCTCATAAAGTACCTTTCAGCGAAGAAGCGCATAGAGATGAACGCGCTGGCGCGCGAGATGGGCATGCGCACGGACATGCTCAAGAAATGGATTTCTATTCTTGAAGACGAGGGATACGTGAAGGTGGAATACAGGCTTCTCAACGAATTCGCGGTCTGGGCAGGCGAGGAAATCCCGAGCGAGGAGAAGGAAGGGGAGATGACCGCGAAGAGGGAAACGCAGGAATTCTACGCGCAACCCTCATATCCTCCTAAGAAAGAGGAGGAAAAGCCGGCTGCTGCGCCGGAAAAACCGGAGGATATGCCGCCGTTCAAGCAGATGGAGATCGAGCCGAGGCACGAGGACCTGAAGGCAGAGGAGCGCGTGGAGCGCATAATGGAGCGGATAGGTGAGAAGCCCCGGAAGAAAGCTGACGAGGAGGTGGCTTCGAGCGTAATCAGCAAGTTCTCGGAGGAGAGGAGCGAGGAGGACCTGGAGCACGAGGAGAAGATAATCGAGGAGGCGTTCGGTTCGAGGAAGGAGCTGCGCCTCCCGCACCTGCACAAGGCGGAGGCAAAGGAAACCGGAAACGCTAAACCCGAAACCAAGAAGGCGGAAAGGGAGAGGATCAAGGCCGAGGAAGAGATTGCTTCGCTCAAGCGCTCGATAGCTGAATACATGGACCAGATAAAGGTCAAGAAGGAGGAGATAGAGAAGCTCAAGGCAGAGCGGGAGAAGCTCCTCGCAGAAGCTTATGTTCCGCTCGAAAGCAGGTTCAAGGCGGCTTATGAAAACATAGCCGAACGGCTGCTCGAAAAGGAAGGCAAGATTATGGAGCTCAAAGAACGGCTCATGAACATGCCAGAGAAAATAGGGGAAATCGACAGGATAGAGACTGCGCTCAAGCGCATAAGGGACGAGAGCAGGCGCACCATGTACTCCAACAAGGCGGAGATGGAGAAGCTCAAGAAATCCCTCGAGGCCGAGGACGAGCGGCTCAAGGCAGAGATAAAGGGAATAGAGGACGAGGCCAAGTCGAAGAAGGCTGAAGCGATGGACATCTCGCACTCGCTTTCCCAGATAGAGGGCAAGGAGCAGGAGCTCAGGAAGGGGATAGACGAGCTGAACAGGCAGGCGGGAGAGATAAACGAGGCTATCGCGACTTCCTACGCCGCGCTTTCCCAGCTTTCGCAGACGCGCGCAGACATAGCGAGGAGGCTTGAGAACGTGAAGATGGTCCTCGACGCGAGGAGCGAGGAGGCTGCGCAGTCGTTCGCGAAGCTCCAGGACATCAGGAAAGCGGAGGGACTCATAGAGGATTACCTCAACGATTACCAGAAGAAGGTCGAGGAGATAGAGGATTACGTGAAGGAGAGCGAGGTCGAGCTCGGGAAGCTCAGAGAGTTCGCTGAAGTGAAGTACATGCGCGGCTACCTCAAGGAGCTCGAATTACTCTCGTCCAATTACGAGCAGGAGCTGGAGGCCGTGAACGCGCAGGAGAAGAGCGTGGAGGAGCGCATCGCCGAAGCCAGGGAAAGCCTGAACAGCCTCCTGAAGGAAAGCAGGGAGCTTGTAAAATCCCTCGAGAAGAAGACTTCTGGCAAGGATTTCGAGAAGCTCGCTGTGGAAGTGAAGAGGAAACAGCAGGTCGTCGCGGCCACGGTGCGCGAGAAGGCAGGGGAACTGGAAAAGATGAAATCAGAATCAGCCATGCCCCGGCCGTCGAAGGAAGGAAAGAAAGAAAAGAAGGAGAAAGAAGGGAAAAAGAAAAAGAAGTGAAGGAAGCTACTGGTAGCTCGGCATTTCAGTACCGTTTATGCCAGCGATGAATTCCCTCATCTTCTCCATCATGTCGCACACGCCGTCCCTGGGCGGAATGAACACACTGTCGCTGAAAAGGCCTGGCCTGCAGTTGTAATTCGAACCCAGTGTTTTCAGGGGCGCAGCCGGATCAATCGACTCAAGCTCGCCGACGCCAGTCGAGTTCTGCATGATCTTGAGCCATTGGCAGCCCATGAAAGGCCCGATCTGGTTCTCTTCTGGAACAGACCAGTAAACTTCTCCTGCCACTATGAGGTACGTATTCTCCACGGTTTCGCCTCCGAACGTGGAGTTCCCCGTGGCGTACACGTTGCCTCCCTTAAACTTCACCGTCATGGATGTGTCCATGCCTCCGGAGCTTTGCGCAACGTCGCATTCCAGAGGGATTCCGAGGGCCATTATCTGGTCGAACGTCATGCCTTCAAGGTTCAGCCCTTCGAGCCCGTTGGACTCGTTGTCCAAGGTGCCTCCTGTTTCGCCGCCTGCGCCTCCTGAGCCGCCCGAAGGAACCTCTATCCCCCCTGTGCCAGTTCCAGACTGTGACTGTCCTGTGCAGCCCAGCATAAGGAGCCCGAGCGCCAAGAAGCCCAATACCAGGTATTTTCTCATAATTTCACCTCAATGTCAAAGCTTGGTCTGCTGCTGTTTCCTGCTGCGCGCGTCGTCCACGAGCGCAAGCCATGAATCTCCTATCTTCATTAAATAGTTTCCGAATGTCTTGCTCATGCTGATGACCATGGGCCTGAACTTCCTCCTGCTCTCCTGCGCAACCACGGTCTCGCGCTCCACCTTTATCATCCCTACCTTGCGCAGGCGGGGGAGCACGCGGTTGTAGAATGTGGCTTTGGAGATGGCGTTGCTTTTCACGTATGCCGAAACCTCCTCCCCGCCCACAGTTATCCGTTCCGAGAGAAGCTTGAGGAAGCCCAGCGCGATCTCGTAATATTTGGGCTGGTACTTCTTTGAAAAGACGAAATTGGTTATCTCGTCCAGGTTCCACAGGTTCCGCGCAGGATTCTCTTCGCGGTCCTGGAAGCTCCGTATTTCAGGACTGTTGAACGCCGGAAGGTAGAGCGCCTCGTCCGCAGGGACGCCGCGGCTGGCTATCTGCTTCCGGTCTCCTGTCGCCGGTTTCTGGTTTCCGGTTTCGTCAGCCAAAAATATCCCCGAATCCCAGGGTGGCGCTTTCCTCCTCCTTCTCTATGAGCGCGACCACCCTTTTCTCCACTTCCTCTTTCGCGCGCTGCACGACGCCCTTGAGCTTCTCCTCGGCCTTTTTCAGCGATGGCTCGTCAGCGGAAAGGCAGACGTAAAGCTTGGCGTTGTCCTCGCCGATAATCGAGCCTTCCTTGGTCTTATAGCCCATGCGCGCGAAGCTGTCGTCCGCGTAGGGGTCAGCCTCCAATATCTTCATCAGGTCCTTCTTCTTCTGCAAATCGCATTCGTAAACTCTCTTCATACCGAAACTATTATATTGCAGGAATTATAAAGTTAAGCAGCAGAACACGAAACGGCAAACCCGAAACGATTAGAGGTGAAGCTCATGTGCGGCGGATGCGCCCCAAAGAAGAAAACAAGAAAGAAATGATGGAGTTTTTACACAAACGACCTTTGGCTACAACCAAAGGTTTATATTCTCTTCCTGAGTAGTTAATGATGAAAAAGATTGTACTACTCCCGTTGCCCATCGAAAGACGGGCAGCGGGAGGCATCTGAACAGGTCGGGAAGTGCGGATCGCTGGCGCGCTCCGGATTTTCCGTTCTCAAAGCAAAAAAACTGAAATGTCAGGGTGTTAATCGTACAGAGGTCAAAGTGAAAAATGGAAAAGATGAAACTAACATTCTACGGAGGGGCCAGCGAGGTCGGAAGGTCCGCGGTCCTGCTTGAAAAGGGGGAGAAGAACCTCCTGTTCGACGCGGGAATAAAGCTCGGGGAGAAAGTGGAGCTTCCGCTCATTCCTGAGGAGAAGCTGGCGGATATCAGGAACGTATTCATAAGCCACGCCCACCTCGACCATTCCGGGTTCGTGCCGCACATATACGCTAAAGAGTTCACTCCTCCTAGGTTTTTCGTGACAAAGCCCACGAGGGACCTCATGGGCGTCCTGCTCGCGGATTACCTCAAGATACAGAAACTCAGGGAACAGAAGCTCTACTTCAGCGAAAGCGACGTGAACGAAGTGATGCAGCACGCCTCCATACAGGAGTTCGGCAAGGTTTTCAATGCGGGCTTCGACGTGACGCTGCACAACGCAGGCCACATCCTCGGAAGCGCGATGGCGCTTGCGGAAGACGATGGGAAGAAGGTCCTATACACCGGGGACATAAGCATGCGCAACACGCGCATAATGGAAGGCGCCGAACGTGGAATCCACGCGGACACGCTGATAGTGGAGAGCACTTACGGAGGGAAGGAGGATATCCTTCCCAGCGCCAAGGATTCCATGAAGAAGTTCATGGACAGCATAAACGAGACGCTCAAGGCAGGCGGTTTCGTATTGGTCCCGAGCTTCGCGGTCGGAAGGGCGCAGGAGATGCTCCTTGCCCTGGAGGACTACATGCGCTCCGGAGCGCTCGTGAAGGCGCCGATATACATAGACGGCATGATAGGCAAGGCCATGCGCATATACAGGCAGAACGTGATTTACGCCAGCGAGTCAATCAAGATGAGGATACTCACGAGCGACGACGACCCGTTCAAGAGCAGGTTCTTCCACATCCCCAAGAGCAAGGACAGGAAGGACGTTTTCCAGGAGCCTGCGATAATAATAACCACGAGCGGCATGCTGCTCGGAGGCCCTGCGCTCATATACCTGGAGAGGATGCACGACGACCCGAAGAACAAGCTCATCATAATCGGCTACCAGGCCGAAGGCACGCTGGGGCGGAGGCTACTCAACGGTGAGAAGAAGGTGAAGCTCGGGGAAAAGGAGGTCGAGCTGCAGATGAAGATAGAGAACATACGCATCTCCGGGCACGCGGACCGCAACGAGCTTTTGCAGTTCATCAGGGGCACCAAAGGGCTCAAGAGGGTGTTCCTCGTCCACGGGGAGAAGGGAGAGGAGCTCAAGGAGGACCTGGAGAAGGACTACGAGGTCGTGGTGCCGAAGCTGTCTGAAGAATATGAAATTTAGGTTCTTCTGAGCGAAGCTGTGCGAGGAGCACGGGATATAAGTTTTTAAAACAAGCGAGAGATAAGCAGGCATGGGGAAACTGGCGATTATAGCATTGCTCGCGCTTCTCGTCTCTTCCAGTTTCTCCCTCAACATTTCTTCTGCTGAGAATGAAGGCCAGCTGGTTTTCATAGTGGACGGACCGAGATACGAGCTCACTAACCTCACGCTTTTCGTTTTCAGGGACGGAGTGCAGATAGAGGGGCTGCAGCGCAACGACGTGATGCTCCCCTACCCGTTTTTCGTGCCGCACAACAACGTTGAGGGCATATACGAAGTCAGGGCCGTGAGCCAGAAGAACGAGTTCGCGCGGCTCGCGGTCAATTTCACCCTGCCCAAGGAAATCGAAGAAGAGATAGCGGTGAAAAAGGAGGAACAGGGCAGCACCGAGCTCGCGATAGTGCTGGCGGCGGCAGGCGTGCTCGTGCTGGCGTATTTCTTCGCAAGCTTTATAAAAGGCAAAAGTTATAGTAAGTAGTCAAAAGGTGGAAAGATGGGTGAAGCGGTACCTATGCAGAAGGATCAGGAAATCGAGAAGGAGATAGAAAAAGTAGTGCCTGTGAAAAAGGAATCCTCTGCAGAGATGGCAAAGCCGCTGGTTGAACTAGGGGTGCCCAAGCAGCTTGTAGAAGAGTTCATATCCAAGACAGGGGTGCGGAACAGCGAGGAGCTCAAGGAGAGGATGGCAGAGTACGGGATAGGCTTCCTGTGGAGGAGCATCCTGAGGACGAAGCTCGGCGACGTCGAGAAGATTTTCAGCAACATAGAGAAGAAGAAATTCAGCGAGGAAGAGGCGCAGACGCTGCGCGTGAGCATAAGCGGCGCGATGAGGGCTGCGATAGCGATGAAGGACAACCTCGAATCCGCGGGGATAACTGGCAAGAAAGCGGACGACATAATAAAAAAGGTCATGTTCAACAACCTCACCAAATCCGAAATCGAGGTCTACGTAGCGGGGCAGACGCAGAAGATAAACAGGCCGTTCGTGCTGCTGCTCGGTTCCGTGGAGCTTGGGCTCCTGAATGCGATAGCTGACGCCAAGGGCGAGCCCGAGGAGCTCAAGAAGCTCTACGCTGACTACGTCAAGGGTGTTTTGGAATACCTCAATCCGGCCAAGACCACGGGAAGCACGGACGACGTCGCGAAATCCATAAAGGAGAGCCTATTCGGGAAGAAGAGCGAGATAGAGGGCTTCTTCGTCTCCGCGTTCGTAAAGGGAAGGGAGGTCGCGGCGGGCGGGAAATACGAAGGCAACATAAAGGAGCTCACTGAAGTGGTGAAGAAGTACCTGGACGAGGCGCCAAGGAAGATAGTGGAGCTCGCCAGGGAGACCAAGGACAAGGACTTCATCGACAAGATAGAGAGCAAGTTCGACGACAAGCACATGTACTTCTTCAAGGCGAACGAGAGCGAGGACTTCAAGAGATACCTGATATACTACATAGGAGAGCGCATAATGCAGTACCCCGGGAAGATAACCAAGGATAACTTCCAGGGATTCATAGACGACGTGCTCATGCGCTACCTTTCCGACAACGCGGTGTATTTCGCGCGCTACAGCTATCCGAGCAGCATAAAGAAGCACCTGGACATAGTGGGTTTCGCCACCGCGCCGCTCCAGCCGCAGCTGAGCTACCTGGCGCTGGCAGACCCCAAGGCCAACCACGACCTCGAAATAGAGCTGCTCAAGATCATACTCACGCCCAAGACGCCCACCGAGGAGAAGGTGAAGGCGCTCGGGAAATGGCAGGAGAAGGTGCTGGACGCTTACATGGAGGCCCTCAAGAAGAACGCGGGCATCAGCCTTGACAAAGGCGACGCAATCTTCGCGTACTTCTTCATGCCCAATCAGCTCAAGGAGGCGCAGGAGCAGTACGGAGAAAAGGAGTGGAGGAGCAAGCTCGTAGATTCCCTGGACCGCGCAGGAGGGGTATTCAACATAAGGTTCGAGGACCTGCTCATGCTCCACGACCCGAAGAAGATGCTGGAGGTCAAGGCGCAGATAAAGGAAAGCGAGTTCTACAAGGCGCTGAAAGCCAAGGGCTACAAGGAAGACGAAATACTGTGGTCGCTCATAGACGTCATACCCACGGTCGCGGACCTCGCGAGGTTCGTGGAGGACAAGGAGGAGCTCGGCAAGCGCGTCGCTGAATCCATAGCAGGGCTCAAGGAGAGGTCCGAGGTCTCGAAGGAATACGACAAGACCGCAGGCCCGAAGAAGAGCGAATACGAGCGCGAATTCATGACCATCGCGATAACCGACGGCATAGCGTACGGGCTCAACAAGCCGTACCTGGAGGACAAGAACCAGGCCGTGGACAAGGCGAGCAAATTCGTGGGCCTCGACCCCGCGGTCTGGAATTCCGAGCCCATGAAGGCGATATGGAAGAAGATAGAGGAAGGGCAGGAGCTCAGCCTCGACGACTACAAGATAGCCAAAGAGGAGATACTCGCGCACGACGCCTTCAAGAACAGCTCCTTCTACAAGGCGCTGAAAGCCA
>JBBITJ010000023.1:5405-12254 GCA_037440825.1 Microcaldota archaeon | reverse complement strand
GGATTCGAGTCCCTTCCTTCTTCGCTGGCTGCCAGGATGTTCAGGGAGCACGCGAAGAGCATCTCGAAGGAGGACGGCATACTCGCAGGGCTGGAGGCGTTCGCCAGGAACGCGGACGCGAGGATAAGCGAGAGTGTCAAGGGGTTCTGCGGCGCGAACGCCACCTTCGGGATAGCGCTCGGCAAGAAGCTTTACTATGTGAATATAGGGAACAATCGCATATACGGGGTCGGCGCCGCAGGCGAGGTGCGCAAGCTCGTGGGCGAGGAGCTCGCCGGATTCAGGGACAAGGAGGAGCTCTACTCTGAGCTAAAGTACCCCTACCTTTACCTAGGCGGATTCACGCAAAGGATGAAGGGGAAGAAGAACTTCAAAGTCGTGCACACGGATTTTCACCTCAAGCCGCCGCACATAGGGTCGCTGGACGTCTCCGGTTGCTCCGGCATACTCGTCGCCAACAGCGGAGTGTGGAAGAGCGCGATAAGCATAAAGGAAGGGCACGTGGAAAGCGGGGAGTCGAAATTCGGCGAGGTCCTTGGAAGGGCGAGGAACCAGCTCAACGCTGTGGAACGCATGAACATGGTCGTGAAGAGCTCCATGAAGGAGGCGGAAAACAGGAGCATCGTCGATGACATCGCGATGGTGTATTTCAGCGTCTGAGAAGCCGGGAACCGGGGCTATTTGCCGTTGAACGAGAAGTCCTTGGTGGGCTCGCTTGAAAGCCCGTGCTTGAACCTGTACGAATCCAGCACTGCGGAAGCCTTCTTGAACCGGTCGGCTTTCGCGCCGATCATGCGCTCGTCAAGGAATTCGAGGTATAGCCCGAAGTCCGCGAGGTTCTTGGAGCCGTCTTCGAGCATGTTGTGCACGAGCTGCTCCACCACCTTCTTTCCGTGCTCGTCGCTCCCTATGACGCTGAGCAGGAGCGCCACCTCGTTTATGAAATGGTCGCGGTCCTCCTCGTCCATGGCTTTCCAGATGACTACGAGCCTTTTCTTGGTCGGGAGATCGAAGCCTTCGAACAGCACATACTCACCCTCTGGCTTCCTTTTCGAGCTTTTTCATCGCGGCGCGGATTTCCTTTTCCACCGCCAGGTGTATCCGGGGGAAGTCCTTGGGCACCTCCTCATTCTGCGCCTTCTCTATCCTCAAAAGGTAGGCTTCAGGCTTCTGCGCTTTCGAAGCAACGGTTATTTCCTGCCTGATTTTTTCCAGCGTGGATTCTATGGATTCGCTGGATTCCTTTTCCACTGGAGCTTCGCGTTCCTTCATCGCGCTTTTCCTTGCCATGCAAACACAATCATGTTAGGGTTGATGGAGTTTTAAAGCTATTTGTCCGCCTTGCGATGGGCATTGAGAGGCACCCACGCGCCGTTTATGAACTGATAGAGGAGCTTCGCTGTGGAATCGTAGACGAGGCTGGTCTTGGCCGCGAGCGCGAGGGGCTTGTCTATCTCTATGTAGATTATGCTGCGCGTCCAATCGTATTTGAACGAGAACGGGTTGCGCTCGATTATGCGTATGGTGGCGCGCTCCTTCTTCTTCTGCTCGCACCACGCGACCACGTCGTCAATCTCCTCCTTCTTGTGCATGAGGCGTTTGGGAAGGGAAAATTATTATTTGGTTACGATGGAAACGATGTCCCCGTCAACGAGCCTGTGTGCCAGGCCTACGCGCTGCGCTGGGTGCCTCACGCTCTTGCCCCACACTAGCGCGTACCTGAAATTCTTCGCCAGGTCGCGGTGGAGCTGGTTGCACACGCCTTCCACGGTTATCCCGCTCCTCACTATGAGCGGCTCCTCGAGGTCTGCGTGCTCGCCGCGGCGCTTGGTGAACACGCGTATGAAACGCAGGGAGCGGTAGAGCTCCTCGATCACCGCATCGAGGTTCTTGCCATTCTCGGCGGAAATCGGGATGTACGGGTAGTGGAATTTCTTCTTCAGCTCATTCTCGTTCACGAGGTCTATCTTGTTCATCACAACGACCGCTGGAAGGTAGATGCGGTTGCCTTCCAGCACGTCTATGAGCTGGTCCGCGTCTATGTCGTCCCTTATCACGACGTCGCCATTGTGTATCCCGTACTCGTTTATTATCGCCGAGACGGTGCGCATGTCGATTTTGGTGAGCTTCACCGTGTGGTTTATCGCCAGCCCGCCGCTTATGGTCTTCTTAACCACCACGTCCGGAGGCGCCTGGTTCAGCCTTATGCCCATCCCCCCGAGCTCGCGCACGAGTATGTCATAGTGCTCGGGGTGCTGCGCGTCCAACATTATCATCACGAGGTCTGAGCCGCGGGCGACAGCTATCACTTCCCTCCCCCTCCCTCTTCCGTCCTTCGCGCCCTCTATTATCCCGGGCAGGTCGAGCACCTGTATCTTCGCGCCCTTGTAGTAGAGCATTCCGGGGATGCAGGTGAGCGTGGTGAACGCATACGCTGCTGCCTTGCTCTCCGCATTCGTGATTTTCCCGAGGAGGGTGGATTTGCCCACGCTGGGGAAGCCGATTATCGCCACCGTAGCGTCGCCGCTCTTCCTGACGTCGAACGCGTGCCCTCCGCCCCCGCCCTTGGACGAACTTATGAGCTCGCGCCTCAGCTTCGCTATCTTCGCCTTCAGGAGGCCGATATGGTATTCGGTCGCCTTGTTCTTCTGCGTTTTCTTTATTTCATCCTCTAGCTCGCGGATTTTCTCATAAATTCCCATCAGTTGAATATCAGATATTTCGAATTAAAGCCTTTCTTTCCTAGAGTGCATGCAGCTTTTCCTGCGCGGCCTCGAAAAACAGACCGAAATCCGAAGGCGCAGACTTCAGCCAACGCTCCCTTGCCGCGAGCTCGGAAGCGAACTCCTTCGCGCTCAGCCCCAGGGAATCGGAAATCCTCTCCTCAAGAGGAGTGCGGCAATATTTCCATTTCCCTCCTGAGAAAGAGAAGATCGGCTCCGCCCCTTTGCCCACTCCGCAGATCTCCGTGATCCGCCTGGCTTCGGACATGGATTTGCCCGAATAGGTGAGCATCCTCCTCTGCACGACTATGGCGTCTATGCTGCGCATGTCTGTGTCCAGTATGCCGAATTTTCCGAAGCGCAGCAATGCCTCTTCGGCGCTCTGCGCATGGAAAGTCGCATAGGAGCCGCGCGCCTGCCCTCCCAACAGCACGTCGAAAAGCGCTTCGGCTTCCTCCCTGCTGCGCACCTCGCCGACTATCATGCGGTCAGGCCGCATGCGCAAGCTGTCGTACACCAGGTCCTTGAGCGTTATGCCCATCTCGCGGTTCGCAACGAGGCGCACCTGGTGCGCATGCGGGACGCTTATTTCCGGAGTCTCTTCGGTGATGAGTATGCGCTCGGTTCTCGGGACGAAGGAGAAGAGCGCGTTCAGCGTGGTCGTTTTTCCGCTCGCGGTATTGCCGGCAACGAGCACGGAGCTGTCGGTCTGCATGAGCATGGAAAGGAAAGCCATCTGCTTCCAGTCCGCTGTGCCCAGCGCCGCGATTTCTTTCGGAGAGAATGGGTTCTGCCTGAATTTCCTTATCGTCAATTCGCCTCTCGAGACAGGGCTCAGTGAAGCGTGCAGCCGCGAGCCGTCCGGAAGCATCGCGTCCAGCCTCGGGTGCTGGAGGGTGATGCGCCTTCCTGCGCTGTTCGCCATCCTGTTTATCACGTCCATGAGCGCCTTCTCGCTCTCGAACTGCGCGTTCACGGATTTCCATCCTTCTTTCCTGACGAAGGCGTAGGCAGGAGTTCCGAGCCCGATGACGCTTATCTCCTCTATCTGGTCGTCGGCAAGCAGCTCGTCGAGGAACGCGAAGCCGTAGATGTGCATCCTCGCGTATTTCGCGAGATAATGCTTCTGGTCGCGGTCGAGCGCGAGCAGTTCCTCCGATGCCTTCCTGGATATGGCTTCTGAGAGCTCGCGCTCCACGTCCGCCGGATCTATTTTGCGCTCGCCTGCAACGAGGCGGAATTTCTCTTCTGCGGCGAGCACGAGCTGCTCTTCCGCTGCGCTCAGGGGAGGCAGCTCGATCCTGTATGCGCCTTCCCGCAGGATTCTCCAGCCCAAGGAAGCTTCCGGTTTTGGGTTTCGGGTTCCGCGTTCGGCATTCATGGTTACCATTCCAATCGGTCGCCGACTTTGATGCTGTTTGGCACGGTAAGCTCAAGAAGATATTTCGCCGGCTTCGAGTTCCGCACATACGGGGTGAACGGCTGAATGTCCCTTATCACTTCCACGACGCGCTTTTTCCCGTCCAGGTAGATTGCGTCGAAGGGAAAGAAGACGAAGAACGAGTGAATGCCGAAGATGCGCCCGGAACCGAGGATGAACAGGATGTTCTTTTTCCCGGAGAACATGAGCCCCTTGAGGTGCCCGAAAAACGTTTTTGCGACTTCGCAATCGAACTTCTTCTTGCCCGCGCGCACGATCATTTCCCGAACCTCCTTTTCCTTTTCGCATAGGTTTTCAGCGCGTCCTCGAAATCCTTCTTCGAGAAATCGGGCCAGAGCTTTTTGGAGAAGTAGAATTCGCTGTAGATGCTTTGCCACGGCAGAAGGCCTGAAAGGCGCTGCTCGCCGCTCGTCCTAATTATCAAATCGGGATCATCCATGCCTGCAGTGTATAGGTGCGCGCTTATCGTATCTTCGTCAACCTCGCGCAGCCCCTCTTTCAATATCGAATTCACCGCATCAACTATCTCCTCCCTTCCGCCGTAGCCGAGCAGGAGGTTGAGCCTGTACGCCTTGTTGTTCTTGGTGATATCCTCTATCCTGTTCATCGCGTCCCCTATCTCCGCAGGGAATAGCGAACGCCTTCCGAGGAAGCGCACGCGCACGTCGTATTTCTTCCTCTCCTCCTCGCCTTTCTTCCTGCTCTCCTCGATTATCTCATCAAGATATTTCCTGAATAGCAGGAAGAGCTTTTTTACCTCCTCCGGGTTTCGCCTCGCATTGTCCGTGGAGAAGCCCCACATGCTGAGCGTGTGCACTCCGTACTGCTTGCACCACTTGAGCACGTCGCCTATCTTCCTTATTCCCTTGTCGTAGCCCTCCACGAGCGTTATGCCGCGCTTCGCCGCCCATCTGCGGTTTCCGTCGGGGATGATGGCGATGTGTTTTGGATAGTGCGCCGCAAGTGCGGTTTTGGGTTTCGGGTTCTGCTTTTTGGTTTTTTGTTTTTGCGTTTTTCCACCTATTTTGCGAATTTCTTCACGAAATCAACCAATCGGTTGGAATAGCCGAATTCGTTGTCGTACCATGCGGAGACCTTCACCAGGTTGCCGAGCACCTTCGTTAGCCCGCCGTCGACAATCGCGCTTTCCTTCGTTCCGATTATGTCCCGAGAGACCAGCGGCTCTTCGGTGTAGGACATAACGCCGCGCAGCTCGTTTTCAGCTGCGCGTTTGAGCGCAGCGTTGACCTCCTTCGCGTTCGTCTCCTTCCTCACCATGACTATTATGTCGTTGAGCGAGCCGTCTGGGACAGGAACGCGGAACGCCACTCCGTCCAGCTTCCCCTGGAGCTGCGGGAGCACCTCGCCAATCGCCTTAGCGGCCCCGGTCGTGGTGGGGATTATGCTTACTGCTGCTGCCCTCGCCCTCCTCCAGTCGTCGTGGCTTCCATCCAGTATGCGCTGGTCGTTCGTGTATGCGTGCACGGTGCTCATGAACCCTTTCTCTATCCCGAAATTCTCGTCAAGCACCTTCAGCACTGGCGCGAGGCAGTTGGTGGTGCAGCTCGCGAGCGAAAAGACGGTGTGCTCCTTGTTGAGCATGTGGTCGTTCACTCCAGGAACGATCGTGGAGTCGCAGCCCTTGCCAGGGGCGGAGATGAGCACCTTCTTCGCGCCTGCGGCGATGTGCTTCTCCACGTCCTCCCTTTTCCTGAACTCTCCGCTGCTCTCCAGCACCAGGTCCACCTCGAGCTCCTTCCACGGGAGCTTGAGCGGGTCGGTCTCCTGTATCCACCGTATCCTGTGGCCGTTCACTATGAAAAAGCCTTCCTTCGCTTCGACTGTGCCGTCGAACCTGCCGAACGCGGAATCGTACCTGAACAGGTGCGCGTGCATGTCCGGCGCGCTGCGCGTGTTTATCGCCACCACGTCGAAATCGCGACCCAGCGCGCCCTGCGCTATCGCCGCCTTCAGGAACATCTTGCCTATCCTTCCAAAACCAGAAATCGCTACTTTCATGAAACGCACCCTTGTCCTCCTGATAGGATATGCCCGCATTCTTATAAATATATTTTGAGGAGTCCGGATCATGAGGAAACTTGCCCTGTTCGCGTCGCTTGCGCTTGTGCTGCTTGCAGGCTGCACAGTGAGGCAGAATTACCAGAACATATTCAAGGGATTCTCGACAACCTACCCTTACGGCTGGAGCACCTACGAGGACGGGATGAGGGTGGCGTTCTTCGCGCCGGAAGGGGGTGCGCAGGTGGTCGCGATGGTCACTTACAGCAAGGAGAACATCAGCATGGAGAACCTGTCCGAGACCATGAAGCTCAGGGTGGGCTCGCGCAGCATGGGATACACCGTGATAAGCGAGGGCGAGCGCTCGATGCTCGTGGCTGGGGAGCCTGCCGTGGAGCAGACGCTCGAGATGGTCCAGCACGCGAACGGGACTGAGAAATGGTCGTTCAGCAAGTACGTGTTCTTCAGGAAAGGAGAGAGGTATTTCATATTGTTCCTGGTGTTCAGCCCGGAAATGCAGGATGGAGGGACGCTCGGCAGGAAGGAATACTACGAGCGGATTTTCGACGGGATGGTTTCGGACTTCAGGATAATTTAAATATTTTCCAGTTCATGTAGAAGCGCCCAAAAAAGAGCTTCCCGCCTTCAGTTTCCGGTTTCGGAACG
>JBBITJ010000023.1:0-5305 GCA_037440825.1 Microcaldota archaeon | reverse complement strand
GAGGTCACCGGAAAGGTGGAGAACCTGGTCATTGAGCCCAACCCGGACAGCCAAGGGGCGGGCAAGCTCAGGAAGGAGGACGGCATGGTGCTCATCCCCTACGAGGCCGTGACCGCAGTAGGCGACTACGTAATTGTGGAGAAGAGGAATCTTATTTACGAATAATCTTTTTCCAATCAGTCTTCTTTTTCAGGCAGTTGGCAGGAAAGCCAACTGTTATATAATTTCCAATCATTATCATTTCCATGGTCCTGATTGCCGGAATAGACGAGGCAGGAAGGGGCTCCGTGATAGGTCCGCTCGTCATAGCCATATTCTCGTGCTCCAGCACCAGCGAGGCAAAGGTCAATGCGATCTGCAAGAAGGATTCCAAGCAGCTCAGTGCGAAGCAGAGGGAGGGGATTTTCGAGCAGCTCAAGCATCTCGGAAAGATAAATTACGTGGAGCTCAGCGCTGAGATGCTCAACACGCTCATGAACAAGGAGACGCTGAACGACATAGAAGCCATGTACATGGCAAAGCTCATCAAGAGCATAGACTCGGAAGTTAACGTGAAAATAGATTTGCCAGACAGGTACGCGTGGGTCTTCGCGAAGAGGATGGAGCGTTTCGGCGTGAAGAAATACGAGGCGGAGCACAAGGCTGACGAGAACCACCCCATAGTGGCTGCTGCGAGCATCTGTGCGAAGGTGCTGCGGGACGCGAAAATCGAGGAGATAAAAACCGAGGTGGGGGACTTCGGCTCCGGCTACCCGGGGGACGAGAAGACGATCGCGTTCCTCAAGAGCAAGGAGAACCTCCGGAAGGCGGCCAAATATATCCGGCAGAAGTGGAAGACGCTGGAGAATATAAAGCAGACAAAATTGAGTTTTGAAGAGCAGAGCTAGTTTTTGGCGAATAGGCGCAGGGCGGATTTCTCGAATTTCTCCAGCAGCCCGTAGTCGGTCTTGTTGAACGCGCCTCCGGCCTTCATCAGCGTCAGGTAGACCAGGAGCGCGAGCGATGACGCGAGAGAAACGCCTGCGAGCTCGAAGAGCCAGCCGTACCGCGAATAGTCGAAGAGGTAGGCGTAGGAAAGGTATGCTGCTGCAGCGCACGCGAACGTGGGAACGAGCGCCCTGAGGATGAGGGGGTGGAAAGAGAATTTGGCGTGCCTGTGCGCGTAGTGGAGCGCGGCGGATTCGCTCGCAACGTAGGAGAGGATGGATGCTGCTGCCGCGCCCAGCACACCGTATGCGGGTATCAACGCGAGGTTGAGCGCTACGTTGGGCACCAGGCCGATCACCGTGGACTTGAAGAGGAGGTCGCTCCTTCCGACCGCGGAGAGCGCGCTCCTCGCGGGCTGGGACAGTATGCCAACCGCCAACCCCGGGATGAATATGTACATGAGCCAGTGGTATTCGGAATATGCCGGGAAAAGCATGTCTATGAACTGCTTCGCGAAAACCACGCTGAGCGCGGCGAAGGGAAGAGTGGAATACGCGCTCCACCTTGCGCCGTTGCTCGCAAGAGGGCCGAACACGTCAGACTTGGCGCCGTGGAGGTGCGAAAGCATGGACGTGAGCACGATGAATATCTGGGAAGCGATGGTCTGCATCACCGTCTTTGCGATATTGGCGACTGAGTTGTACGCCCCTATGACTGCCGCTGCAGCGTAATAGCCCAGCACGAGCGTGTCCGTCCAGCCCAGTATGTAAGTGGAGAACTGGTTGAGCGCGGCGCTTATTCCGTAGTTGACGATTTCCCTTATTTCGCGCACCGGAAGTATGCTTGCGCGGCCTGGCAGGCCTTTCATGCAGGCAAAGACGGAGAATGCCGAGACGAGCGAGACTAAAGCTGCTGCGGCGACCGTGGCGTGTATGGCTGCGCTGAGCGAGGGGCCGAAAACTGCGAAGAAAGCTGCGGCGAACGCAATCTTCAGCACGGGCTGGAGCGCCGAATAGAGCGCGTTCTCCCCGAAACGCCTGAAGCCGGTGAGCGCGGAAAGGAGAAGGGAATTCAGAGAGAAAAGCACGCCGCTTGCGAACGTGATGGGCACGATTGCGGCTACGTCCTTGTTGTAGTATTCCACGGCTTGGCTGCCGTAGAACAGGACGACGCCGAGCACCAGGGCGGAGAACAGCACGAAAAAGGCCGCGACAGTGGACAGGAGCGGGACGATCTTTTCTTTCCTGCCCCCTCCTTCGTAGAACGGGATGAACCGGGCAAGCGCGTCCGTCATCCCGAACGCGCCCAGGAGGCTTATCATGCTGGCTACCGCGAGATAGATGAAATAGATGCCGCCTTCCGCAGGGGTGATAAACCTGAGGATGAAAATGTAGAAGAGGAGGCCGGCAATTTTCGCTAGCCCTGCCGAGCCGATGTTCAGGAGCACGCCTTTGGAACCTTCCCTGGCTGCGCCGGTTTTGTCCATCTTGGCCATGTTGAGAAAACCTGCCCAATGATTTTAATCTAGTATGGCGAGGCGAGTACGCGCGCGAACCTTTCCAGGAACGTCAGGAACGAAAGCAGCGCGACGAACATGAGCACTGCTGCGGAGAAATCGTTGTTCAGGAGCGCGAGGGCGAACACCGCCATGATGAGCGCGCTCCTCTCGGCCCGCTCCAGTATGCCCGGCATCGCTGCGGCGTGTGCATGGTGCATCGCGCCAGTGTGCTCCGCGTACGCCTTCACGAAGCTGGTCATCCCTGTCCCGAAGAAGAGGATGATGAGGAGCCAGAGGTCCTTTTCCAGCACGAGCCTGGGAATCGGGGTGTTGAAGAGCGCGAGGATGAGCAGGAATTCGACAATGCGGTCGGTTATGCCGTCGAGGAACGCCCCTTTCCTGCTTTCCAGGTTTTTCGCTCTGGCAACTGCTCCGTCTATTGCGTCAGTGAGGAACGCGACCCCGAACAGGGAGAACGAAAGCCAGCCGTTGTTAGGGTAGGAGAGATAGGCGAAGAATGCGAAGAATACCGCGCTCACGGTGATTATGTTGGGATGGAGGGGGAAGTTCCTGAATATGCGCCCCAGCGCCCTGGATGCGCCATGGCCGAATCCGCTGTTTTTCAGCATGTGCGGATTGCTGCGCGGACATTTATAAAATTCTCGCATGTTTTACATGATATTCCATAAAACACTAATATATTTAAAGATTGGATAATATATGTTTGTTTATGGGTGGGCAGTACAGGAAATTCGGCATCAATCCGAACATCGAGTGCTCCATAGGCAGGTTCGCGAAAATGGAGCTCGAGATAGTTCCCAGGGACAGCCAGTTCAACCTCAGCCTCCCGAAAAGCTGCAAGCTCAGCGACGCCGTATTCTACGCCAACTTCATGACCACCAAGGTCGAGCTGGGCAAGCGGAAGGCGCTCATGAGATTCGCCAAGACATACGTGGAAGGGATGGAAGGGTTCGCGCTCCACGCCATAGAGGCCGGGAAGCCCAAATTGTTCTACCCTCTCGGAAAGACTTCGTTCCTTCCTGCGGAGCATTCGGAAATCGGCTTTTTCGGAAGCGGGAAGGAGCTGTACACTTTCGACACGGAGCTGCTCTACATGCACAGGTACGAGCTCAGGGAGCAGCTGGGCAGGGACGTCCTCTATATGCCCATAATCAACGCGGAGAGGCAGCTGGGGATGCTCATAGCCGAAGGCGAGGAAGGGAAGCGGATGAGGTTCAAGTGCTGCGGGAACTGCGGAGCCGGGGCGGAGCACGACGTGTCCGTGTTCCTGGAGTACATGTCGCAGGTCAGCGCGATATTCAGCAACATGATGTTCAACTGGTTCGACAAGAAAACCGGGCTTTTAAACGCGGCTGCTTTCGAAGAGGAACTGTGGCCCAGCATGAAGCGCTGGGTGCAGAAGGGAAGGAGGTTCTCGATCCTTTTCCTGGATTTGGACAGGTTCAAGGCGATAAACGACAACTACGGCCACCTTGCAGGCGACGACGTGCTCAGGGCGGCGGCGAAAGTGCTCGTGGAATCCACTAAGAGCACCTCGCTATCCAGGAGGTCGCTGAACGACTATACCGACATGGCGGTGAGATGGGGAGGGGACGAATTCATAGTGATACTCCAGGACATTGACGCCAAGGCTGCTGGAGGGGTCGCGAAACGGATAATCTCCGAAATCTCCCAAATAGGGTACGCGAACCACAAGATTTCCGCGTCAGTGGGGATCGTGGATTCGACGCAGGTGGACATCCTCTCTGCCGACGGCATGCTCAGGCTCATCGACAGCGTGGATGCGCTCCACTACAGCGCGAAGGAGAGAGGGAAGGAAACAGGCAGCACGGGCTGGCTCGCGTATCTGGACAGTTTGGTCGCGAAGACGGTCGTGGAAAGGTTCATGCCGCTGCAGGAAGGTCCGAGGAAATAATTCCTGCTGCGGCGAATATTTCGCCGCAATCCAAGCAACCTCCGAAATTTAGAATGAATTGATTTATCAGACGTTGTTCATGCAATCGACGCATCGATTGCAAGCTCGTAAAATTCCTGCGGAATTTTCCGATGACCCCATCGAAATAGTTTTTATCAGACGCTGTTGACCTCGTCATGGATCAGAGGTTGTTCATGTCATCACATAATGGTATTATGCACACCCTTCTTTAAAAACTGTATTTACCAGTTTTCTTGTATGGATGAGTTGGTCCTGCTGCTTTTGAAGAAGGGCGCACACCTCAAGCCTGTGCGCATCACCACTTCCGAGATCGGAAGGATGCTGGGAATGAGCCAGCAGAACGCTTCCAGGAGGCTTCTCGAGCTGAGGAACGCCGGAATCGCGGAAAGGGGCAGGAACGGAATAATGCTCTCCAAAAAAGGGCTGGACGAGGCAGGCGAGCTTTACGCAGAGCTGAAGGCGGTTTTCGAAAGGAGCGGAACAGCTGTGAGCGGCACGATCGTCTCCGGGCTGGGGGAAGGGAAATACTACCTCTCTTTTGCTGAATACAAGAAGCAGCTGAAGTCTCTGTTCATGTTCGAACCTTACGAGGGCACGCTGAACGTGAAGCTTTCGCCCGCCGAAGCCGCGAAGAAGGCGCATTTCCTGAAAAGCACTGAGCCTGCGCTCGTCAAAGGATTCGTGAAAAAGGGGCGCACTTTCGGGGACCTGTTCGCATATCCCTGCATGGTGGAAGGCGAGAAATGCGCGCTCATCGTGCCGCTCAGGACGCACCACCCTTCAGAAGTGATAGAGATAGTGGCTGCCAGGAACCTGAAGAAGGCGCTTGGGAAGAAGGATGGGGATGAGGTAAAAATAGAATTTGGCTGAATAACTCGAAACTGGGAACCGGAAACCAAGAAATAGAAGTGGGCCCGCCCGGA
>JBBITJ010000022.1:11155-12977 GCA_037440825.1 Microcaldota archaeon | reverse complement strand
CACCGTGGTGCCGTAAACAACTCCTTTGAACGCCTTCACTTTCCAGCCCTTGACATCCCCTGCTGTCGAGATTATCATTTCAGCCATAAGACCACCGGAAAAGGATGGGAATGGAAAATTAATAATATTTCATATTCAAATGTGGACATGGGAGAAATCAAATCTGACATCGAGATAGCTCAAGCAGCGGAACCCAAGCACATAGAGGCGATTGCCGCAAAGGTCGGAATCCCGAAAGAGGAATTGGAGTTCTACGGCAAGTACAAGGCAAAGGTGCCGATTTCTTATTATGAGAAGATAAAGGGAAGGCCGAACGGGAAGCTCGTGCTCGTCACTGCGATCACCCCTACCAGCTTGGGCGAGGGGAAAACAACCACTTCGATCGGGTTGGCGCAGGCGCTCGCGAAGATGAACAAGAAGGTGATGTGCGCGCTGCGCGAGCCTTCCCTCGGTCCTGTGTTTGGGGTGAAAGGAGGGGCTACGGGAGGGGGGTATTCGCAGATGCTTCCCATGGAGGACATCAACCTACATTTCACAGGGGACATCCATGCCATAACCTCGGCGAACAACCTGCTCGCGGCAATGATAGACAACCACATCTTCCATGGAAACGAATTGAAGTTCAAGACCGTGACTTGGAAGAGATGCATGGACATGAACGACCGCGCGCTCAGGAAGGTGCATGTAGCCCTCCTCCCTCCGGGCCACGATCGGTTCGACGCATTCGACATAAGCGTGGCGAGCGAAGTGATGGCGATATTCTGCCTTTCGAACAACATTGAGGAGCTCAAGGAAAAGCTGGGAAGTGTCATCGTTGGGTACAACGAGAAAGACGAGCCGATAAGGGCGCGGGATCTGAAGGCAGAGGGGGCTATGGCGGCGCTGCTCAAGGACGCGCTGAACCCCAACCTGGTGCAGACGCTCGAAGGGGTTCCTGCGTTCGTGCACGGGGGACCATTCGCGAACATAGCGCACGGCACCAATTCCATAGTAGCCACCAAGATGGCGCTCAAGCTCGCGGATTACGTCGTCACGGAAGCCGGGTTCGGCTCGGATTTGGGTGCTGAGAAATATTTCGACATCGTCTCGAGGTACGGAGGATTCCTGCCTGATGCGGTAGTGGTTGTTGCGAGCGTTAGGGCGCTCAAGCTCCACGGAGGCGCGAACAAGGACAACCTGAAGAAGGAGGATGCGGACGCGCTCGAAAGAGGATTTGCGAACCTGCTGCGGCACGTGGAGAACATGAGGAAGTTCGGGGTCGAGCCCGTGATAGCGATAAACCGGTTTCCGACAGATACGGAGAATGAGATACACAGGCTGGACGCCTTGTGCAAGAGGCACGGCGTGCAGTTCGCGCTCTCTGATGTTTGGGCGCGGGGAGGGGCAGGAGGAGTGCTGCTCGCGGAAAGGGTGCTCACAGCGCTCGGAAAGGGCGAGAAGACGAGACCCATCTACGATTTCAACATGCCACTCGCGAAGAAGATAGAGGTCGTGGTACGAGAGGTGTACAGGGGCAAGGCCGTGCTTTTCTCGGAGGAGGCCAAGAAGGGGCTTGCGAAAGCGGAGGAGATGGGCCTCGGGAAGCTTCCGGTGTGCATCGCGAAGACGCAGTACTCGTTTTCGGACGATCCCAAGCTGCTCAACGCGCCCGATGGGTTCGTTGTGACCGTGCGGGAGATCAGGATAGCTGCAGGAGCAGGGTTCATAGTCGCGATAGCAGGAGATATAATGACCATGCCCGGACTGCCCAAGAGCCCTGCAGCCGAGAGGATAAGCGTGAACGGCGGGAAGATCACGGGGCTGTTCTGAAAGGTTTAAAAAC
>JBBITJ010000022.1:0-11055 GCA_037440825.1 Microcaldota archaeon | reverse complement strand
AAAAACACAAATAAACCAAGGAGGGGTGGAACTGTGGATCCTAAGACTGTTAAGAAAGAGTGCGGCAAAGGCGGATGCAAAGAAGTTAAGCCGATCCAGCTTGGCGGGAAGAAGCCTGAGCCTGAGCATATCTGCGTAGGGGAACGCTGCGACAAAATAAAGAGGAGTGGAGAGGGAGAGATCCTCCACCTCGGCGGCGAAGGGGAGAGGAACAGCAAGAGCATGTTCGAGCTTCCCACCGCATAGATCGGCGGATTGCGCTGCGAAAGCTGCGCTTTTAATATTTTTGCGAGAATTGCTCTTATGGTAACTGAAAGGGCAGTTTCCCCTAATTTTTCCGACATCCTCACGCCGAACGTGGAAATGAAGGAGTTTCCCGACGGAGACAGCTACGTAAGGGTTCCTGACGCCAGGCGGCTGGAAGGGAAAGACGTGGTTGTTTACCACAGGCTTTACCCAAATCAAAATACTTCTTTGATGCAGGCGGTGTTCCTTGCGAAGGCCATTAAGGGCGCAAGGAGTGTTGAACTGGTCGCGCCTTACATCCCGTACTCCAGGCAGGACAAGACCTGGCTGGAAGGTGAGGTAAAGAGCGCGGAAGTGGTGATGGACATGCTCAAGCACGCGGGCTACTCGCGCATCACGACTTTTGACTGCCATTTCCTCAAGAAAGCAGGCGAATTCGAGTACGGAGGTATGAAGATACGGAACATCACCCTGAGCAACCTGCTCATAGAGAACGCGAGGAAGAGATTGGGAAATGATTTCGAGGTAATAAGCCCGGACGCAGGTGCCAATTACATGAGCGGAGGCAAGGCCATGAAGAAAGTGCGCGGGGACTACGGGAAGGGAAACATAGTTTACAGAGATATAGAAAAAATGGAGATAAATTTCGACGTTGGGGGCAAGAACATGCTGATAATAGACGATATGATATCCACGGGCTCGACCATGGTGAAGGCGATAGAGAACCTGAGGAAGAACGGCGCGGGCAAGATAGCGCTTGCTGCTACGCACGGATTCTTCCTCAAGGACTCGCTAAGGCGGCTGGGCCAGCTCAGCGACTACATATTCGTGTCCAACACAATACCGTCTTCGGTTTCGGAAGTGGATTTCATGGATGCGCTCAAGGACTAGGTTCGAGGCAATTGAATGAAAATCGCATTCTTTACGGATACTTACCTGCCAAACACAGACGGCGTGGTCACCTACATCACAAACTACAAACGCATGTTCGAGGAGATGGGGCACGAAGTCTACGTGTTCGCTCCCGGCACGAAGAAGCAGAAAGACGAAAACAAGGACCAGCACGTGCACTATTTCAGCTCCACCGCATTCAAGCCCTACCCGGACTACAGGGTGGCGCTCTTCCCTTTCATATCTGCGACGAACATGATAAAGGAGATAAAGCCGGACATAGTGCACTCGCACGGAATAGCGACAACCGGGATAGCGGCTTTCCAGTCGGCCAAGAGGATTGGCGTGCCTGCGATAGCTTCGTTCCACACCATGGTTTCCGAAGGCATGCACTACATAACCAAGAAGGAGGATTTGAAGAAACTGTTCGAGTCGGTGGCCTGGAAATACCTGCGCTGGTACTACTCGAATTTCGACAAGGTCATAGCGCCCAGCAACTTCGCCAGCTCCATATTGGAGAAGCAGGGAATAAGGAACATCGTGGTGAAGCCGGCAGGGCTGGATTTGAGGAACTTCCATCCCAAGGTGGAGTGCGAATTCGTGAGGAAGAAGTACGGCATAGAGGGGCCGATGGTGCTTTTCGTCGGAAGGCTTGTGGTCGAGAAGAACCTCGCCCTGCTCATAGACGCTGCGCAGAAAGTAGTGAACAAGATGCCGAATGCCAAATTCGTGATCGGAGGCAAGGGACCTGCCGAACAGTATTACAAGGACATGGTGAAAAGCCGCGGGCTTTCGGACAGCTTCGTGTTCGCGGGATTCGTGGCTGACGCCGAGCTGCCCGCCCTGTACAAGGCGGCGGACGTGTTCGCGTTCCCTTCTTTCTTCGACACGCAGGGGCTCGTGGTGCTTGAGGCCATGGCAACGGGCACCCCGGTCGTGGTTCCGAAGGACAGCGCACCGGCGGAGTTCGTGGCTGACGGCGAGACAGGGTACTATTTCTCCGAAGCAGGGGATTTCTCGGAGAAGATAATAGCTGCGATAGAGAACAAGGAGCGGCTCTCGAAGAACGCGGTTGCGGCTGTGAAGAAATACGAATTGGCGGAATGCGCCAGGGACATGATCGCATTCTACGAATCCGTGCTCAAGAACCGGAAGCAGCCCTAGAAAGCGGATGCGAGCGAGCGCAGGAACTCCTTGGGGCTCTTCGCATTCACGAATGCGGAGGCGAGCAGGACTCCGTTTGCGCCCAGCTCAAGGCTCTTTTTCACGTCCTCCTTCGTCCCTATGCCTGCGCCGCAGAGCACCTGCATCTCGCCGTTTATCGTCGCTATCGTCTCCACGGTGTTCCGTATCACTTCGGGCTTGGCGTTGGAGACCGAGATGCCGCTGCCTATGAGCTCTGGGGGCTCTATCGCTATGAATTTCGCGTTCAGGCGCCCTATCTTGAGCACCTCTTCCTGGCTTTCGGCGCAGATTATCGTTTCCAGCTTGAGGTCGTTCATCCTTTCCACTGCGAGCTTTATCCTCTCGAACGGGACCTTTTTTTCGGAATGGTTGAGCAGGGAGCCCGCTGCCTTGGCTTCCTTGAGCGCCTCGGCGGGCATGGAGCCCGTGAACGCGCCGGGTTTGCTGTCATCCACGTGTTGCGCGAAAGAGTCCTTGTGGTGCTTGGCCGCGTCCTTGAGGTGGATGCACGGCACCGCAACTGGGATGCGCAGCCCGGTCTCTTTCGAGACGTCCTTGGCTATTTCGACGAAATCCAGAGCCTTTTCAAGGCTCGCCGGGTACGTTTTCAGGTTCAGGACTATCATGAAAATATTTAAGTTAGTAAGCAATATAAAACAGTAATAACTCTACTTGTCGAGATCGCATTTTATCGACGCTTCGATAAAAGGCCCTCGGCATTCGCGATGCTCATGCCGAGGTCGCATAATCCGGTAGTGCGTCAGTCTCGAATAATCTCGAGCTGGGAAAACTGATCCCTCACGGGATTGCAGGTTCAAATCCTGCCCTCGGCGTATTTTTTCTTATTATTCCATTTGAAACAAATCTGCTATTTTTGATGCAAATGCGCTTCAAATTTAAATAGCGTTTTCCGCTCCAACAATATCATGCAGGCCAATGCGATCCATGCCGCCACTAAGAAGGGCGTGATATACGTGCCCAAGGCAGAGCAGGTGCTGAGGGGCGGGTTCGCATTCGAGAAATGCCTCGGCGAGGGGCTGATGGGCGCGGCGCACGCGGACGGCAAGCGGATAATCAAGGCGGACGCGGAGGGCGCAGACAAGGAAAGAATGAAGGCCATAATAGAGGAGGCGTTCGGGAAGCGGCTCGTGGACGGGTATTTCGGCAACGGCGACATAATAGGGATATTCCATTACCCGGATTACGAGGGGCTCGCGGTGATGAAGCAGATCGCCGGAATCCCGTACCTGGACAAATTCGTGGTCGCCAAGGAGCACCAGGGAAACGGCCTGGGAAAGGCGATGATGGCGGAGATAGTGGATTACTACTACAAGCTGGTGTGGCGGGCCACGCCGCAGAACCAGATAAACAAGGCGTACCGCCAGGTCGCGCAGTGGACCGCCAGGGTCAACGGCTGGAACGTATACTGGATAAACCTGGAGCCGCAGGAGATACTGCCCTCGGTGATAGCGGTGGCGCTGCTGGAGCGGACGCTGATCTAGCATATATCTAAAAAAGATATGTTTATATAGGATTTGTGAGATTAGTGCGCATGGCAAAGAAGGCGGAGGACGGATTCGGAGGATTCACGAAGATGCAGGCGCTCATACTTCTGAGCAAGAGGAGCAGGAGCGGCTACGAGATAATTCACGAGATAGGGTTCATGCTCGGCAAAAAGCCGAGCGCGGGTCAGATATACCCGCTCTTGGCGAAGATGAGGTACGCGGGGCACGTGAAGGTCGTCTCCACGGGCGCGAGGGACAAGAAGGTATACGCACTCACCGAGAAGGGCAGGACGGCGCTGAGGCGCATGCTCGAGAAGGCCGACTCGATAGTGGAGGCGGTGCTCGCCAACAAGCTGAAGGAGTGCGAGCATTGCGACTGCGTGGTGTACGCGAATCCGTACGTGCGCGAGTGCGGGGGTAAGAGGCATTATTTCTGCTGCGAAAGCTGCGCGGAGCACTCGGAGTGCGAATAGGATGCAGGTGATTGATATGGCGAAAAAGATTGGAAGCGGAAAGAAGAAGGGAACCGGGAAGAAGGAAATGCGGAAGAAGGAGAAGGAAGAGGAGTGCTGCTGTTGCTGCTGCGGCCATGAAGAGAAGGGCGAATGCTGCGAATAGCGCAATGCTGAACAGGAAACCTGAAGAGGGAAACCCGGAGCGGACAGGGTGGGCCGGATGGAGAAGAAGACTCTGATTATAAAGGGGATGGACTGCGCGAGCTGCGCCATCAGCATAGAGAAGGCCCTCAAGCGCACAAAGGGCGTCGCTGAGGCGAGCGTGAATTACGCTACAGGCAAGGCGTACGTCCAGTTCGAGCCCGGGCAGATAGGGATGGACGGAATCGAGAAGAAGATCTCGGACATAGGGTACGAAGTGATCAAGGAAGCCGGCGAAACGCGGAGCGCGGAACCCGGAACCAGGATGATGGGGATGACCGCCGAGGAGCACGCGGCGATGGGCCATGAGCACGGCATTTCCATCCCGAAGACGGACCGGGAGAAGGAGGAGCGCGAGAAGGAGATAGCGGATTACAAGAGGAGGTTCCTCGCCGCGCTGCTGTTCTCAATTCCCGTGCTTGCCCTTGCGCTTCCGGACATGCTCGGGATAGAGCCGCCAACTATCCTCAAGCAGTACGGCATGTATGCGCACTTCGTGCTCACCAGCGTCGTGATGCTCGCGGGCTCGCATTTCTTCGTGAAGGGCACCAAGGCGATACGCAACCTCATGCCCAACATGGACTCGCTGGTCACGATAGGAGTGGGGGCGGCTTACGCGTACAGCGTCGCGGTCACATTTTTCGGGGTGAAAGGATACACGTATTACGAGACTGCGGCCCTGCTGATCACGTTCATACTGCTGGGCAAGCTGCTCGAGGCGATAACTAAGGGAAAGACGAGCGAGGCGATAAAGGCGCTCATAGCGCTCGCGCCCAAGACAGCGCGAATAGTGAAGGGCAGGAGGGTGCTGGAAATCCCAATAGACGATGTGAAGCCGGGCGACGTGCTGGAAATCCGGCCCGGGGAGAAGATACCTGTGGACGGGATCGTGGTTTCAGGAGAGAGCCACGTAGACGAATCCATGATAACAGGGGAGCCGATACCTGTGAGGAAAGGGAAGGGGGACAAGGCCATAGGAGCGACGATAAACAGGACTGGAAGCTTCCGCATGAAGGCGGAGAAGGTCGGAAGCGACACCATGCTCGCGCAGATAATAAAATTGGTGGAGGAGGCACAGGGTTCCAAGCCGCAGATACAGAAGCTCGCTGACGCGATTTCGGCGTACTTCGTGCCTGCTGTCGTGCTGCTTGCCGCGCTTTCGTTCGCATACTGGCACTTCGTCGCAGGCGCGGAATTCGAGAAATCACTCACTTACTTCATAACTGTGCTCGTGATCGCGTGCCCGTGCGCGCTCGGGCTCGCCACGCCCACTGCAGTGGTCATGAGCTCATGGATAGGCGCTAAGAACGGCATACTCGCGAAGAAGACCGAGGCGCTTGAGGTACTCGAGAGCACGAAATACGCGGTTTTCGACAAGACCGGGACGATAACCGAGGGGAAGCCTGCGGTGTCTGAGGTCGTGCCGCTAGGGAAAAGCACGGCTTCGAGCGTCATGCGCCTCGCAGCCTCCCTGGAAAGGAAGAGCGAGCACCCACTCGCGCAGGCGATAGTTGAATACGCGAAGGCTAAGAGGCTGAAGCTTTCCGAAGTAGGGAAATTCTCCGCGATTCCGGGTTTCGGGGTGAAGGGGATTGCCGGAAAAGACATTGTGCGCGTAGGGAATGAGAAATTCATGAGGAAGGAGGGTGTGCGGTTTGCCGGAGGCGCGAAGCTGGCTGCCCTGGAGGCGAAGGGCAGGACCACGGTGATAGTCGCGAAAGGCGATGAAGCGATAGGAATCGTGGCGATTTCAGACAGGATAAAGGACGTCTCGAAGGAGGCGGTGGCGAAGCTCAAGGCCCTGGGCATAGAAGCCTACATGATAACAGGGGATAACGAGAGAAGCGCGAAGGCGGTTGCCGAGGAAGTAGGGATAGTGAATGTGATCGCGAACGTGCTGCCCCACCAGAAGGAGGAGAAGGTCCGAGAGCTCATGAAGAAAGGCAAGGTCGTGTTCGTAGGCGATGGCATAAACGATGCGCCTGCGCTTGCGGCTGCTGATGTCGGAATCGCGATAGGCAGCGGCACGGACGTCGCGATAGAGACCGGGGACGTGGTGCTGGTGAAGGGCGACGTCAGGGACGTGGCGAGGGCAGTGCGGCTCGGAAAATACACGATGAACAAGATAAGGCAGAACCTTTTCTGGGCGTTCATATACAACGTGGTCGGGATTCCGGTGGCGATGGGCGCGCTAGCCGGCTTCGGGATAGAGATAAATCCTGTGCTCGCAGGGGCGGCGATGGCGTTCAGCTCGGTGAGCGTAGTAGGCAACTCGCTGATGATGAGGCTCTACAAACTCTAGATAAGATTTCAGGCGCGGGCTTCCTTCCCATTTTCCCTTGCTTGGCTTGTGCCTCCGGCTTCTGGTTGGAAGGCAGCAGTTCGAGGAACCAGGATGCATAATACGCCGCTACCATGGCGCAGAGCATGCGCAGGAACTGGGGCTGGATGCCTGCCATGGGGAATGTTATGAAGCCGCCTATAATCGCATACGTGCCGAATATCAGGGCGAGCGTGCAATTCATGCGGTCCTTTGACGCGGGCTGCAATGGCCGGAGTTCCTCAGCGCGAGGAAGCCGGCTGCTCGCGCTGTTCGGCCGCATGAGCAGGCAGCTCAGGAGTTCTACAACCCTATAGAGAACTTCGTGAAAAGCAAAACGCAGAAGGGGCAGGTCGCGCCTTTCCCCGCAAAATCAAAATCCGGGCAGACGCGCGGCAAAAACAAAAACAGGAGGATGAAGAATTAGTCTAGCCTTATTTTCCTTCCGTCCTTCTCGAGCCACACGCCTGCTTCCGGAGTTATCTCCCCGATTATGGAGGCGTTGACCTTGTGCCTCTTGGCCATGTCGAGGATGCGCTCCTCGCATTTCCTGTCCGCGATTATGCACATGCCCACGCCCATGTTGAACGTGCGGTGCATCTCGCGGTCGTCCTTCACCTCATCGTAGAGCGCCTTGAATAGCGGCGAGGGCTCTGGCATGCGGTTGAGGAGGAAGCCGTGCTTTTTGCTGAGCCTCGTGAGCTTGGAGAACGCGCCGCCTGTAATGTGGGCTATGCCGTTCACGCGGCAGCTTCCTATCATCTCCAGCACAGGCTTCACGTAGATGCGGGTGGGCTCGAGCATCGCCCTGCCCCACTTCTTCACGTCCAGCACTTTCCTCGCGAGCGTGAAGCCGTTGCTGTGCAGGCCTGAGCTTTCGAGCCCGATTATAGTGTCTCCGGGCTTTATCGCGTCGCCGGTCACCAGCTCCTTGACTTCCCCTATTACCGTAAATGCGAGATCGAAGGGCCTCGCGCCGCCTTTGATGACGTCTGGCATTATCGCGGTCTCGCCTCCGACGATGTCTATTCCGCTTTCCTGCGCGCCAGCTATGAGCCCCTTCAGGAGCTCGGCGACGAGGAAATCATCCTCTTTCGCGAGCGCGATGTAATCCACTCCGGCGATAGGCAGCGCGCCAACGCACACGAGGTCGTTCACGTTCATGGCGATCGCGTCGATGCCTACGGTGTCGTATTTTTCCATGTCCTGCGCGACGAGCACCTTGCTGCCCACGCCGTCGGTGTGCATCGCCAGCTTCCTGCCTGCGAAATCCACCAGGCCTGCGTAGTGCCCCACCAGGGCGCCCTTCTTGCCTGCGAAGATCGCGGCGTTTATGTGATTCTGGATGGACTTCACTTTGGTGAGGTCCACCCCTGCTTCGGAATAGGATTTTGCCATGAGGGGTATTGGCGCCAATCGTTTAAAAAAAGAGGGGCTGGCGGAGAAAGGGAACGCGCACATAAATTTAAATAAATGGTTTTTGAAGTAAGAGCGGTGATTTGAGATGGCAACCGACGTGGGCATGCAGCTCGCGGTTTCGCTGGTGCAGCTTGTCCTCGGAATAGGCCTGTCTATGGGCACCATATTCGTCGCGTTCAAGATGTTCGCGAGGCTTACTTACCATAACATAGATCTCGTGAAGGAGCTCAACGCAGGCAACGCTGCAGTGGGCATACTTTTGGTTGGAGTGATACTGTCACTCGCCCTGCTGGTGGAAAGCGGGGTCGCGAGCGTCACGAGGCTCGTGACGCCCAATGCCAGCGTCACCATAATCTTCATAGCGCTCGTTGTCGGCGTGCTGAACCTGCTCATAAGCGTCATAGTTTCCATGATAGCAATAGCGATATCCGTAAGGGTGCTGGACTTCATGACTATGGGCGTGAGCGAGATGCAGGAGCTGAGGAAAGGCAACGTGGCTGTCGCACTCATGATGGCAGGAGTGGTGGTGGCGGTCTCGTTCGTGATAAAGGGCGCGATAGGAGGGGTGCTCCATAACCTGGATGTGGTAGACATCTTGGGCGCGCTCGGGCTCTAGCCGACCGCCGGTTTCCAGTCTTGGGTTTCGGATTCCGGGCTCAGGCGGCTCCCACTCTGTTTTTATTCATTTTTCCACATCCTATGCTTGGGTTTCGCTTATGAACATAGACAAATACGGGAACTTCTCTGAGTGGTATAATAGGATAATAAAGGAGGCGGAGCTGTGCGACCTCCGATACAACATCAAGGGCTTCATAGTGATAATGCCCTGGGCCATGAAGAGCATAGACCAGATTTACAAGTTTTACGATATTGAAATGGAAAAGACGGCGCACCAGCCCGCTTTCTTCCCTTCGCTCATCCATGAAAAATCTTTCGGCGCGGAGAAGGAGCATGTGGAAGGGTTCATTCCTGAAGTGCTCTGGGTGACCGAGGCAGGGGACAAGAAGCTGGAGGAGAGGTACGCGCTCAAGCCCACAGGAGAAGCGAGCATTTACCCGATGTACGCACTGTGGGTGAACGGGCTTTCCGACCTTCCCATAAAGATATACCAGAAGGGGTGGGTATGGAGGCACGAGACCAAGGCCACGAAGCCGTTCATACGCGGGCGCGAGTTTTTGTGGATAGAGGCGCACGACGTTTTCGCCACTCCGAAGGAGGCTGAGAAGCAGGTGGAGGAGGACGCTTCGATGGCGAAGAAGGTGATTTGGGAAAAGCTCGGAGTGCCTTTCATTATGTTCAAGAGGCCGCAATGGGACAAGTTCGCCGGCGCTGACAACACGTTTGCAGCCGACACTCTGATGCCTGACGGAAGGGTACTGCAGGTCGCGAGCACGCACCTCCTCGGCCAGCATTTCTCCAAGGCGTACGGGATAAAATACACGGACGCGAAGAACGAATCCCGGCTCGCGTGGCAGACGTGCTACGGCCCGGGAGTGAACAGGATTTATGCGGCGATGGTGGCAGTGCACGGAGACAACAAGGGGATGGTGATTCCATATGAAGCTGCGCCCATCCAGGTCGTGATAATACCCATAACCAGGAAAGGGAATGAGGAGAAGGTGCTTTCAGCTGCGAAGGAGCTGGAGAAGAGAATCGGGAAAATAGCGCGCGTGCACCTCGATACGCGGGACGTGAGCCCTGGATTCAAGTTCAACCACTGGGAGCAGCGCGGCGTTCCGGTAAGGATAGAAATAGGGGAAAGGGATATGGATTCAGGAAGCGTGGTGCTAGCTGTGCGCGACGAAGGGAAGAAGGAGAACGTGAAGCTCGCGGACGTGGAGAAGGCAATTGCGGATGCAGGAGTAAAACTGGGCGCGCGGCTCGCTGCGAAGGCATCGGAGAGGTTCCTCAAGAGCCTGGACTCTGCCAAGACCTGCGAGGACATGGCGAAGAAGATAGATGAAGGGAAGATAGTCAAGATACCGTTCTGCAGCGAAAGGATGGACGGAGAGAAGTGCGCGAAAGAGCTCAAGGAGAAGCACGCGTGCGACATCCGCGGAACGGTCTTCACGTTCTTCAATTCGGAAAAATGCGAATTCGAGAGCTCCGATGTTCCGCATGGCGAGAAGTGCGTGAACTGCGGCAAGCCCGCGAAAGTGCATGTTTACGCTGCGAGGCAATACTAATTAAAAATTGGAAAAAGAAAGAATAGCGTGAGCTAGCCCTATCGTCTAGCGGTCAAGGATACGAGGCTTTGGACCTTGTGACACCGGTTCGAATCCGGTTGGGGCTATCTATATCAAACCGAGCTTTCCGCATCCCTCACCACTTCGGAGAAATAGAGCGTCTTCGCACGGGCAGCTTTCTCTCTCGCAGCAGGGGCATTTTCCATCACTTCCTTGTATGCGGGGATGTACAGCGGATCCCCGGACTTGAATCGCGCCAGGTCCATGGCGTGGAGCGCCCTGCCTGCGAAGCTCCTGAGCTTCATCTCCTTGAACCTCCTGTACGCAAGGGCCATCGCAGCCAGCACGTAGCATTCCGGTATGTAGTAGAACGCCTGCACGCCTGCGTGCTTGTATTCGCGCGCGCATTTCTCGATAGCCTCGATCGCCTGCCTGGGCGAGACCTCGGCAGCGGAGTTCGCGAATGCGATTATGGTGTCCAGCCCTATTTCCTTCATCCAGAACCTCACGTACGCCTTTTCCTTCTTCCTGCACTGGTTTATCGTCCAGTGCGGGAACTGCGGGAACTTCCCTTTCTGCGCCCAATCGGGCTTTATGAGCTCCATCGGCTTTATCGCGTTGGCGAGGCAGAAGTCTATCTCCTTCCT
>JBBITJ010000021.1:0-13461 GCA_037440825.1 Microcaldota archaeon | reverse complement strand
TCAGCCCCTCCTCCCACGAGCGTTTCGGTCACTCCGTTCTCCCCAAACACGAGGTTCGTGACGCCCCCTATTATCGCCAGCGAAACACCGGCTGCAATGAACAGGCTTATGCCGCTTCCTATCCCGTATTTGGATACTACCTCATCAAGGTAGAAAAGTATTATCGCAGCTGTCGCGATCTGTAATATCACCAGCGAGGCGGTCACCGGGTTGATTATAGTCCCGATTACCGCTCCGGTCGCATCTGTCGACACTTGCGTGTCGAAAAGGAGCGTCTTCCCGCTGTAAACGAAAATCGCGGATTCCACCAGCGCGAGCACTATCGCGAGGACCTTCTGCGCCTCGTGGAACTTCTTCCTCTCTTCCATCTTGTTCATGTCCAGGTTTATGAGCCCTGCGCCCTTGAAGAGCTGGAGGAATATGGATGCGAGCACTATCGGCCCTATGCCCACGGTAAGGAGCGACCCTATCTTGGAAGCGGTTATCACCTGGAGGAAATCCGTTGCGACCATGCTCTGGTTCACTCCGTAGGCGGTGACGTTGTACATGATGAAGAATATCGCGAGCGCCGCAACGGTCCACATGATCTTCTCCTTGATCATGACTGGCCTGTCCGAGACTTTGACTTCAGGAAGGACTTTTGCGATGGATGAGAGTATGTCTATGAGACCCATTTGTTCACCGCTGACGAGTTTTGTGCTCCTCTTCTGTCCCTACTTTTAAAAGCTTAATGAAATTCAATCGAACGAAGCAAAAACCAAATGGAAAATGGAATTCAGGAAGCGGCGATCTTCTCGATGCTGCCGCCCGCCTGCTTTATCTTGTCCTCGGCCTTCTTGCTCCAGCCTTCCGCCTTGACGCTGACCGGAACCGTGATTTCTCCTGCGCCGAGCACCTTGCCTTCGAAGGTGATGGAGAGCTTGCCGTCCTTCTTCTGGAGCTCGCCCTTCTTCGCCTTGTTCTCGATCTCGAACACGTTCATCGTGCAGACGTCCTTGTGCGTCGGGTTCACGAAGCCGAAGTTTCCGAAGTGCTTGGGCTCGAACTTAACTGTCCAGGTCTTCCTGTGCTTGTTAAGCCCTGCGCCTCCGACTCCTCCGCGGTTTCCGCTTCCCCTCCTGTTCTTGACGTTGCCCGCACCGTGCGTGCGGTGGCCGCGCCAGCTTTTCGTTTTGCGATCTTTCCTGTTTGCCATGATTATCACCAGATGATTATGCCATCCTCTTCACGAGGGTCGACATATCCGGTCTCGCGCCCAGCTCGCCTGCAGGGTAGGGCTGCTTTATATCCCTCCTTCCTCCGCTCGGCGGCTTCAGCGTGAATACCGGATCAACAAATTCCTTCACCTTCGCGCCTTCGGCGATCTTCTTGGCCATGTCCTTTATCTCCGCCTCATTTGAGATTTCCGAGAGCCTCTTCGAACCCTTCTTCCCTCTCTTGTAAAGGAGGTGCACGAGAGCGTCCTCGTTTATCGGACCGAATGTCACGTAGTCCTTCACGAGGTTGAGCATGCCCTTCGTGTACGGGCTGTCGTCCATGAGGACGCAGTGGTTCGGCTTCCTGAGGTTCATGAGCTCGAGCGTCTTCTTGATCTTCGGGTTCATGTTCCTGCGACCCCTGATGCGTATTATTGCGATTTTCATGTCCTTCACCTTCAGCTGCCCCTCACGTTGTGCGGCTTGACCATCGAGATGTTCTCGAGCGCCTTTATGGTCGCCATCGCGGTGTTGTACACGTTGTTCGTGTTCCCGCTCGTGGTGCTCCATGCGTCCTTCACTCCTGCGATCGAAAGGACTTTCTTGACCGTCGCGTTGGACGCTAGCCCGAGCCCCTTGGGGGCCGGCTTGAGCGTCACCACCGTGCTTCCCTCCTTGCCCGTGGTCGCCTTGGGTATGGAGTGCTCGGTGTGGCACTTGCACTCCCAAGATCCGCACGCCCTCTTGAGCGATATCATCTTCTTCTTCGCGTCCATCACCGCATAATCTATACCGGGCTTTATCTCGTCGGATTTCCCGACTCCTATGCCCACGTGGCCGTTTTTGTCTCCCACGACCACGACTACGCGGAACTGGATCTTCCTTCCGGAGTCAGTCACGCGCTGGGTGCTCTTTATCAGGAGCGTCTCCGCCTCCATCCCTGTGAGCAGCACATCAGCTATCTCGGGCTCGAGCACGGGCTTACCCATGTCCACTATCTGCTCGAATGAAGTGATTTCCCCGCTCTTGACCATCCTCCCTATCTCGGTCTTGGGATTCCACGTTTCCTTGTCAACAATCGCTACCTTTTCAGCCATGCAAGCACCTCAAATCACGCGAGTATCTTCTTCTTTGCAGCCTCGAAGGCGTCCTTCACTCCCTTGAGGTGCGAGCCGTTCAGCCTCTCGGCGACAAGCACGGATTCGTCGAAGGGAATCGCTATCCCCGCGTCGATCGCGCCCTTCACCGCTGCGAACACCACAGCGCCCCTGGATGCGGTCACGTTTATGTCCGCAATCGCCTTCTTCACGCCCTTGGCCTTGGCGTGTTTCCCTGCGTAGAGCCCTAAGAGGTATGCAGTAGGCGTGTTCGCCTTTGCCGGGAACCCCACCTCGCTCAGCTTCGAGGAGTGCACGCTGTAGAGCGTCTTGTCTCCCTTCTCGGCATAGTCCACGAACTGCACGAGGAAGCCCTTGTTCGACCTCCTTACGACCATCCGGGTCTCGCCGCTCTTCACCGCAGCCAGCCGTTTGGCGTAGTTGGTCTTCCCCTCCCTTCTCCTGCGGAAGGGCATCATGAATGTGGTCTTTATCTTCATGTCAACACCTTGCTATCATTTCTTCGGCTCGACGTAGAGCCCGTTCTCCTTGAGGTAGAGAAGCATGGCCTTCTTTCCTTTGAAAGAGCCGCCCTTTATCCTCATGTAAACGCCGCGCTTGTGCTTCTTCTCCAGGCTTCCTTCTGTGACGAGCTGGCGAAGGTACTTCCTCTGCGCCCTCACGTTGGTCATCCATTTCTCCTTGGAAGGTGTGCGTGTGTTCATGCTTCCCCTTCTGGAGCCAGCGAGCTTCTTCTTCCTCTGGTTCGTGACCTTGAAGCCCGGCTCGCTCTTCACGTACACTACCTTGTCCCGTATGAGGCCGCGGACGTCTTCGCGCGTGAGCGCGCCTTCCGCCCTGCCGATCTCTTCGGGCTTTATCCTTATCTTGTTCTCGCCGACGCCGAGGATATCGGCCGCGAGCCTTCTTATCGTCGAAAGCATGTTTTCACCTAATTGAGGAGCGGGATCTTCATTTCCGCAGCGAGCTTCCTGAGCTCGTCCCTTTTCTTCTTCCCCACGCCCGAAGCGATCCTTGCCGCCTTTCCTGCCGCGGCCTTGAGCTCCATTGCGTTGTGCACCAGCACTTCCATGAGGCCGCTCGGATGCATCCCCCTAACTTCAGCCGCGTTCTTGTACCCTATGCGCGGGTTGGCGCCTGCCCAGGCGAGGCGTATCCTCTTCTTATTGTCTATGCCCCGAGGCTTCCTCCATCTGTGCTTCACCCTCTTCTTGAATCCTGCGTTCAGGACATTGAATTTGGGCTTGGATTTCTTGTTCATCATAATCACCGGCTTGCAATCACGCAACCTCGTACACGCCGTCCTGGAACACGCGGCAGTCCTTCTCCTTTATCTTGAGCGCAGTCTTCATGTTCGCGATTGTCTGCCCGACCGCGTCCTTGTCAGGGCCGGAAATCGTGAGGTCCTGGCCCTTTACCTCGATCTTCGTGCCGCCTACGAGCGTGAATGTGCGCTGGACCTTCTCTCCGAGCATGTTCTTCACGTTCACCGTGTTTCCCTTCACTTCGAAAGTGAACGGGAAGTGCGCGTAGATTATCTTCATCTTCCTCGAGTACCCGTTCTGCACGCCGTACATCATGTTCCTGATCTGCGCCTCTATCGTGCCCCTGAGCGCCCTGTCCGGGCTCTCCACGAGCACAGTGTTTCCGTTGACCTTTATGGACGTGTCCTTCGCCTTGAAAAGCTTGCTGACCTCGCCCTTGGGACCCTTCACCTTCACGGTGAGGCCGTCGACGGTAATTGTCAATCCGTTCGGTATCTCCATGATCAACACCTAGTAAACGTAGGCAACGAGCCTTCCGCCTATCCCTTTTTCCTGCGCCTCAAAGTTGGTTATTATGCCCTGCGAGGTCGAGACGATTATCACGCCTATGTTGTAGGCGGGAAGGAAGCGCTGCTCGTACTTGGCCCACTCGTTCTTCTTCACCGAGAACCTCGGCTTCACCACTCCGGCCTCGTTTATTTTCCCGGCCAGCTCGATTTCGTAGTGGTTGCCCTTCCCGTCCTCCTTCAGCTTGTAAGTTGAGAGGTATCCTTCCGTTTTCAGTATCTCAAGCACCTTCGCGATGAGCTTGGACGCCTTCACGGTGCAGAACTTCTGTCCCGCTATCTCGTGCGTCTTCATCGTGTTGAGCGCGTCAGCAAGAATGTCCATCATATCACCTTAGTACTTCCTGAAGTTTATGTGCTCTGCGACCTCGCGAAAGCACCTCCTGCAAATGTGGAGGTTGTACTTCCTGATCACTGCCCTTGCGTTGCCGCAGATCCTGCACTTCCTCGTGCCCTTCCCCTTGAATTTCTCCTCGAGCGCAACCTTTGACATCATCACACCTCTATTCCTCGAGCTTCGCGTTGAGTTTGCTCTTCGCGAACCCTATCGCCTCGTCCTTGCTTATGAAATGGGATTTGCCTATCTTGGACGCCCTTCTCATCCGATCCTTCACGCGCCAGCCCCTCCTCTTGAGGGTCACGCACACGTCGAATCCGAACACTCCGACCTTGGGGTCGTACTTAGCTCCGGGGAAGTCTATGCACTCCTTCACCCCGAACGCGAAGTTCCCGCGCTTGTCGAAGTTGGACGCGCTTAGCTTCCTCTTCCTGGAATCGAGTGCCTTGTCCAGGAACTCCATCGCGCTCTTGCCCCTCAGCGTGGTTTTGAGCCCTATCGGCAGCCCCGCCCTGAGCTTGAACACCGGGTTCCTCTTCTTTGCCTTGGTCTCCACGAACTTAGCTCCAGTGAGCTTCTCCATGAATCCCTTTATCCCATCCATCTTCTCTCCGGGCGAGCCGACACCGATGTTCACGGTGACCTTCTCGACCATTATCTCTTTCATAGGATTCTCAGCCATGATCATGCACCTTCGTACGAATCATCAACGACGAGCAGATACCTGGCCACGGTGATGAATTCCTCTGCGCCCTTGAGCCTGGCCTCTGGCCAGTTCCCTTCCTGCCTCGCGATTATGCTTTCGAGCTTCGCGACCGTGCCCGCGTGCTTCCCTTCCGTGATGAGGCACTTCGCGCCGTCCTGGAACTTGAGCACCTTGGCGATCTTCTGGTCCGGGACGCTGATTATCACGCTGTCCCCGACGTTGACCTTGTCGTCGGTCGCTATGTTCCTTCCGTCGTGGAGCGTTATGTTGAACTTGCCGCCCTTCACGGTGCGCTTGCCGACTACCTTGCAGATCTTCCTGGCGGCGTCTTTGGTCTCTACCGGAATGAGCTGACCCTTCTTATTTACTATAATTCTGTAGGACTTCTTCGCGTTCGCGAAAGTGACCGAGTCCATGAGTCCTACCGGGAACCTCTCGTCCTTCCTCACCTTTCCGTCCACGAGCACCTGCTTCGCGTTGAGCACCTTCTTGGTCTCAGCCGCGCTCTTGGTCACTCCGAGCACGTCTCTTATGAGCACTCCGAGCGGTATGGCCTGCTTCTTCGGGTGCGTTCCCGGAGAAGTGGTCATCATGAATTTCTTGGCCTTCTTGTCGCTCACCGGAATAGCTTTCGGAATCGCGAGCCTTTTAGTGTGGTATGTTCCTCCTTTTTTAGCCATCATTTCACCTTGGTTATTGCGATTTTGCCGGAGCCGCCGCCTTGGGCGCGCTGGCCGGAACTGCCGCGGGCTTCGCAGCCGCAGGGGCTACGTTTCCGAACTCCTTCTTCCTCGCCTCGGTCATGTTGAGGTCCGTGAGCATGAGGTTCGAGGGTTGGAACGGAATCAGCACTTCCGTGCCCTTCGCGTTCTTGCGCGAGATGCCTTCCAGGTAAACGACGAGCTTTTTGTAGTTCACCTTCGCGATCTTCGCGCTCTTGCCCCTGTTCGAGCCTCTCATCACCTTGACGCTGTCGCCCTTGTTCGCGAGCAGAGCCCTTTTCTTGATGTTCAGCCTCGCCTTGAGGTCCTTCGAAACGTGGATGTTCATGAGGTTCTTGCGCTCGTGGAGCTTGGCCTCGTAACGCGCCTTCCTTGCTTCATCTCTCTTCATGCATAATCACCAATTCAGATAACCGCAGGCGCAATGGCCGTAACCTTTGGGTACCTCTCGAATACCTCCTTCGCTACCACGCCCTTGATCTCGGTTCCCACCGGAAGCCCGTCCTCCGTGATGAGCACCGCAGCGTTGTCCTCGAACTCCACCGTGAGCCCGTTGGGTCTCTTGAACGGCATCTTCTGCCTTATTATGAGCGCCCTCACGACCTTCTTTATCATCTCCGGCTTGCCTTTCTTCACCGAAGCTATCACGACGTCCCCTACGCCAGCGGCGGGATACCTGTTCCTCACGCCCCTGAAGTTGAGCACGTTTATGATCTCAATCTCCTTCGCGCCGCTGTTGTCGTGGCAAACGACCTTGCTGCCGACCTGCAGCCCGCGCGTAACCTTGGATCCGAGTCCTTTCATTCAAATCACCGTTACTGCTTGTCGCCCTTCAAGATTTCGAGCACAGTCCATGCCTTGGTCTTGCTTATCTTCTTGGTCTCGCCTATGCGCACCTTGTCTCCCGTTTTGGCGTTTATGCACGGCGGGTTGTGGGCAGGCACGCGGCTGACGTTCTTGGAAATCCTGTTGTACTTGGGCATGATGGAGGTCGTGTTCTTTTCCACGATTATGGTCCTCTTGCCCTTGTCACTCACGACCACTCCTTCGATCCTTCCGCCCCTCACCTTGAGTCCGGAGTGGACATAGCAGTTCTTGTCATCGCATTTCTCTGTCATTCATTCACCTTGTCTGAGTATACACCGTGCACTGTCGCCCTGGAATCGCATAGTAACGGTATGCCTTTCCCATCGTCCCGATTCCTTCCTTGCGGAAGGAGTGTCGCAACGTCAGGCAACTGCATCAAGAACAAGTCCTTACGGCAGTAGCCCTGAAAGCGTAGTTCTATCATTTATGGGAAAAGGATTTATAAATGTTCCTCGTTTCTGACATGTTCCCGCGATCCCTTCTTCCACCATTCCCACCTCGTTATAAACCGTTTCAGGTATTCGTCAAGCTCACAGGCGCGTTCAACGACACCATCTCGGACAAGGAGGAGAGACTGTTCATTCTATGGGGCGGGGAGAACAAGCAGTAGCGTTCGCGCTATAGCGAAAGCTTATAAACTCCTATTGCGTAAAGGAGTGTATTTGAAATCGATTAGTGAGCGAGCTGACTTTTTGCCTCGCGCGCCAGAATAAGTTTGAGACACGCTAAAATCAACCGCATTCTACCTTAGCGTGCGTCCTTTCGGACCGGAAAGTCGGAAAACAGGCAATAGGCAAAACAAGGAAAAAGGTGTTAGCATAGTAGAATTCAAGGATTTGGGCCTCTCCCAGAATACCCTAGAAGGATTGATGTCCATGGGGTTCACGAGCCCCACCGAAGTGCAGGAAAAAGTGATCCCGCTCATCGTCTCCGGAAAGGAGGTGATAGCGAGGAGCAAGACCGGCACCGGAAAGACCTGCGCGTTCGGAATAGGCATATACGAGCTTCTTGCAGCGAACAAGGCAAGGAAGGCGCTCATAATCGCGCCCGTGCGCGAGCTCGCCATCCAGATCATGAACGAGCTCAGGTCGCTCGGGAAGTTCTACCCCTACCGCGTGATATGTGTGTACGGCGGGCAGAACATAGACGCCCAGATAAAGCAGCTCTACAACGGAGTGGACATACTCGTGGCCACGCCGGGGCGCCTTTTGGACCTCTTCGAAAGGGGGACAATAGACCTCAACGAATACGATTTGGTCGTGCTCGACGAGGCGGACAAGATGTTCGAGATGGGCTTCGTGGAGGATGTGGACAAAATCGTGTCCAACACGTCCTACGCGCGCAAGGTCCAACTCTTCTCCGCGACGATAAACGACGACGTGCTCAGGATCGCGTCAAAGTACATGAAGTCGTACGAGACCGTGGAAGTGGGCGAGCTGGAGAAGCCGCCGGAGATCGCGGAGGAGAAAATTAAGATCGAGAGGCCGCAGAAGTTCGACAAGCTCGTGGAAATAATAAAGAGCCAGAAGCAGGCTGATCCTACAGGGAAGATAATCATATTCGTGGCGACGCAGAGGGCCGCGGAATACGTCGGCAAACGCCTGCGCGAGACCGGCATCGACTCATCCTACATACACGGCGACGTGGCGCAGAACAGGAGGGAGCGGATAATACATGGCTTCAAAGAGGGCAAATCCGACATACTGGTAGCGACCGACGTCGCGGCAAGGGGGCTGCACGTGGACAACATCTCGCTCGTGGTCAACTACGACGAGGCGATGGACCACCACACCCACATCCACCGCATAGGGAGGACGGGAAGGATGGGCGCCACCGGGAAGGCGATAACTTTCGTGGAGGCTAACCCGTTCTTCGGAAGGCCGGTGCGTGCCGGATTCAGGCCGAAAGTCGGCCCCTACAATCCGTACGCTGGTTCCCGCGGACCCGGCGGCCACGGCGGCTGGCACAGGGACAGGCACGGACCGCACAGAGGGAGCGGAAGGCCATACCACGGCGGATACGGGGGAGACCCGAGGCCTTCGCACATGAACCGCCCGAGAAGGCACAGGTTCGCCAGAAGGTAGATTTTAGATTCTGCTTTTTCTTTTCGGTTTATTTTTCCGGAACTCTCAACCCTAAACACTACTCCGTAGGATATCCGGAAGCGACCCACGCGGTTATGCCTCCGACCATGTTGTACACGTCCTTGAAGCCCAGTTCCCTGAACAGCGGCATCGCGAGCCCGCTCCTGTGCGCGGTCCTGCAATACACTAGATATGTCTTGTTCTTTTCCAGCCCGTCGAGTTCCAATTCGAAATCGTCAGAATAGAAGTCCATGTTCACTGCCCCGGCAAGATGCCCCTGCGCGAACTCCTCAGGGGTGCGTATATCCAGGATCACGAAATCTTCGTTGCCGCTGTTTTCGTTTATGAGGCTGTACGCCTGCTGGACGCTTATGTTTTTTATCATCTGATTCCCTCCTGATGGGGGCTGCGCGGCCCCTGCAGTTGCGCATCCTACGCACACATTCGTGAATATGAACGCCGCGATTATCGCCGCCAATGCGAAAATTCCGATCACCAGCCATTTTCCGTCCATGCGCTTACCCCGGCGCGCCGCCGACAATTAATAATTTTTCAATAAATGTTAATAACAATTTTTAAACCTTGTTCAGTACTCGCCCAGCGTCTTCTGCCCCTTGGCGCTAGCCAGCCCCTCCACTTTCACGCCCGCGCGCCTGAAAGCCGTTTTCGTCTCCGCCGCGATTGCAGCGAAAAGCTCCCTCGCAGCGCGCCCGATCTGAGCCGCATCTTCGGCGGGGCGGGGGAGCGTCCTGCTTTTGGAATGCGTCCTGAGCGTCTCGTCCACCACCGACGCACCGACAGCCCGGAATGTGAGCTTGTTCTCCAGCACTTCCTTCCCTATATCCCGGATGAGCTCTTCCATAGCATCCATTATCTCATCAACATCCCGCGTGTCCCTCTTCAGCGTCATTATGCGGCTTATCTGCTTCTGCTCTCCTTGCTGCGCGCCGACCTCGCTCTCATCTATGCCTCGTGCAGCGTTTATCAGCCATCCGCCAGTCTTTTTTCCGAATGCCTCTGCGAGGAATCCGGGCTCCGCGTCCCTGAGTTGCGCGATCGTCCTTATCCCGGCCGCGTTCAGCACCTCACGGGTCTTGGCGCCCACGCCCGGTATTTTCCCTACATCCATTTCCGCGAGGAACCCTTCTACCTCATCGGGCTTCACGACGGTGAGCCCGTCCGGCTTCCTGAAATCGCTCGCTATCTTGGCTATGAGGCGGTTGGGCCCCACGCCGATCGAGCACGTGAGCCCGGTTTTTTCCCGTATCTCCTGCTTCGCTGCAAGCGCGATCCGCTCCGCCTTCCCGTAATCGTCGTCGCTCGCCTTGGTAATTTCCAGAACTCCTTCGTCTATGCTGACGTACTCGAATTTCTCCCCGTATCTCGCAAGCGTCTCCATCACTTTTTGCGAGACCTCCGCGTACCTCTCGTGCCTCGCAGGTATGAATGCCGCATCAGTGCCCTTCAGCTTCCTCATCGCGGTTCGGATAGGCAGCCCGGATTTCACCCCGTACCTGCGGGCCTCGTAATTGGAAGTACTGACCACGCCGCTGGTGGCGTCCCTTCCAGAGTATATGCACACCACGACCGGTCTTCCCAGGTACTCCGGTTTATCGGACTCCTCGACCTGCGCGAAGAAGTAATCCAGGTCCATGTGAAGCACTATCCTGCCCATACAGTGATTAGGAAAAGCGCACTTTTTTAATGTGGAAGCATAAGTATGCGCATGCTGGAAAACCGCTTCTCCCACCTTGGAAAATTCGGATTCAACAACGAGGCGTACGTGAAGGCGCAATCTGACGCCATCATAGAGCGCGCCTCGAAATTCGACAAGCTCTACCTGGAATTCGGCGGCAAGCTGCTTTACGACTACCACGCCGCGAAGGTCCTTCCCGGCTACCGCATGGACGCGAAGATGAACGTGATAAAGAGGCTAGCGCACAAGAGGCCTATCGAATTCCTCTTCTGCGTGAGCGCACGCGACCTCCAATCCGGGAAAAAAATGGGCGCGTTGGGCATCTCGTACTGGGATTTCTCGCTCAAGATGCTGGATTCCATAAAGGCGTACGGCTTCAAGGTCCCGAACGTGGTGATCAACCTGTTCTCCGGCGAGCCTGCGGCCAAGGAATTCGGCGCGTTCATGAGGAAGCAGGGGTACGACGTCTATTACCGCGACCTCATTTCCGGATACCCAAACAACCTCAAGGCGATAGCGTCCTCGCGCGGCTTCGGCAAGAAGCCGTTCATCAGGACGGAGAAGTCCATCGTTATAGTGACGGGCGCAGGCCCGAATTCAGGAAAGATGGCGACCTGCCTCACGATGGTCTATCAGGATTACCTGAAAGGAGATGATTCCGGATATGCGAAGTTCGAGAGCTTCCCGGTGTGGAACCTCCCTCTTGAAAGCCCGATAAACGCGGCGTACGAGGCCGCGACTGCCGACATAGGGGACTACAACCTGATTGATCCGTACCACTTGAAAGCGTACAAGGTTTCGGCTGTCAATTACAACCGCGACGTCGCAAGCTTCGCCATCATAAGCAACATCATTAAAAAGATCATTTCTCCGGGCAATTTCATGCACAGCTACCATTCCCCCACTGACATGGGGCTGAATTTCGTGAGCCGCGGGATAGTGGATTTGGAGCTCTGCGAGCGCGCCGCGAGGCAGGAGATAATCCGGCGCTATTTCGGCTACCGCGCGGATTTCCTCGCAGGAACCGGAACAGAGGACGCGTCGCTGCGCGTGGAGAAGCTCATGAAAAGACAGGGCATAAGGTTGGACGAACGCCCTGTGGTCGCGCTCGCACGCGACGCCGCGAAACGGGCTCCCGGGCACAGGGGGCTCAGCATAGGGTGCGCCCTCATGCTCCCGAACGGCGAGACTGTGAGCGAGCATAACAGCCCGCTCATGCACGCGGAATCAGCCGCGATAATCAGCGCTCTAAAGAAGCTTGCTTTCGTCCATGACAGAAAGCACGTGCTGTGGGGCGAGGCGGTTTCCCAGGTGAGGAAATTGCGGAGGAAGATATATTCGGAGAATTCCGAGAACCTCAACGTCCCTGAAATACTGATCGCGCTCGCGGTGAGCGCCGCGGGGGACGAGAACGCGGCAAAAGCGTTCGCGAAACTGGAGGCGTTGCAATCCTCCGAACTGCACACTACGCACATGCTCTCCCCGGAAGACGCGACCGCGCTCAGGCGCCTCGGCATAAACTGCACTTCGGACGGAAAGAAGGAATTCGGAAAACTCTATCTCGGCTGATTTCGCTCATGCAAGGAGCGTTTTGAGCCATCCTCCTATGAACCAGCTGGCAGCAGCGCCGAGCAGCGCGAGAATCACGAACGTGAGCGCGGTTTTTGCTTTGCTTTCCTCAGCCAGCTCTGCCGCGTAAACCCCTATTCCTGCAAGCATCACGATTGATATGGAAGTGGATACCGCTGCCGCAGCCATGAGGTCCAGGAAAAGGAATGGCATCACCACGATCACGAGGACGGCCACTGTGCTTATGAACGAGAACACCCCGTTCATTATCACTTCCTTCTCGCTGTGCACGAAATCCGTCTTCTTCATCTTCCTGTCCCGCGTCTGCACCCCCTTCTCCATCTTCTGGGATATGTAGAACCCTATGGAATTGCCGAACGCGTCGGCCACGCCTCCCACTATTGCAGCGATGATCACCAGCTTGGCGCTGCCCGTTGCAGCAAGCACTCCGATTATTATCGCGAGGAAGCAGATTATGCCGTCCGCGAGCCCGAATGCGAAACCTTCCAATTCGCGCATTGCCATGCAGCTGTCTCCACTGAATTCTTTATAAATGAAGCGCCCGATTAGCTGTGCATGGAGCTGGAGTTCGGAGGGCAGAAGCTCACCTTGAAATGGATCCATGCCATCTCTCTTCTGACTACTGCGTTCCTTCTTTCAGCCGCAGCTGCCGCAATCTCGCTCGCATACAGTCCAATCTATTCTTTCGCGCTCTCCAATTTCTGGATTGTGGTGGTGGCGTTCTATTTCCTGTTTGCCGAGGTTTCACGGAGAATGGAATACGGATTCGGGGACAGGGATTTCGTCGCGCTCTCGCTCGCTATCGCGGCCGCCCCCGCGCTCATCAAAGTAGCGCTGCTGTGCGCCGCATTCCTGCTCAGGGGGGGCGTTCAGGGCACAGAAGGCGCGGCTGCAGCCATCTTTTCCGACCTCCTTTCCATGCCTATTTCCGCGTTCGTGTCATTCATGGCATTCAGGTTCACTTCGGATTTCAGCGCAAAGCGGGCATACGATGCCCTCGCTCCTGCGTTGATCGCGTATGCGTCCGCGATAATCCTGATATTCTCCGCGCACAGCGCCATAAGCGGCGATTCGTTCTGGGCACCCCTCGTTTCCATGCTGCCCCAGACGCTGTCCATGCTTTTCTACATGATCTCGTTCTTCGCTTTCGTGAACGCGCAGAAGAGGTTTCTCGAGCTGGAGCTGTGGGGCGGAATAGCGGTCGCATTCGTGATAATCAAGTATTCGCTGGGATTGCTTTCCCTGCCGATGCTGATATTCTACACGGTCGGAGCCGTGGGTGCGTACGCGCTCGTACATTTCAGGAAATAATCC
>JBBITJ010000020.1:0-14225 GCA_037440825.1 Microcaldota archaeon | reverse complement strand
CGCGGGAGTTGGGGGGACGAAGTCTATCATGGTGTGTTGATGACCACATCCTGATAGGAAGCGTGCGCGACGTGAAGGCACGAAACAGAAGCGAGCAGCAACAATAGCAGCAGTCTACGCATGGTGAGGACAATGCTGCAATGTTTTTAAATTATCCCCAGCAGCTTCGAGAGTATTATAGCAAGGAGGTTGCACCCGCCTATTATAGGAAGCGCGGGAAGCACAGCCTTCTTATTGGCGAGCAGCCAGAACAGCACGACCAGAGAAAGGACGGAAGAAACCAATATTATGGCCGAATAGGCTGGGCTGAGGCGGAAGCCCGACACGCCGAGCACTATTGGCATGAGCATGTCCCCAGTTCCCAGCTCGAGCTTGATCTCGCCCATCTCGGTCTTCTGGCTGGACGTTACTAAGAATGATGTTTTCCTCTTCGAAAGCGAATGCGCCATCCCCACCATGTGCTTCGTCTTGAAGACCGCGATGTAATCGTACGCTGAAAGCAGGACGAGGAAAAGGAGTGCGGCGTAAAAGCTCAGGGAGAAGCCGAAAACAGCTCCTGCTCCTGCTGTCGCGAAAACCGCTGCGAAGTTCTGGATTGAAGGGAAAACTGACTTCAGCGCGCCGAGCCCCAGGCCGAGCGCGACCGCGGCCGCCATCGCCAGCGCCTCGGCAGGGATGAACAACCGGATGAGCGAATAGAACACTATAGATGAGGAAAAGGATATGACCGCGAATTCCAACAGTATGAAAAGCAGATCTCCTTTGTAGAATTTTATCAGCAGATACATGGCGAGCGCGCCCATGAGCACCCAGAAGAAAAGATAAAGGACGCTTGTTGACGCTGACGGCTCGGAAACGAGCTGGAGATTCGCCACGATCTCGTTCTGCTTCGCGTCCTCGGTTATGAACACCCCGGAATAGAGCCCTAGAACGTGAGTGACGGTGAATATGAACATCAGGTAGGTGAAGACCTGGATCGCTTTCGGATGGATGGACGCTTGCGCAGGGCTCGCCCGAGCTCTTTCCGGTTTAGCAGTCTCGGGTTCCGGCTTTTTCACTTTCCTGATTTTTCTTTTCATGTCCAAAACCCGAAACCCAGAACCCAAAACACCTATGCGTTGTGGTACTTGCCGTGCGCAGGCTTATAGATGGAGCCGCTTTTCACCAGCTCGTCGAGTATTTTCCTGACCTGGCCTTCTTCAAGGTTGTAGTTCTTCGCATCCGCGAATATCTGCTCCTCCTCGGCTACGTCGAACTTCCTGCAAAGCTCCTTCACAATCTCGTAGACCACTTCGGTCCTTTCAATCTGGCTCTTGGTCTTGCCGGTCTCGATTATGCTGACGTCCGCAAGACCGGTCTCTTTGTCAGTCATCACTTTCTCCATCACGTACGCGTGGAGGTTTATCGCAGCTTCCGCATCAGTCATTTCCACGAGCGGGCTGAGCCTGACTTTGGCGTGCGCTTCAGAAAGCCTCACCAAACCTTCAAGATAACGGGGGGTGATCGGGACTGTCCCGGATTCCTTGCCCCTTTTCCTCAAATCCAGGTAATACTCCTTTATCTTGTCCATCGCCTCGCGCGTGAGCTTGGGAAACACGTGCCTCCTGGCATATGAAATGTACTTGCGCAGGAACTCCTTGTCTATTATGTCCTTCTCCTCCTCGCGCTCCGAATCAGGCATCGAGGCGCGCTGGTGGGACGAGAGGATGTACTCTGCGAGCTTGCTGTCCTTCTCCAGATCGAGAACATCCACTATTGGGAAGATGAGGTCGAACCTTGAAAGCAGGGATGGAGGAAGGTCGAACTGCTCCGCGAGGTTCTTGTTCTGGTTGAAACGCGAGAATTTCGGGTTGGCTGCTGCGAGTATCGCGGTCTTGGCGCGGAACGTGGCCACAAGCCCGGCCTTGGCCACGCTCACAGTCTGGCTTTCCATCACTTCGTGCAATGAGGCGCGGTCGTCATCGTCGATCTTGTCGAACTCGTCTATCGCGACCATGCCTCCGCTCGCGAGCACCAATGCGCCTGCCTTGAGCGTCCAGCCGCCTCCGCTGAGTTCGTCCTTCTCGACTGCGACGGTAAGACCGACCCCTGAGACGGATTTGCCGCTCGTGTATATCTTCTTGGGCGCGATATCTGTTGCGCTCTGGAGGAACCTGGATTTAGCGATACCCGGGTCTCCTATCAGGAGTATGTGTATGTCGTCGCGTATCGGAAGCCCGCGTGTGGATTTGCCTTTCGTGCCCCCGAAAATCTGCAATGCGATGGCTTTCTTGACTTCGTCGTGCCCGTAAATCGTGGGGGCGATCGAGGAGGCGATTTTCTTCATCAAATCAGGCTGCTTGGAGAAGTCCAATATGCGGCGCTCCTCATCCTTCGATATGTCAATTTCATCGAAGTCGCGCCTTAGGCTGCGCACGGAATTAACTTCAATGTACCTTCCGTACACCATCTCCTGCTTGCCCTTCTGCGCGTTCGGGGGCTTGAGCCTGAGAATCCCGGTCACTTCCACGTTGTCTCCAGGAACTATCGAATTCACTATGTCTTCCTCCAGCCAGAGCTCTATCCTCGCAGCAGGAGTTCCTCCCCTCACGCGTTCGAGGAGCTCCTGGATCTCCGCTTTCTGGAGGTCCACGAACTTGCTCTCCTCGTCCAATTGCTTCAGGGCGATCTTATTGCAGGACTCGCACCTTTTCATGGGCACGAAATCCCTTTCCACGGGCATCTTGTAAACGGAATCGCACACCTGGCACTTGTACACCACGACCTGCATTCTGTGCATAACGTCCGCGCGCCTGCTTACCACGCCTTTTACAGATATGAATTCGCCGAGGTTCTTGGACCCTATATTTTCTATCAATTGGTCAGAGCCCGGAACGTTGAAGAACCTCACGTTCGGGGAGAATATGCCGTGCCCCGGAACAGAGATGTTCAGCGCCTTCACCGCATCCTTGGCTGCCGCAATCACCTCGTCCGGCTTCTTGAGCAGGCGGTCGGCTATGTCCACGTCGTATTTTTCCAGGTCGTGGTACTCTACTACGAGGCTTTTCTTCGCAGGGTAATGCGCCACTAGAGCGTTTATCTTCAATTTGTAGGTTGAGTCGAAGAAATCGTGCAATGCATCTACGAGAGAGGATATGTCTTCGTTCATGATTATCTACTGCCCTTCCCACCTGAGGGGACTAATAGTGGAAGTAAGGATTTTAATACCTGCCGCGACCCGTGCTTTCCGCTGCTGCTACATTAGGGACAAGAGCGCTGACGCATCTGCCCTTATGTGCTCGTCAGGATGCGCGGACAGGGACACCACCATACCCCTCGGCTCCGCGTCGCTTCCGGCAAGTTTGGAACTCTTCAGTAGCGTCGCGCATCTGTGCAAGGAACCTCTCTACGGTCTCCATCTGGTCCTTGAATTTGTCCAAGCCCGGAGCGAGGTTCGAGGTTGCGCGCAGCTCTTCTGTTGGAGTGCCCTTGCCATACCTGCATGCGTAATAAGCCGTATTCTTCTTGGTAACAAATCCCGCCTATTTGTGTTTTTTACTGTATTTTCAGACAAGTTTTATAAGTCTGATTTTACCCCTTCAGACACAGCAGTTCAGATTGTAATAAAAAGAACTTGCGCATATCAATACCCATGATGAAGCCGCATAAGTTCGGCGCGGAGAACGCCGAGATACTGCTTTCAGAAGAGAGGAAGAACGAGGGCTCCGCCGAATCCGTGATAAAGTTCTCAGGCGTCGGGAAGAATGACGCTGCGGTTGATTTCGGGTGCGGGCCCGGGTTCCTCACCCTCCCGCTTGCAAAGAAGTGCAGGATGGTGTATGCAGTAGACATAAACCAGAAGATGCTGGAGATAGTCGAAAGCAGGATGAGGAAGGAGAAGGCGGCGAACATCCTTCCCGTCAAATCAACGGAATACACCATACGGCTGCCCGAGAAGACAGATTACGTGTTCGCGCTCAGCCTCGTGCACGAAGTCGTGAGGAAGCGGAAGATGTTCGAAGTGTTCCACAACCTTCTAGAGGAGAAGGGGAAGCTCGTGGTCGTGGACTGGCGCACCGATCCCAAGAGATGGGATTTCGGCCCTCCGCTCAGGGAGCGCGTGAGCAAGAGCAAGATGGCTGAGCTCGCTTCCGGCATCTTCAAGCTGAAGAAGGAGAAGCTGATGGAGAACCAGTATTACCTGCTTTTCGAGAAAGTGTAGGTATGGACATCAAGAGCGTATTTTAATGCCTATCGCGCGCTCGAATTCCCTGTTCCAGGGCCTTGTTTCCACTACCTTCACGCCTTTTCCCTTGTACAAGGATGATGCTCAGCGGGCAGTAGGAAAATACATGTTGTTATTTATGGTTGAAGGTATTAAAAAGATGACGATTTGCTAAAGAAATGCCTCAGCGTCCTCGTCCTTCTTATCCTGCAATTTCTCGTATTCGGCTGCCAGTTCCGCAAGCGGCCTACCTTTCTCCTTCTTCCGTATCTTTATGTTGCGCACGTCCACGAAGATGGGCGCGTTCGTCGCCTCTCCAACTATTATCCCTTCGCCTGTGCGCAGGGAGGTTATGGATTTTGCAATCCGCGCGTCTATGCCCTCGGAGCTCTGCTGGATGTGGTCCAAATCATTCGGGTTGGTGACGCGCAGTATTATATGGGTGTTGCACTGGCTCAGCGCAGTGGTGCTCAGATTGACCGGCCTCTGGGTAATAAGGCAGAGCGCTGCCCCGAATTTGCGGCCTTCCCTTGCTATTGTTTCTATTACCGAGCGGGAGACCGCCTGCTCCTCTTCTGCTTTTTCCCTTGCGAAGTTGTGCGCCTCCTCCACAACCAGCATGAACGGAGGAATGCGGCCTTTCCTGCGCAAATTGAACAATTTCCTGGCGAGCATGGAGACGATGACCTGCTTCTTCCTCAAACTGTCCACGTCGCTGAAATCCATTATCAAAAGATTTCCTGGTTTAACGTGCTCCAGCAGCTTGGGGTTCTCCTTATTTTCCGAAAGTATGCGCATGCGCTGGAGTTCCTTCAGCGTGCGCTTGAGCGCCGGTTTGACCGTCTTGTCGGTCTTGGAATTCTCCTGCTGGTATTCGTCTATCTTCTGCATGAGGTCCTTGAAAGAGTATGATTTCCTGTTTTTCTTGTAGTCGGAATGGAGCTCCATCAGGATGTTGCGCAGGAGCGCCTTCTGCGCAAAGGAAAGCATGGGCAGCCATTCTTCCATCATTTCCGGAGTGACTTTCCTCAGCGGATAGGAGAAGCCGTGCTTCCTGTTCCCGACTTCTATCAGCTTTGTGCGGTTTGAATACTGGCTGTCCGTGAATCCGAAATACTCGCCGTGTATGTCTATCACTATAACCGCGATTCTTCCGTCTTCCTTCTTCCTGTCCAAGAGCTCTTCTATCAAAACGGTGCTGAGGTGGGATTTTCCTGCGCCGCTCATCGCCAGTATCGCCAGATGTTTCTGGATGAGGCGCGTGAGGTCGATTTTCGCCTCGGTCGCGTGGTGCTGGATTTTTCCGAGAAGAAGGCCGTTTTCCTTAAGGCCGAGGAAGGATTTGAGCAGCTCCTCGTTCGCGCTGAACACTTTCGCGCCAGGCACAGGGGGAATGGAGGTGCGCTCGAACCTGCTGCCTGAAGAGACCCCCAGGACGTTCACCTGCGCGATTATGTATTCCCAGCTCGTGGTGGGGAAATTGTTGCTCATCGCGGAGACGCGCTCGTATTCAGCGACGCTTTCCGCCCTTTCGAAATAGCGGTTGCTCCGGAATATTTCATTTATGTAGCCGAAGACCGTGCCCTGCTCGCTGTCGGTCTGCACGTACTGCCCCTTCTTCACGTTCTTTTCATTTGGATCGAAGACGAACGAAAATTCGGATGTGGAGGGGGATTCTTCGGTCGTGATGACGGTGCCGATTGGCTTCATGGGTGGATATTGCGAATAAGCAATATAAAGGCATGAGGGCGTGCTTTCCAGTGGGACGCGAAAGCCAAATAAACGGGGAACGCGAAACCGGAGACTGGCAACCGCCCTTGGAAAGCATGCAGGGATAATATGGACGTCGAGAACGCACCGGACATACAGGAAAGGATAGACCATATACTGGACGTGCTGGACATGCGCCACATAATTGGCGCGAGAATAATCTGCATGAGGAGCACGAATGCGAAAGCGAACGCGTACGCGAGAATCTGGAACCTTCCGAAGATATGGCAGAAGGCGCTGGAAGTCAACCCATTCTACGTGATAGAAGTGGTGAGCGAGCACTACGACAAATTGAGCGACGAGAGGAAGACGCAGGTGCTCATCCACGAATTGATGCACATACCCAAGAAATTCAGCGGCGGGCTGGTGCCGCATACCCATCCCGGAGGAAGAATAGACAAGAGGAGCGTTGAGAAAGTCTATGCTGAATATAGGCGAAGATTGACGGAAAGGCACGCTGGCGAGGCAAGAGAATAATTTTAAGCCACGCTTCCTATTCAAAGGGCATGAAGCAGGAGCTGTGCAGCGCAATGGACTATTTCAAGATGCTCGAGGAATACGTGGGCACGGATTACGGCGACGTGGGAAGCTGGATGATGAGCCTCGGGCTGCGCTGCGTCGGCAAGGCAGCTGAACCATGCTCCTGCACGCATTCTGAGCCCGGATTTCGAAAGCTATTAATAATCTCGCAAAGTACACTATTACAGCTGTTTTTAGGTGATGTTCATGGAGCGAGATGAAAGAAGTAAGAGCAAGCGCGCGAAATTCATAAAGAAGGCGAAATTCGGCACCACTGAGGCGCTCAAGAGCAGGGACATGATGCTCGGCTACCTCACCAAGAGCATAGACGAAATGGACGAAGCAATACACATGCTCACGGAGAAGCTGGAGGACTTGTATTCGTCTTATTTCCCGGAGCTCAGGCTTGAGGACAAGAAGAAGTACGCCCAGATCGTGGTCGGATTCGACAGGAAGAACCCTGAAGCAGCCGTGCTCGAGCCGCTGGTAGGCGCAGCCAAAGCAGCTGACCTCGTGGCGAAGGCGCAGAAATCCCTGGGCGCGGACCTCAACGCCTCGGACATGGAAGTCGTGAGGAAGTACGCGCAGCAGATTGTAGACATGCATGATTTGCGTGACGAGCTCAACGCATACCAGGAGAGGATGGCGCAGGAAGTGTGCCCGAACATGAAATACGTCGCGAACGCGCAGGTCGCCGCCAAGCTTATTGCGCACGCAGGCTCGCTCAGGAAGCTCGCGCTCCTTCCGGCAAGCACGATACAGGTGCTGGGTGCGGAGAAGGCGCTTTTCAAGCACCTCCGCTCCAAGGGAAGAATAGGTTCGCCGAAGCACGGCATAATATTCCAATACCCCGCGATAGGCACTGCGCCCAAGCACCAGCGCGGGAAGATAGCGAGGATACTGGCGACGAAGCTGGCTATTGCCGCAAAGGCGGATGCGTTCTCGCACAGGTTCATAGCAGAGGAGCTCAAGAAGGAGCTGGACAAGAGGCTGGATGAGATAAGGAGCGAGCCTGCTCCGCAGAGAGGGCAAAGGCCGCAGCATGGAAAGCCCTCATTCAAGCACAGGTGAGCGCATGAAACTACTGGTGCTCGCAGACATCCACGGCGACGAAGTTGCGCTGGAAAAGCTCCAGCACATTAAGAAGGACGGATACGACTGCACGCTCATAGCAGGGGATTCCACGAACAATTCCACCTCCTACATGATGGACCTCCTGGAAACTGCCCCTAACGCATACATAATACAAGGGAACAACGAGAGCGCGAACGTGCTCGAAATACTCCGGAAGGCGAAGCACTACGCACACGGGAAGAGGTTCGCGCTCGGCGAAGGTTACAATCTCGTTGGATTCGGGTTCTCCAACCCCACGCCGTTCCACACACCAGGGGAACTCAAGGACGACGAGATATACAGGCAGCTTTCAAAGCTGGACATAGATTCCAAGACCGTGCTGCTGGTGCACGCGCCGCCCTACGGGCTGCTGGACGAGATCAAGGGGAACCACGTGGGCAGCCAGGCGATAAGGAAGGTGATAGAGGAGAAGCAACCCTACATCGTGCTCTGCGGCCACCTCCACGAAGTGATAGGGGTGGAGCGGCTGGGCAAGACGCTCATAGTGAACGTGCCTGCTGCAGAGAGCGGGAGATACTGCAGCGTGGAGATGAAGAACGGCACGCTGTGCGTGCAGTTCAAGGAACTCTGATTCCATGAATGTAAGGAAGGCAGTTAAAACGGATTTCGTGGAGGTGCACAAGCTTCTCCTCAGCATATTCCCCAACGCAAAGGCGAAGATCGGGGAGAAGGACGAATTCTTCATCGCCGAGAGGGATAGTGGCATAGACGGTTTCGCCCATTTCTCTGAAGACGAGGAGAAGATAATACTGAAAGGGTTCGGCGTTTCTGAAAAGTCCAGGAAGCAGGGCGTGGGAGGCACTATTCTGGATGTCCTCCTGGCGCACGCGAAGAAGACCGGAAAGAACGTATACCTGAAGACGAAGATAGGGAACCCCGCCTTGCGGCTTTACTGCAGGAAAGGATTCTGCTTCAAGCGGCTGAAGGACGACACCTTGACGATGGTTTTCAGAAAGAGCAATTGAACTAACGACCAAGCGTGCGAGCGATATCAAGCGAAGGGGCGGGTTACCACGAAGATGGGGAAGAGATGCACGAAAGCACAAGGCCCACGCTCCACCAGCCTGGTGAAGGATTTTTGTTTAAGATATTGAAGGGGGAAACGCTGACGATGGTCAGAAAAGCGGCGAACTGACCAGATAGGTTTATATAGGTGAAGAGGAATAGATTAGCAAAACAACAGCTAATCTTATCGAGGTGTAATTCATGTACGGTGTATCTCCGCAGGCATACGATCGCGCAATCACGGTTTTCAGCCCGGACGGCAGGCTCTTCCAGGTCGAGTACGCCAAAGAGGCGGTGAAGAGGGGCGCGACGGCAATAGGAATAGTGGCTAAGGACAGCGTGGCACTCATAGCGCACAAGAGCACCTACAGCAAGCTCATAGTGCCGGACTCGCTCAAGAAAATTTTCGACATTGACAGCCACGTGGCTTTCACTGCTTCGGGGCTTATTGCGGACGCGAGGAAACTCGTGGACACGGGAAGGCTGGAGGCGCAGAAGCACAGGCTCACTTACAACGAGCCCGCGCCAGTTGAATCCATAACCAGGAACATCTGCGACCTCATGCAGATTTACACCCAGTACGGCGGCATAAGGCCTTTCGGCGTTTCGCTCCTGATAGCAGGATACGACAACGCGCCGAGGCTCTACGAAGCCGAGCCGTCCGGGGCGATGACCGGGTTCAAGGCGGATTCCATAGGCAGCGGCAAGAAGGAAGTTGACGAGATACTCGAAAAAGGGTACAAGGACAACATGGCACTCGAAGACGCGATTGCGCTCGCTCTCGGCGCGCTCAAGAAGACGAGCGAGGAGAAGCTCCAGACAGAGAATGTGGAGATCTCGCACATAGACGGCAAGAGCAAGAAGTTCGTCACCATGGGCGAGAAGGAGATACTCAAGTACCTCAAGTAATCAGTCTTTTTTCTTCCTGTTTTTCCAGCCTCCTTTTTCTGCAGTTCTTCTATTCCTCTACTGGTAGGTGATGGAATAGTTAGTGCCGTCCGAGGTTATGCGCACAACGTTCGTGGTATTCTTATCGAACGCCGTGTACGAGGTGTTGAACGTCCTGTAATAAGGTATGCCCTTTATCCTCAGTTTCTCGTAGATCGTGTACCGCTCGTCCATTATGTCTATGTATGAGCCGGTGATTATCGCGGATTTCGGCGCGACCTTAGTGAGGAACAGGTCTATCTTGGACGTCGCTGCCCCCAATCCGTAGTTCGGGATCTGGAGTATGTCACACTGAGGATTGAATGCCGAGGATCCGGAAATCTTGTTCTGCCCGCCGTAGAGTATGTCTGCAGTGGTCATGAGACAGAAGTTCCTGTCGGTTATCTTGAGCGCTATGGCGTCGTTGTCCACGTTGAACAGCCGGTCGGTGCCGTCGCGCGGGTTTATCACGAGAATGGATATGCCGTTTAGGGAAAGCTGGAGAGCGTAGGAAGACTGAATGGTTTTCAGCGCCTTGGACTCTGCCTTTTCCACGAGCGCCGCGTACGTAGCGTCGTTGTTGGTGTCGTTGTTCCACATGAACTGCTCGATCTTGAAATTGTCCAATATTGCGTCAAGGCCGCCGTAGTTCTCAGGCCTGGCATGCGTGAGCACCAGCAGCTCGATGTCGTCCACGCCCTTCTGTTTGAGGAAATTCACCAGGTAGGAGGAGTGCTCGCTTATGCCCGTGTCTATGAGCACATCAGCGTCGCCCTTCTTCACCAGTATCGCTTCGCCCTGCCTCTCGTTGGTGAAGTCCTCCGGCTGCTCGGTGTAGGAAACGTTGATGAAGAACACGAAGAGAGTACGGTTCGGCTCGTAGGTGTAGTCCGGAATGGTTATGTTGAAGGCTCCGTTCGTGCCGCCACTTGTGCCGTTCTTAATGCGCTCCTCGCCCGTTATTATGGTTTCTTTCTCCTCCATTATCGTTATGGGACTTATCTCCAGCCTGGGCTCGGCCTTGTGGTTGCCGGTGATGATGTCCACGGGATTCGTGCAGCCCGCGAGGAATGCTGATGCGAAAACAAGCAATATGAATGCGTGGAATGCCCGGTCCATGGTAAGGATAGGGATAAAGAATTTATAAAAGTTCGCCGCGCGCCTGCTCGATTTGCATGCGCGCCACGTCCTGCTTCCTGCGGAAATCAGGAAGCAGCGCGTTAGAGAACTTGAACGGAAGCAGCTCGTCGTATATGCCTTCCATGAGGCCGAAGTAATAGCCCGCGTCCTTCTTCTTCCCCTTGCGCAGGGACTCGTACATCTCGCGCTTGAGCTCGCCTATGCAGTCCAGCAGGCCGTTGAGGTAGGATTCCGGAGTCACGCCCAGGTCCTGGCTTGAAGGGAGCTCTTTCCGCTCCACTGCGCACAGCAGGATCTTCGCCTCGGCGTACTCCTGCATTATGTGGTTGAGGTCCATGCCGTGCTTCTGCGCCTGCTTTGAGAGCGCCTTGATCTCGGCTTCCGCGAGCTGGAGCAGCTTCTTCGCTGCACCCAGGTCGCCTGCGTGCATCTCCTTTATGGAATTCGCAGTAAGCCGGACGATGTCGCGGTTCTTCCTTATGAGCTCGTCCAGCGCGGATTCCTTCTTCAGCAAGTTCCGCTCTATTTCCTTTATGTCCAGCATGGCATCACGCTATTTGGAGCCGAAGAACGAGTTCAGCATGTTTATGAGCAGCGCCATCGGGTTCGACGAAGAGCTAATGTTGGATACGCGCGTGCCGGCTTCAGACGCGATCTTCAGTGTGGCGTTCATTCCGGCCTTGGCGCACGCATCCTGGGCGCACGAGTTGTAGGAATAGCCGTCCTCGCAGGATATCACGACGCATCCCCCTGACGAGGTCTTCTTGCATGATACTGGCGCCTCTATGCACCTCACTTTCACACACCCGGATTCGGAATATTTCTCGTAGCTCATCCCGATGGCCTTGCAGTCCTCCATCGCGGCTTCGAGCACCTTCCACGAGGGGCAGGTGGATACTGACGTGGCTGACGGGCTGGCTAAATCGCTGCACGCGACCTGCTTGCAGCCGTCTGAATCGTAATACGTGTAATGCAGGTATCCCTCGGCAGCGCATTCCGCCGCCGCCTCGTACAGCTCGTCAGTGGAAGGGCAGGCGTTGTTGGTGCTGGCTGCGTAGAGGCTGTTTGCCCCTGCGAAGGAGACGACTAAGAGAAGCATTGCTGTCAACGCTTGCAAGTACCTGAACATGAGACCACCGCCCAGACCTCGGAAACAAAGCTTAAATAGGTTGCCCATGAGAATAAGAAAAAACTGAGTGGTATTATGGTTGAATGGATCGTCCTTTCCATCGGAGGAGGAATAGTGAACCCTGGCACGCCGGACACGGAGTTCGTCGCGAAGTTCGCGGACATGATACGGAAGGCGAAGTGCAACGTGGGCATCGTCGTGGGAGGGGGGACCGCTGCGAGGGCTTACGCGCAGGCGGCCAGGAAGCTGGGCGCGAACGAGTTCGAGGCTGACGAGATAGCGATAATGAGCACGAGGCAGAACGCGGCGCTGCTCATAGCTGCGCTGGAAGGGGACGCGTACCCAAACGTTATTTACGATTTCGACACCGCGAGGGACGCGGCGTTGGGCAGCCGCATAGTCGTCATGGGCGGCACCATCCCCGGAATAACTACTGATACGGACGCTGCGCTGCTCGCAGAGGCGCTCCACGCTGCGCGGCTCGTGAACATGAGCAATGTTGACGCGATATACGATTCCAACCCCAAGACGAATCCCAACGCCAAGAGGTATTCCAAGCTCTCTTACGCTGACCTGATCTCCCTTGCGATGAGGAGTGATTCCCGCAAGGCAGGGGAGAACTTCATCTTCGACTCCGTGGCGTGCAAGCTGATTGCGAGGTCAAAGATAGAAGCGCACTTCGTCAACGGGAAGAACCTGGAGGAAGTGAAGAAGGCGATTGAAGGAAAGGCGCACTCCGGGACTGTTGTGAAAGAGTAGGTGCGCAAAGGCTGAACTCGAAACTGGAGAGGGGAAGCCTCCAGATGCCCGATTATTCTATTATCTTCTCAACGAGCAGCGCGTAAACCGGCCTCGAGATCATGAATCCTAGAAGGGAGCCGATTATCGTCGAGAGCGCGAACCCGATTATCTCAACCATCCCTGAGAAAAGCAGGGGAAGCATCGCCACCACCGCAACTATGACATTAGTGGTGATGATATTGAACGCGTGGTTCAATTTCTCCTCGTGGTTCTTTCCTTCCTTCTTCATCAATTCGTCAGTAATGACAATCTGCGCGTCAACTCCAACACCTATCGCAGCCAGGATTCCGGCCATCGCCGCGAGGTCTATTGTGAAAGAGCCCAGCAGGGAAACCAGTATTATAAATTCGGAAATGCTCACCGCGAGTATGGGCGCGATTATCTTCAGGTGCCTGTAGCGGATGGAAACGAACAGCGCGATCGCCACTATTGCAGCCAATATTCCGAGCAAGCTGAGCTGGAGGAACTGCTGGCCGAGCTGCGCTGGAATCGAGGTCCTGCTTCCGAGCGAGATCTGCACCGGAAGCGACCCTCCTTTCAGGATGGATGTTATGCGCTTCACTTCTGCCTGCGCGTCCGCAGCGCTTGCCTGGCCGGAGCCCTGCACCGAGCCGGTTATGGAATATGAATAGGAAGGAAGCCCTTCTGTCACGCTCTTGGAAAGACGGGGCGCGGAAAGCAGACCTATCGCAGCCCACTGGTCTATCGAAACGGCTTTCACGTTCGTGGAGGTGATGTAAGACGGGCTCACATTCTCTACTTCAGTGAGGTTGAAGCCCATCGCGCGAATCTTCTCCTTTGTCTCGCTGTCGAGCGCCTTGGAAACTATGGCCTTGGAGCCGTTTCCTGAAATTGTGGAATTGGAAAAATCGAAATTGTCCAGTATGTAGAGCTGGATCTCATCCCCTTCGAGCATGAGGGACTTGTTCGCAACATCCACGGCGTCGCTGTCCGAAATGGTTTTGTCTCCCTTGAGGTCTTCCATTGAAATGAATATCGCCGCGCCCTTGGGCCTGTCCAGGAACATGTACAGCGGATAGCGGTCCTTGCCTTTGGCTGCCTCGGCGAAGTTTTCCGCGCCTGCCTTCGTAACTGAAAATCCTACTCCCCAGTCCGCGCCCTGGAGCGCTGAAGTGGGGACGGAGTATATCGTGCCTGGAAGTATATCCTCGCCCCTGAGCGCGACCTTTCCGTCCACTATGCCCTGGAAAACTCCCTGGTGGCTCAGCACGTCCTCTATCGTCTTTATGAGATCCTCGTTCGTGCCCGGCACCTCCACGTCTATCTGCGAGCTGCCTACTGCGCGCACCTTCACTTCCGTGAGCCCCAATACCGAGGCGCGGCTCTTTATCGTCTGGAGCATCTCGTTCATCGTGTCCTCGCTGACTGCCTTTTCCAAGACGATGGGGATGCGCGTTCCTCCTGAGAAATCAATGCCGAATTTCACGCCGTTTATGAATATATTCGCAACTGAGAGCGCGAGGAGAAGGGCGAGCGCGAGGAAGCGCGCGGGCTTGCTCTTCCATATTGTGGAAAGAACGCCGAAGACGAGGAATGCGAAAAGGAGGATGAGCCCCACGTATTTCGCGTAGAAGA
>JBBITJ010000019.1:6171-15646 GCA_037440825.1 Microcaldota archaeon | reverse complement strand
CCCTCCTCTTCCGCGAAATGCAGCTTTCCTGGAATTATGAAGCAAAAAGGCGCCTTGCCCAAATCAGCTTTCATGAGTTCGGAGATCTTCCCATAACTTATTTTCTCGTCTTCCCAGCCCACGCGGGAAAGCACGACCAGCTTATCAACAATCCTCCTTCCGAGCTTCGCTTCCATGTTCTCGATCTGCTCGAACGCCTTCTTCGCGCCCATGGGCCCCAAGGTTTTGTCCAGGTCCAGTAGCAGCAATGAATGAAGCCCGTTCTTCATGTTCTCCTCCACAATTTCCAATGCGCTCACAGGCTCGTAGTTCTTCCTCCAATAGGCAAGCGTCGCAGTTTTTCCGAACTTGTAGTGCTGCAACCCGCATTTGCCGGGCGCAGCGGTAAAAATTGAGGAGTTGTGCACGACCTTTACCTCTATTCCCAGCTTCTTCGCGTCCTGCAGATGGATATAGTGCGTAGTAGCAGCAAGCGGATCCCCGGGAACCAGGAGCGCGACATCCTTCTCCTTCGCCTTCCTGACTAGGAAATCGCTCTCCACCATCTCCCGCTCAAGAATCTTTATCTTCTTCCCGAGCAGCTTCTCCGTATTCTTCTGCCAGCCCTTCTGCAGGATCCCGGTGTGTATCTCGCTGTATACTTCATCGCATTTTTCCGCAATCTCCTTTCCGCTGAGCGTGAGGTCAGCGCAGATTCCCAATCCCACAAGAGCAAGCATTCACTTCCCCCCAATGCCGCGCGCGATTTTCTCAAGCATGTTGAATCCCCTTCCTACTGCCTTGGACCAGCTTCCGAAATCGTCCCCTTTCTTATCCTTTCCTGAAAATATGCGGTAGAACAGCGTTCCTTTGCCAGCATCGGACACCAGGTCCAAAACCACGAGGTCCCCTCTTCCTGCAAACATCCCGAACCTGGGGCTTATGCAGTTGCCGCCGAGGCTCACTGTTATGTCATATCCGCGCTCCCTCAGGTATGCAGCGTCAGGGTCGCTCTCGAGCATGTCCTTCACCTTCGCTGCAGCGTAAGATATCCTCTCAGTTTTGGGGTAAACCTCGGTCTGCTTCTTCAGTGCGGGCCTCGCGATGAAGAATTTCTCAAGCTCCGAACCTGTTTCAACTGAAAACGTCTGGTGCGCCCTGTCCTCCTCTTCCCCATAAAGGATTTTGAGCGAATACCTCATCTTCAGCCCGTCGCTGGTGCGCCATATCTTGTCCTCCTCCAGCTCCCCGCCCACTGATTCCGCGACTTTCTGCAGCATGAGCCCTGCATTTTCTTCCCAGGTCTTCTCCCTCTTCTTCCAGAGCGCCCATCCGATTGCGAGCAGCGCCGCAACTGCAGCGCCTCCGGCAACAATTTCGATCAAATCTGCCATGTCAAGCACCTTATTTACAGTTCCTGTTTTCCAGCCAGGTCCGAAACGCAAAACCCTGAACACAAAACCATCCTAAGCACCAACCGCCATCCTCAATACGTCCCTTAGCCCGGGGGCGAGCCCTATTATGATGAGCAGCAGCGCGATGAAATGCTTTTCCTGCCCGCTCGCCTCCTTCTCGTTCGCGATGAAGTAGGAAGCGCCGAACGCTATCCCTATCTTCAGCAGGTAGAACGGGAAGAACGAGCCGAACGCATCACCTATGAAACCGGGAATCACGTGCTGCTCGAAATACCCTCTCCCGGTTATTTTTCCGAAGTAATCTATTATGAAGAAAGTCGCTGCCCCGTCGAGTGCGTGCGCTCCCACGATTCCCGCAAGCAAATCCGCCCTTATGCCGTGCGTCGTTCCGGTTTTCAGAGTCGCCGAAGCATTCGGCGACTTCTCTCCGCGCAGCGCGGAGATTGCGTTCCCGGTTTTGAAATACCTGAACGCCAAGTATGCAGGAATCGCGGCCATGAACACTATGGGCGTGGCGTATTCCGCATATTTCATCATAAGTATGAGCGCGATGAAATGCGGAATCCAGAGCGCCAAGCCGATTGTTCCGCAAAGTTTCGGGTTCCGCGTTTTGTACGCGACGAGGAGCGAGGCGAGGAAGAGCGCCGCAGTCACTATGTATATTCCAGGGCTGCTCGTGAGGAACCCGTAATCGTAGATGTGCGAATCCAGGATCCATGCGTGCAGCGGCGTTATGGGCGCCATCACTCCTGTGTCTATGCTGTCCGTTACCACGCGCACAGTGGAGCCCAGAAGGACGAAAGGAATGGTGATGAGCACGAACTCCCTGCCTACTTCTATTTTGTATTTCTGAAACAGATTATAGATAATATAGACTGCGCCTATCGCGATGAGCGCGTACGTGAGCGTGTTCACCGTATTGTATCCTTCGTGGCCAAGGATCGGCTGGATGTAATATTGATCCACAAATTGCCCTACGTCCAAATCCTCACCTCGTCGGATTTCCGCAGCCACTATTAAAACGTTTTCCACCAAAGGGAAATGCAATGCCAGAAACCGGAAACAGTGGACTCCCATGCGCCACAAAGAGAAGAACACCGTGAAGAAAATTTCCGAAGAGCGCATAGCGCTGCTGCTGTCCGAAGCCCGGGCGGCATTTGCGAAAAATCCGGAACGCGCCCAGAGGTACGCGAAGCTAGCGTTCGCCATAGTGAGGAAGAACAAGATCCGGCTAACGAATGAGCAGAAGCTGTCCTTCTGCAGGAAATGCTTCTCTTTCTGGGTGCCGGCGAAGAGCGTCTCCGTCTCGTTCGACAGGAAGAACAAGAGGATAATCTACAAATGCTCCTCCTGCAATTACGAGAGAAAAATCAGGTACAGATGACCTGTTTTAAAATTTTCCGCACGATTTGGTCTTATGGAATTCGAAAAGTTCATGCTCGATGACGTCGCGGCGGTGGAGAAGGAGATAAGGAACATCATCCCGTCCGAGCCTGAAGGCGTCTACGACATGATTCCCGGCTACATTTTCCGGGGCGGCAAGCGCATCCGCCCCGCGCTGCTCATGCTCTCTTTCCGCGCCCTCAAGGGCAAGGACGAGAAGAACGCCGTGCGCGCGGCAGCGCTCATGGAGCTCTTCCACAACTTCTCGCTCATCCATGATGATATAGAGGACGATTCGCAGTTCAGGCGCGGAAAGCCCACGTTGCACATAAGCCACGGCATCCCGATAGCGCTCAACAGCGGAGACGCGCTCTACACCGTGGTGTGGAACTGGCTCATGGCGCTGGACCTTCCAGCGGAGAGGAAGGTGAAGCTCGCATCAATAGCCGGCTGCGCGTTCCAGAAAGTCGTTGAAGGCCAGGGCATAGAGCTGAACTGGCACAAGAGCGGCAAGGTGTGCATAAGCGAGGAAGACTATTTCACCATGGTCGCAGGGAAGACCGGCGCGCTCATGGGCGCGAGCTGCGAGGCAGGTGCGTACCTCGCAGGCGCGGATCCGCAGACAATGGAGAAGTTCAGGCTCTTCGGCGAATCGTTGGGAGTGGCGTTCCAGATCCATGACGACATACTCAACATCGTCGGGGAATTTGAGAAGTACAAGAAGGAGATCGGCGGAGACATCAGCGAGGGAAAAAGGACCCTCATGGTGATACACGCCATGGCGCACGCAACCCCTGCGGAGAAGAAGCGGCTTTCATCCATCCTGCTTTCAGGCACGAAGGACCAGAAGGAGATAGGCGAAGCGATCGCGTTGCTCCGTAAATACGATTCCCCCAACTACGCGAAAGTGAAGGCGCGCACTTTCGTGGAGGACGCATGCGCGTTCCTCGGCTCGCTCCCCAAATCCCGGGAGCGCGACGCGCTCGCGAAGCTTGCGGACTACGCGATAAGCCGCGACCTATGAGCGGGCGGCAAACGCTTTTTAAATATTCCATTAGAACTATGCGTATGAGGCCAGCTCTGCTTTCAATGCTTTTCCTCTTGGTTTTTGCAGGCGCTTCAAGCGCGGCATTCGACGTCGACAGCTACCTCACGGAGAACGAAAGCTCGGCTACAATAACCGAGGAGTTCTTCAACCTCAACGGCACGATCTACTACATAATCAACATCTCCGGCCAGCCGACATTCCTCATAAAAGCTGACGAGATAGTGGAAGGGAAGAACGAGATCGAATCCACGCTCAAGTCCTATTACTCTTCGAAATACATGCTCACCCAGAACGAGACTGACAAGCTCCTAGGATACTTCGTGTCCTTCAACAACAGCAGGAACGACGGCGGAAGATGGGTGAACAAGGAGGAGTTCTACTGCAGGCAGATTCTCAGGCTGGAGGAGAAGGACAAGGAGCTCTGGCCAGGCTGCGTAGACGACTCGTCCTGCAACGCGACGATATACAAGCTGTGCGCGCTTCAGTACTTCAAGGACGCGACGCACTGCAGCGATCCCGCGGACTTCCTGCCTGCGCTCCAGGATTTCGCATACTCCTCCCAGGGGCTGGAAACGATAATTGCGGACATATTCTCCAAGCTCTCCACGATAAGCACTGACACCATAGGCACTTATCTTTCCCAAATAGATGCGTACATACCTACACTCAAAGAATATTCTGAGACGATCGTCAAGACGCCGTTCCGCTACCCAGCGGTCGGGGAGGATTGCCCCTTCGATTCGTCCGACCTGCTGAACAACTGCTACGGCGCGTGCCCGGATTTCGTGTACAACACCTCCGCGCTCGACAGCGCAGACAGCTACCTCTCAACCCTAATATCCAAGATAGAGCCTCTAGCGCAGTACAAGTCCATATCGGACAAGATATACAACAACACCCGGTACCGCATCCAGCTCAGGAAGAATATGGAAGCCCGGGAGCTGTATTTATCCATATACCACTCTGTCAAGCTTGTTGGCGCCCAGGTCAAGAACAAGACCTTTGAAGCGCTCAAGCTCGTCAGCAACGCGACGGTGCAGCAGAAGCTCGCCAAGCTGGCGCAGACTGAGGCGTCGATAGAGGCGATGATAAACGCCGACAACTTCACAGACGTGAACTCATCAATATCCCAGTATTCCAAGGACATAGAGTCCCTCAACGCATCCGCGGACGAGCTCCTGGCGATCTACGACGGAGCGCTCGAAACGTACAAATCCGCCACGGTATATATCTTCCTCGCTGAAGGCAAGAGCCTCGGGCCGGAGGACACGAAGAAGCTCCTCGTGCTCAAGCAGAGAAAGCTCCAGCTCGACGGTCAGATGGGCGCAGGGCTCACTGCCACCCAGTACTCTGACCTCGTGGCCAATTACCAGGCGGTTATAAACGACGGCAAGGCGCTCGCGTCCAAGGCCGCGCCAGAGAACGCGCTCTACATATTCACCAGGATGGCGAACAAGTTCGTGGACGCGCTCGACATACTGTTCGCCAAGGTGAGGCCGCTCTCCTACGCGGAGAGGGCGCAGATTTCCGCCTACCTGCCGATAAGCCTCAGCGCGCTCCTGTTCCTGTCGTTCTCGTGCATGGTGATATTCCTTTTCCTGGTGTACTATGCGATAACCTCCTCGCCCATCAACAAGCTCATACTTGTGGGGCTTTCCCTCATGCTGGTGTTCATACTCGGGCTCGTCTCTGTCAGCCTGTTCCTGTCGCTCGACAAGTCTTACAACAAGCTCGAGTACGGGGATTTCGTGGACATGGCGAGATACTCGAAGAACGTCGCGATAGCCGTGCAGAAGGACGGCGGCGATGCAGCTACGCTGGCAGCGATGGATTCGTGCGCCGCGTCCATTTCCTCTGCGCTCACGGAATCCAACATCACGTACTCGCTCTACGAGCTGGACGGGGATGCATGCTCCAAGGGCGGGGAGAGCGTTCCGGCATGCCTGGACAAGAACTCCTACCCGCTCATACTCCTGAAGGCGTCGGCTACTGATTCAGCAGTCTATTCCGGGCTTCTGGTGAAGCAGGCGGCGATCCAGGGGACGGAGAGCTACTACACTGTGTGCCCCTTCGCGGAGGCGTTCAAGATAGCCAAGTGAGCGCATGGATTCCAGGACAATCGCGACCGCCGTTCTAGGGCTGGCTTCGCTATTTTTCATCTATTCGTTCGTTTTCCAGCCAACCGCGCAGCCGCAGGAGGTATCCTACGAGGAATTCATCCTGGGCCTCGCGGACGCGAACAAGGCGTTCGTGATGATGGACCTGCGGGGCGCGGCAGAATCGTCCAAGGTGCCCATAATGAGCTGCGGAGTGGACATCGCGGGAAGCGTCGCCCTCGTGCCCAAGAACCTCTCCATAATGGTTGTGGATGAAGGCAACTGCATATTCGACGGCGAGAACAAGCCTGTTTTCTACTGCGACGAGGCGTCCAAGGCGGGCGTGACGTTCCAGATAAAGGAAGGCAATTCAACATTGTTCTACAAGGACCGGATAGTGATAGGGCTCAGGGAATATTCCGCGTCTTCTCCGTGCAAAGTTTCGATAAAAGAGTAGTGCTAAATGCCGAAACTGAAAACTAGGGGCTGGCAACTGCCTGCTGCTTTCCGCATACGCCTTATTTGTACCTTAGGAATGCGCCTATTCCCGTAAATCCTTGGAGGAACTGCGCGCCTTCCGCAGTGTTGCTCGATATTATCTCCACTTTTATCCCTCGTTCCCGTGCGAGGTCAGTGAGCTGCTCTATGAGCGGCTCCTCGTCATCTATGATCATCTTGCCTCCGCACGCAGGGCACGCGACGCTCTCCTCCGCCTTCCCGTCAACGATCTTTCCTTCCTCCTTGCCGCAGCTTCCGCACTTGTACTTCACTGCCTCGTATTTCAGCTCCTCGGCAAGGAGCACGGTATCAGCCTGCTTGGTCTCTATCGCGGTCCTCACTTCCCTTTCCCCGTAGGTCGCGAGGCCGTCGTGTATCACTTCTTTTATGAACCGCTCCACGAGCGCGCGCTCGTGCACCGCTTCCTGCTCCTGTATGAGCGCCTCGCTCTTCGCGATCACTTCTCGTACCCCGTACTCGTCCGTGTATCCAGTATCCACCACACCGATTATCTTGTGCTGGTAATTGTACGGCGCCATCTTGTAGAAATTGTCCTTGGTCGGGCCAGGGCCGCCGATTATTATCCCCTTGACCTTCCCTAAGAAGGCGTCGTCCATAGCCTCGCCGACTCGCTTGTAATAGTACTCTATGCTCTCCTCGATCAGGCGCTGGTACCTCCTCTGAGACTGCCCTCCCTTGTTCACCTTCGCGTGCGCAGTCGAGTTGAGCTTCTTCACCACCATGGTCTGCGTTCCCTTCAGTATCGCCACAGTCGCCTCGCGGCCGTCCATAACCACTATGCCGTAGCTGTCCGTGGCTTCGAGCATCCTCTGCAATGGCTCCAGAAAGAACCTGCTGTCGCACCTGTACACGCTCACGTTGAGTGGCTGCGGCGGCTGGAGGGTGAAAAGCTCGATTACGGTCTTGGAAGGGTTGTCCGAGACGTTTCCGCAGAACAGCACCATCCCGTTCGGCGGAGTCTGCTTGTACATCTTGAGCTGTGCGATTATGCGCTCGAGCGCGTCTATCACGTTATTTCTGGTGGTCTTGGACTTTATGTTGCCTGCCTGGTTCACTTCCTCCCTCAGCTTGTTCGAGGTTTCGTGTATCGGGTATCCGGCGGGAATGTAGACTGAAACGAGCTCGGTTCCACTACCCCGCAGCTCCTCCAGCTTCTTCAACTGCTTCTTGAACGCGTACATGACTTCTGAATCCGCCATAATTGCATTTCACCTTTTTCGAATAAACAGGTTCGCTGACCGCCTTCCATAGGGAGCAGAATGGGTTTACTGCCCATGCTCCGAGACTATCGCGCCGCCGAGCACTTTCCTCGCCTTCTTGGGTTTGTCCACTGTGAGCGAATCGAAGACTGCGCCCTCCTTCTTGCCCACCACGTGGACGTTGAGGATGTTCACGTGTGCGTCAGCCAACTTCCGGGTGAGCTCGGCGAGCGCTCCGGGCTTGTCCTCCAGCCTCACGATTATGGATTCCGCAGGAAGCACCTCGAACGAGTTCTTTTCGAGCGCCTTCTTGGCAGCTTCGTATTTCGCGCTCTGCACGCCGACGGTTATCACGCCCTTCTCTCCGAACACGTTCGCGTCTATCTGCTCTATGTTTATCTTCTCCTTGGAAAGCACGTACGAAACATCGGCAAGCAGCCCGATCTTGTCCTTTGCTATTATCACTAGCTCTTTTATCAAGCGAATCACCTGAACAGAATGCTTATTGATTGTGCTTTCCGAGGTTTAAAAATATTGCCCTACCTGCTCCACGCCTGCGCAAGGGCTTGCGGGAAGCTTTCAGGGCAGTTCCCATTAGTCTTTTCCGGAAAAGAAGGATAAAAAAGAAAAATTCAGATGAGGTCCGCCGCCCCGCTGCCCAGGGAATATTTCGCCCCGACTATCTTGAGCTTGCCCTCTTCCACGAGCTTCTTGCACAACGGGCTCTTCCTCATTATCGCCCTGATCTGCGCCTTCACGTTCTCGACCGCGGCATCCTCGACGCCCTTGTTCTTCTTTTTCGCCTTCGCGACCGCCGGGCTTATCGCCTTCACTATCGCCGCTATGTTCTTCGAATGTTCTTCATGTGCGTGCGCTTCCGTCGCGGTTGCGTGTTCCGAAACCGGCGACTCGGAACCGGAAACAGCTGCGGCTTCCCACGCAGCCTTCACTGCCCCACACTTCTCGTGCCCCATGACTACGAGCAGAGGCGCGCGCAGGTGCTCCGCAGCATACTCTATGCTTCCGAGCGCTATCTTGTCCACAACGTTCCCGGCAGTCCTGACTACGAATATTTCCCCTATGCCCGCGTCGAATATGTGCTCCGGAGCCACGCGCGAGTCGCTGCACGTGAGCACTATGGCGTACGGCTGCTGGCCGTTCTGGGTTTCGAGCCTCGCCTTTGCCAAGTCCTTGGCAGTTGGCTGGTTCGCCACAAATTTCCTGTTCCCCTCCTTCAGTTTTTCAAGCTGTTCAGACATCTTTTCACCTAATCCAGTTTACATTGGTCTCGGAAAATTCCTCGGCCGCAGTCTAGCAAACCCGCGTCGTAGCGATAGCTGCAGCGTGTAGAATTACTTTGCTGGTTTGCTATAATCGTGATGCTCTGCACTTTGTCCGCATCAGGTTTAAAACAAATACTTTCGCCCTCGCTGGCTGAAAATGCGAAATTTGCGCTTTGGCGACAAATAATATTAAAAACACATTTGCCCACTGTATGGTACACGAAATCCCTACGACTTGAAGCGCACAACGCATTCACCCACCATACCCTGGTAAGAACTTCGCCTGGCCTCGAAGCCCAGTTCACAATAAAGAGCGTCATTTCATCGCGGACAACTTCCCTGCATTGGCGCAGCTTTCGCTCGAGACGCGCAGACAAACGCGACCGCACTGAGCATAAAATCCGATTTTGCGGAAGTCGTGGGCTCCTTCAACTCAACTCAGGGCATTTCCATTCTGGAAAGGAAGCTTTCCTCCATACAATAATCTCTTTTTAAGCATTGTCAGCTAACTCTTTCCCATGTGTGGGATTATCGGCTATATCGGCTCCCGCAA
>JBBITJ010000019.1:0-6071 GCA_037440825.1 Microcaldota archaeon | reverse complement strand
TTGTCAGCTAACTCTTTCCCATGTGTGGGATTATCGGCTATATCGGCTCCCGCAAAGCCTCGGAAGTGATAGTGCGCGGGCTTCGCACCCTCGAATACAGGGGCTATGATTCCGCAGGCATAGCCATCTCCGGTCCGGAAGGCATCGCGATAAAGAAGGACGTGGGAAGGGTGGAGCAGGTTTCCAACTCCCTCCTCTTCACGTCGCTCGAAGGCAACATGGGCATAGGGCACACGAGGTGGGCGACGCACGGCAAGGTGTGCAGGGAGAACGCACATCCCCATTCCAACTGCTCGAAGAGTATCGCGCTCGTGCACAACGGCGTTATCGAGAATTATTCCTCGCTCAAGGAAGCGCTGCTGAAGAAAGGGCACAAATTCGACAGCGAGACGGACAGCGAAGCTGTAGCGCACCTGATTGAGGAGAACATGAAAACCATGCCTCTTGAGCAGGCGTTCCGGGAAGCGATAAGCAAGCTGGAGGGCTCCTACGCGATAGTCGCAATAGTGAAAGGGGAAAACAAGCTGCTCGCAGCAAGAAAAAATAGCCCCCTGCTTTTCGGAATCGGGAAAGGCGAGCACTTCTTCGCATCAGACATTCCCGCAATACTTCCATACACGAACAAGGTCATTCCCATAGATGACGAGAGCATAGTGGTCGCTTCTTCGGAAACGTACGCGATAACCGACCTGAAAGGCAAAACCCAAAACCCGAAGCCCATGACCGTGGACTGGAGCGCGGAAACCGCAGAAAAGGGCGGCTTCCCGCATTTCATGCTCAAGGAGATATACGACCAGAAGCTCGTGCTGCACGAATCGCTTGCAACGGATGTTGCAGAAGCCAAAAAGCTGATCTCATCCGCGCATGGAATCCACATACTCGCTTGCGGCACCTCCTACCACGCCGGCACGGTCCTGGCGCTCCTATTGGAGAAGCGCATGGGAAAATGCGCGAAAGCGTACATCGCCTCCGAATACCCCTTCATCGCAAACCCTCCGAAGGGCACGCTCGCGATAGCCATCTCGCAGAGCGGCGAAACCGCGGACACGATGCAGGCAGCCAAGTTCGCCAAATCTAAAGGCGCCAAGCTCCTCTCGCTCACCAACGTCGTGGGCTCAAGCCTCACGCGCATTTCCGATTCCGTAGTTTACCTGAATGCAGGGCCGGAAGTGAGCGTCGCGGCCACCAAGACGTTCAGCTCGCAGCTCGCAGTCATTTACAAGCTCGTCCTGGATGGCGACCTGAAATCCATCCCGCGGCTGGTGGAGAACGCCCTGAAAGAGGAGCAGAAAGTCAAGGCGCTCTCTGCAAAACTCAAGGGCAAGCCGGACATATTCTTCTTGGGAAGGGGCATGTCCTACCCGATAGCGATGGAAGGCGCGCTCAAGCTCAAGGAGCTCTCCTACATCCACGCCGAAGCGTATCCCGGCGGCGAATTGAAGCACGGCCCCCTCAGCATCATCGAGGAAGGCGTGCCAGTGATCGCATTGGCGCCTTCGGACGAAACCCTGCAGAAGATGCACGGGAACATAAAGGAAGTCAAGGCGAGGGGCGCGTTCGTGATCGCGATAACGGACAGCAGGGAGATAATGAAGGAGGTTGACGTGGCGCTGGAGCTGGAAAAGCCCGCAGGAGGGCACTATCCGTTCGCGATGCTTCCCCTGCTCCAGCTTCTTGCGTATTACGTGAGCGTATCCCGCGGGATAGATCCGGACAGGCCCAGGAACCTCGCGAAATCCGTCACTGTGGAATAGATTTAAATTGTGGTAACGAAATGGGAAAAGGTGCTCGCTATGACCAACATAAACAAGAATTTCAGGTGCATGTCCTGCTCGACAGATTTCCCGGTTTCCCTCGTCACTGATTTGGAGCTCTCGGATTTCACCATGGTCTCGAAGTGCCCGAAGTGCGGAACCTCGATGCAGGTGCATTTCGGCGTGATAGGCGCGCCGCAGCCGCCGCAGCCGCAGGCTCCGGCAGGAGCGCTGCCCAAGCTGGACGACAGCATATTCGTGCCTCCTGAGATGCCGAGCGAAGACATAAAGAAGCTCATAGAGGGATGAACGTGAAACGCCTGTTCGCATTCTTCCTCTTGTTCAACCCTCTTTTCGCGCTTTACACGTTCAATTTCTCCATAACCGAGACTGACAACATAACGATGGGCGAGGATTACCCCAACGCGGAACCCTACCTCATGGCATATTCGGACGGCATGCTCTATTTCTCCGACACCTCGACGCCCTACGTCTTCACGTACAACGGCAGCGACCTCGAAACGATAATGGGGAGGACCCTTTCCTACCCTTCAGGCGTCTTTGTCGCCTCCAACGGCTCGGTTTATGTCGCGGATAGGGGGCTGGGGCTCGTGAGGCATTCCCCTTACAAAGTGATGTCGGAGGACAGCGGATACACAGGGCTGGATTTCCTGAACGGCACGTTCTACATCTCGGATTACTATTATGGCCGCATCGTGCTCCTCACGGAAAAAGGCGCATTCAACTCGTCCTTCGGCAGCGAGGGGAAATACGACAACAATTTCGACAAGCCCCAGGACCTCCAGATTTTCAACGATTCGATTTACATCGCCGATTCGGGCAACGGAAGGGTGGAGAAATACTCGCTTTCCTTCCAGAAGCTCGCGAGCTACGGGAATGCGAAAGGTGGCGTAGTCCTGAAGCAACCCACTGGAATATTCGTGGATTCGGATTACGTCTACGTTGCCGACTATTCAGGAAACCAGGTGGTCGCATATACGCACGACGGCTACCCGGTATATACATATCCAGCAATCGCGCCCCGCGACGTCCTCGTCGTAGGGGATATCATGTACATAACGCATGGAGACTTGGAGAGGGTGATATCGGTTTCAAACATCTCCGTTCCGGATCCCGCATCTTCCGCAAACGATGTGCATTCCTCATTGGAACCTGCGTTTTCGCTCTATTCATCCTATGCGGAGCTCTGCAGCCAGCTGAATGTTTCCTACAATTCCACCATTCCGGCGGAATGGGCGAACGCTGAATTCGCGCTCTCCCAAGGCAACTACGGCGAGGCGTTCTACAAGATGATGGACCTCAACAGTACGGACATCTCCGCAGCAGCTTCTGAAGTGGAAATCTCGCTCGATGCCGAGCTTTCTTCCCTCGCGCAATCCTCTTCAGCGAAATCCGAGATCCTCGCGCTGGTCGCGGAGAAGAGGTACTCGGACGCTTACTCAGTATACCTCAATTCATCCATCGTGGTTCCTAACGTAACAACCAACGAGACGCAGGAGGAAAACGACGTTTTTCCCCTGCTTGACAGACTGGCGGAAGCGGAAAGGATGATTGCAGAATACAAACTCAACATAAGCACCGTGGCTATATCCGCGAAGATAAAGTCAGCGCGCTTTAGCGACTCGGACTACAACGAAGCAGTATTCATGCTCGACGCCATGGATTCGGAGATAGACCTTGCGGCATACAAGATAAACACTGCGCTCTCCAAGATAAGCGAGCTCAACGCGGCGATAGGCAAGAGGGAATTCCTCGCTGACTATTCGAGGGCGAAGAAGCTGTCCGATGATGCTGCGGCGCTCGCATATTCCAACCCAGAAGAAGCGACAAGGCTTGCGGAAATGGGGCTCGCTGAAGCGAAGAAATCCGCGGATTCCGCGCAGATGCTCATCTACGGGTTGATTGCGGCATTCGTGCTCGTGGCTGCGGCGGTTGCATTCGCGCTCACGAGACCGAGAGTCAATGGCTACCACTTCCACAAAGGGAAGAAAGAATGAAAAAAGCTGCCTGCCTGTTTTCGGGCGGAAAAGATTCCGTATTCGCTGCATGGATAGCGATGAGCCAGGGCTTCGAGGTTTCCTTATTAACAATCCAGAGCGGAGAATATTCGATGATGTTCCACCATCCCAATGTGGAATGGACGAAATTGCAGGCAGAGTGCATGGGCGTCCCCCACTCCATCCTCAAGACGACGAAAGAGAAGGAGCTCTCGGACATGGAGAATAAGATCAAGGAGATGGGCGCTGAAGCTATTTTCACAGGAGCGGTGGCTTCCGATTACCAAAGGCAGCGCATAGAGCAGATAGGCGAGAACCTGGGAATTCCGACTTATTCCCCGTTATGGCACAAATCGGTCTCCGGTTCCGGGTTTTCCGTTTCGGAATCCATTCTTATGAATGAAATGCTCGAATATTTCGAAATTTACACTGTTGCGGTTTCAGCAGAAGGGCTCGGCCCTGAATTGCTCGGAAAGCCGTTTTCCGTATTGGTGAAGCAAGCGCCAAAGAGCATCCACCCTTTCCTTGAAGGGGGCGAAGGCGAAACCTTCGTCGCGAATGCGCCGTTCTTTTCCAAACAGATAATAATTGACGAATGGAAGATGCACTGGGATAGGGTGCGCGGAGTTGCTGAGATAAAAAAAGCGCATATTATTTAAGATGAGTGTCATAAAATCGATGTGAAAAAAATGGATATTCGTTCGGTCCTTGCGGCAATGGCATTTGCATTCCTGCTCGTTGCAGGGTGCACATCGTCCAGCGGTTCATCCAATAACGCGGACGCTGAAGAACTTATCAAAAAAATGACAGCCGCCTGCGCCAACCTCAGCGAAGACAAACAAATTGCGTGCAATCTTTCTTTGGCCGCCATTGCATCGGAAATCAGGGATCCCTCATCATGTGCAAATATCGCCAATCCAATGGCGCGGAATGCATGCTACTCGACCGCCGCAGCGGCCCGAAAGGAGCCCTCCCTGTGCGATGAGATTTCCGACTTAGGCGACCTGGATGCCTGTTATAGCAAGGTGGCCTTGTCCAGCGGCAACATATCCCTATGCGATAAGGTCTCATCAGATGTCCGCAACGATTGCTACAAGGATTTTGCCTGTGAATATATGAAACCGGAGCTGTGCGCTTATATTGTTCGCAATAAGTCTGCAGATTATTGCTATTCTTGCATTGCAGGACGCCTTAATGATACGCGCATCTGCGATAGAATAGGGGACGTGTTCCAGCGCGAAACCTGCTATATTGATGTTGCCGAAAAGACTGGGAATGCCTCCATCTGCGATGCGATATCAGATAACCAATCCAAGAAACTGTGTTATCAGAGGCTCAATAACTAAAATCGGCGCGATGACATGAACAACCTCTTGCTATTCAGGGGAAACAATTTCAACGCGAATTTCTTCTATCATTCAGGGTTGGATGTCGATAATTCATTCTATCTCAATTTGGGCGGGAAGGAGACGCTCCTGGTTCCGAAGCTGAACGAGCGCGCTGCGCGTGAGGCGTTCCGCGGCAACGTAATCGCCTACAAGAAGCCGATGGAGGAAATAGCCGCGCTGGTTAAAGGAAAGCGGCTCTCCCTGGACTATTCCTCCCTTCCTGCAAAAGCATACGACAAGCTGCGCAGGATTTGCAAGGCGAAGGACGCGTCCGAAGAGTTTTTCAAAATGCGCGCGAGGAAAAAGCCTGAAGAAGTGGAGAGGATAATGAAGGCGGCGTCGAAAACGAAAAAACTGCTCTCGCAATTCGAGGACGAGGATTTCAGGGACGAGAGCGAGGCAGCCAACTGGCTGCTCATGCACACCTTCGAAATGGGGCTGAAGCCAGCGTTCGATCCAATAGTGGGCTCAGGGAAGCACAGCGCGTTCCCCCATTACAAGCCCGCCCACGCGAAGATGGGCGCATTCGCCTTGGTGGATTACGGTGTCCGCTACGAAAATTATTGTTCGGACCTCACGCGCGTGTTTTTCAGGAAAAAGGAAAAGAAAGTTGAGGAAGCGTACGAAAAAGTAAAGGCGATTTTCAACGGCATAATTGATGCGATGCCTGATATGGAAACAGGAAAGGATTTGGCCCTCTTTTCGGAAAAGCTCTTCAAAAAGTACGGGTTTCCCGAATCCATACATTCTATCGGGCACGGGGTCGGTCTGGACATCCATGAATACCCCCGGCTCAATAAGAAATATTCCGACCCGCTCAAAAATACCGTGATTGCGATAGAGCCGGCCGTGTATTTCAAGGACTTCGGCGTGCGGTATGAAGAGACTGTTTATTTCGACGGGAAGAAGGC
>JBBITJ010000018.1:10020-16595 GCA_037440825.1 Microcaldota archaeon | reverse complement strand
CTTTGTGGCAAAAAACATTTTAAAAAACGAGCTGGCTTCAGTGAAGGTTATAAATGGTAATCAAGTTAGATTATCATGGCAGAACCAGGCGCCGGCAAAAAAATCGAAGAGAAGAAGCCGTCCTCGCTCCTCAACCTCCTGCACATAGCGCTGGACACGTACGACGACATATTCTCGGATTTCGATCCCTCGGAGTACGACCGCCGCGTGCTTTCCGACGACTTCATAAAGGAGATGCAGAAGAGGTACGTGGAGACCAGCAAGGGCGATATAGAAGTGAGGTTTTCCATTCCAGGGGCTATGCGCTCGCAGAAGGTCGAGGCGCTCATAAAGAAGAGGCTCAAGGACTATTTCCAGCACCAGATAAGGCTGCTGGAAATGGAGATAGAGAAGAGGAAGAGGGCGGGCATTACTTACTTCTTCGTAGGCTTCCTGGTGCTGTTCTTCCTCGTGTACTCGAGCGAGCTTTTCCCCCAGTCGCACGTGAGGGACGTGCTTGTGCTGCTTTTCACGCCGCTGGGCTGGTTCGGGATGTGGGAGGGAGTAGGGCTGTTCGTGCAGAGCCCCGTGAAGTACGAGGAGCAGAAGAAGTTCTTCGTGAGGTTCTCAAAGGCGAACTACGTCTTCATGAGCGAGGATGAATTCGTGCGCGAGCTTTCCGCGATGAAGGTCGTGGAAGTGCCGAAGGAGGAAGTCCAGAGGAAATAAACCTTTTTTTAAAGAGTTCCTGGCTTAGAATTATTTGATAATGCAGGGTGGCGGTCCGTTTGGTCGGCGTTCCGACCAAAGCCCCGCCAAATCGCCTCCGGCGATTCACGCCCCCTGCGATCTTTACCTCGTAGGGGGTAAAGGGGAAATCAAGGAAAAACCGCGAGGGGGACGAAGTCCCCCTATGAGGTTTGTCTGCAGGGGTGGCGGAGCCCGGTCAATCGCGCAGGACTTAAGATCCTGTGACCTAGCGTCTTCAGAGGTTCGAATCCTCTCCCCTGCATACATTTTCCTGTCTAGAGTTTCCAGTTTCGTATTTTTGTCAATCGTAAAGGAAAAGGACGAAGCTCGTGTCCTTTCCGCGCTGAGCGAGTGCACCGCATGCTTGGGCATGGATATGAGAACGCCGGAAACATGCTTATTTTCTCCCTCCGAGATTGAAGGTTCGCATATCATGTTGTTCCAAACAGAGAGTTTGATGGTGGTTCGTGCGAGCAGCTTGCTGCCGCACGAACTCAGTTTGATGCTAATAAAAATACTGGGTTGTTAAAAGGGGCACTCGGCTATCGCGATGCTCCTTTTACCCGTACATGCCGCAGCTTGGCCCGGCCTTCTTCCCGAGCACCTTCGCCTTCACCACGCTCTCCTTGGCGGCCTGCGAGAGCATCCTCGCCTCCTTCTCGAGCTCGAGGGTGTTAACAGGAACGTTTATTATCTTGGAAAGGGCCTGGAGCGCGTTCGCCGCGGCTTTTGGATCAACAGTGTCCGGGTTCGCTTCCGCGAGCACCGCGAGTATGGAATAGTCGGAAAAGCTGCCCATCGCAAGCAGGGTTCCCGTAACTCCGGTAGTGGCGCCTTCCTTAATGCTCTTGCCTATCTTCTTGGAGACGTAGGTGTCAGCCCCGCTCTTCTCGTTGCCGATGATGTATACAGCGTTCTCCGCCTCCTTGAGCGAAATGCCGCCTATCGAGATTATGCGGTCGGATTTCAGCTCCTTCGCGAAATCCACTATCATGTGCGCCATCTCGTTCGACACGCCCACAGGGACCACTATTTCGCTGAGCACAACTACTATGTTCCTTTCTTTTGAGTAGTATATACGCACCGGAGGAAGGGGGACGTAGTTGTGTATCGCCGCCAGGGGCGCGAAATCGTTGCTCGCCACGTATCCTGAAAGCTTGAATCCGTTCTTCTCTACGAAATATGAGGTTGCGACGCTTCCCACGAGGCCCACGCCCGGAAACCCTACGAGGACGAGCGGGCTTCTCGCCTCTATGAGGGAGGTTTTCACTATCTCGATTGCCATGCGGCAATAAACAGATACAAACTTTATAAATATTGGCTGGAAAAACAACTTGGAACTGACTAGTGATTGATATGGCAAACAACAAAATGATGCCCATGAGCAGCGCAGGGATACTGGGCATCGGCTCCACCGAGGAACTCGCAGGAATTAAGATAAGCCCGCAGATGGTCCTTGCAGGAGCGCTCATATTCATATTCCTGGTGAAGATAGCTGACAGGCTGCTCATCAAATAAAGTCAGCCGAAATAGTCCGAGCAGATCTTCGCCACCTTGTGCCTGTACTCCTCCGGAGCCAGCACCAGCACTTTCTTCCTGGATTCTTCCGCGAGCTTGAGCGCGCGGACGATTTCCGAGATTTTCCCTATCTCCCTGCGCTCGCCGGAATCCATGCGCACCATGAATCCCGAGAGCTTGAAGAAATTCGGCGCCGCGTCCACGAGCACGTCGCATTTCGCGAGCGCGGAAAGCTCGGCTTCCAGGCGGGAGATGCCCTTCGCGCCTATCCCTGATGCGTACACGGAATGCGCCTCCTTGTAGAGCCGCCTCTGCTCGAGGGCTGCTACGTATTCTTTCGCATGCTTTTTCCTGCCGAGCTCGGAGAGCACCTCGTTGTCGCCCTTTTCCAGGAGCGCTTCAGGATCGTACCCATCTTTTTCTATCGCCATCGCGAGCGAGCGCTCCAGCATCGCGGAAGCGATGCGCACCGTGCGATGAAGATAGACGGTGGAGAACATCATGAAGCGCGCGATCAGGAGGCTTTCGCTCGCCTCCAGCGCGCCCTCCTCCACCTCCAGCCCCCCTTTCCAGAAATGCATTTTGCCGATTATGCGGTCCTCGTCTATCATCCCGTACGCCACGCCTGTGTAATATGAGTCGCGCTTGAGGTAGTCCATCCGGTCCGCCCCTATGTCCGACGAAATGATCTGGGCATAGGGGGATTTGCCGAAATCGGATATTTCTTTTTTCCTGAAATTCTCAGATATGATGTCCCCGATCGGGCCGCGCAGCGACTTGTTCTTGCCTATTTCCTCGTGGTCGCCCAGGTAGCTGGAAACCACGCGCTCGGCCTCGTGCGAGAATGCGATGTGACCCAGGTCGTGGAGGAGCGCGTGCATCCGCACCTTGCGTGATATATCCTTTTCCAGCCCGAGGCGGGCGCATATGCGCGAGGCGAGGTGCAAGGTCCCCAATGAATGCTCGAACCTTGTGTGGTTAGCCCCCGGATAAACGAGGTGGGCTGTGGCGAGCTGCTTTATCTTCCGCAGGCGCTGGAAATCTGGAGCGTCAATTATCCTGCCTTCGATTTCATCGAGCTCGATCTGCCCGTGTATGGGATCTTTGATTGTCATTCCAGTCATTGCCTTCACCTTGCGGTTTCGGGTTTTCCGTTTCCGGTTTCGCCGCCGCACTCCGGAACGCTTAAGCCAGACAAAACAAGCCCCTCTTCTTCTCTATCGCTTCCCCGCTTTCTGCGAGGATGCGCAGCGCCACTCCCGCGGCTTCGGGCTCGATGGACGCCTCTACAGCGATCTCCTCCACGAGCATCCCGCTTTTCTTCTTCTCCATTACGGTCCGTATCTTCTGCTGCGCCGCGTAGAAGAATTTCGTGGTCGCGACGTAGAACTTGCCGTCGAAGCCGCGCACGCCCTTCACGTTCTGCGAGAGCCCTGCCTTCTTCAAATCTAAGGTGAACTGCTCCGCGTCCCGCGGATTGGAGATCACGAGCCAGCCTGCCGCGGAGAGTTGTGAATACGTTGGAATGGCATGGCGGGCGGCTGGAGGAAGGTGTTGCGATTTTTGGGTTTTGGGTTCCGCCGACTGCTTGATTTCGCCGTGGCTTATGTGCGGATAAACGTCGTCGCTTATGTTGTAAACCCCTGTTTTCTCGTATTTCTTGCCGTAGAACACCTGGAGCGCGCCCTTCTTTATGAGCTGGCGCACAGTTTCCTGCTCTGCGGGCGAGAATGCCTTCTCTATGTTGGAGGGCGTGCGGTCCGCGAACCGTATCTTCGTGAGCTTCTGCAGCACGGATTTTTCCGCATCCGTCAAAGTCTTCGATTCTGCGGTCGGCTTTGCGGCGGGCTTTGTCCCTAGCGGCGCTGAAAGCAGCCAGAAGTTCTCCTTCAACTGAAAGAGCTCCACTTCGTCGAGATTCGCGAACGAGTCCGGAAGCTGAACATAGCATTTCCCGTTCTTCTTGATCAGCTTCGCTTCCATCTATTTCTCCTCCAGAACGATTCCCTGGAATGCTTTTATCCTCACAGGTTTTATAAGCCACGCGTCTGGCGGGAGCCCTGCCTTCATGCACAGTGCAGAGAGGTACGCCTTCTTGTCCCATTTCTCCTCCACAGGCACTTGTGGAAGCAGGAGCCCTGTGCACTGCCCGTATTCCACGATCAGCCCGTCGCGCCCGATCTCTATCTTGTCCATGAGCTCCTTCGGGCTCTTGTAGTGCACCTGCACCGGGACCGTGAGTATCGTTATCTCCATCTCCAGATCCTTCATCTCCGCCTTCCTGAGCGAAGGGAACCGAGGGTCGTAGAACGCGGCGTTTATCGCGTTGTCCGCGACCGATTGGGCTATCGATTTTTCCGGGAGGGGATAGCCGATGCAGCCCCTCAGCTCGCCATTTTTCTTGAGGGTAACGAAAACGCCCATCTTCTTCTCGAATTTCTCCGGCACGCCCGTAGGATGATAGTATTTGTCCTCCGTTTCGAAGTATTGCTCTATCGCCTTCCTCGCGAGTGAAAAGAGCCATTTCTTCTCCTCAGCGGAAATCTCCATGCTGGGATTACACGAAAAAGGTTTTATAAGAGTGATGAGGAGAACACTCATGCTCAAATTCCTCCAGGCGCTCGCGAAGATGGAAAAACCGGCAGCAAACCTGCTGGAAGGGATACGCGAGAAGGTGAAAGCCGCTGCCGCTGATTCGAAGCTCCAGGTCGCGGACTGGCAGGGCGGCTACAAAATAGGGAATGATGAGCACGCGCTGGTAGCTGTGCAGTTCGGGGGAAGGAGGGAATTCTACGAGACGATGGAGCGGATGGAGAAGGAAGACGCGGCGTACCGCGCCATAATCACGAGCTCCAACGTGAAGAGCATGAAGATAGGCGAGATTAAGTGGATACTCAACAACAAGTACCAGACCAAGAACAAATGGCTCATAATAGACATCGAACACGCGGAAAGCCCGAAGACAGTGAATTTCATGCTTTACGGCGGAAGCGCGGAAGGCAGGCATGATAAAGAGTACGGGCATTCCCGCGAGCACATGAAACATAAGGAAGGGTACCCGGAACGCGAGACCGGAGGCCTGGAACAACGCGAGGTGCCCAAAAGGAAGAGGATATATGGGGTGCGGGGGCAGCACAAGGAGCAGGATTAACGTTCCGAGTTTCGGGTTCCGCGTTCCGGAATCGAGACTCAAGACTGGAAACAGGAAACCATGTGGTGATGGCATGACGTTCTACATGAAGATGCATGAAAATGCGCGCGGCCGGGTGGTTGCGGTGTGCGACAAGGACATCCACGGGAAGGTGTTCGAGGAGGGCGGGCGCGTGCTCGACCTCAAGAAGCACGGCGGATTCTACAAGGGCTCCAGCGCAGGCGAGAAGGAGGTGCTGGAAGCGTTAAAAAAGTTCACTTCGCTGAATATAGCGGGAAAGAAGGCGGTGGCGCTCGCCATCCGGGCAGAGGTGATAGAGGAATCGCAGGTGCTCGACATCGGAGGGGTGCCGCACGCGCAGGCATATAAGATATGAGGGGAACGCCGCAAGCAAAGGCGGTAGCCAGTCTTCGGCTACGAGTTCCGGAACAGGAAACAGAAAACCGATATGAGGTGGAGATATGAAGCCAATAACAATAGTGGAGAACGACCGCGTCGGGCTGCTGGCTGACATTTCCTACGTGCTCGCCAAGAACAAGATCAACATAGAGACCATCAGCGTGAATGTGGTCGGCGGCAAGGCCATAATAATACTCACGGTCAACAATCCGAAGAAGGCCATAGAGGTCCTGGGCAAGAACGGGTACAAAAACCTCGAGGAAGATTACTTCGTGGTGAAGCTGGATGACAAGCCAGGGGAGCTTAACAAGATAACCCTGCTCCTTTCCAACGCGGGAGTGAACATACTCAACGTCCACCTGCTCACGCGCGACGGGAAGCAGTCGCTCATAGCCTTCAAGGTCGACAAGATGAGGAAGGCCAAGGATCTCCTAAAGGACGTCCTCGCGGATGGCGACTGAAGGCCCTCAAGATATATTTTTTCTTAATTTTTCCAAAAACTTCTTCATCTCCTCCTTGTCCTTCCCCTTTATTATGTGCTTTAGGTACTCAAGCCGGTTCGTGATGTTCTCCAGCTCCTTGAGCGAATACTTGTTGAACAGGATCTCCGAGAGCAGCCATTCGTCCTCGGAAAGCAGCCCTTTCGCGATCCTCATGTGCTTCTTGAACGTGGTTCCCGGGACCGCGGTCCTGTTCATGCACGCCGCGAAAACCAAGGTGGAGGCGAACGGCACGGTGAGCGAATAAGCCATCATCTGGTCGTGCTCCTGGAACGTGT
>JBBITJ010000018.1:0-9920 GCA_037440825.1 Microcaldota archaeon | reverse complement strand
TGTTGCCTGTGCCGATTATCGCTATGCGCATTGGATCACTTATTTCCGCCGTTGGACCATTCCTTGTAGCAGCCCAGGAACTTGTACATCGCCGCATCCCTCTGCACCTTCGCGAGCGCGGACTTCACCTTCTCGTCCTTGTCCGAGCCCTGGAAATCCATGAGGAACGCGTACTTGCGCAGATCGTCCCTCACCCTCCTGGATTCTATCCGCGTGAGGTTTATGCCCGCATCCGCGAACACCTTGAGGATGCGGAAGAGCGCGCCTGCCTCGTGCTTGGTCGAAAATATGATGGAGCACTTGTCCCCCGCGGCTTTCGCAGGCTCCCGGGAAAGGACGAGGAACCTCGTGGAATTGGATTCGTGGTCCTCTATGCTGCCCTTCACCACTTCCAGATTGTAGAGCTCCGCGCACAGCGGACTCGCGATCACTGCGGCGCCCTTGAGCCGCTGTTCGGAAAGCATCTTCGCGGCCCCCGCGGTGTCGTAGAACGGCCTGGCTTCGAGCTTGTTCCGCGTGATGAAGCCCCTGCACTGCGCGAGCGCCTGCGGATGCGAATACACTGTCCGTATCTCCCTGTAGTCGGTTTCCGGAAGCGCGAGGAGGTTGTGGTGAATGGGGATTATTATCTCCCCTATCACGCTCAAATCGGTCTCTATGAGCAGGTCGTTCACCTGCGCGACGGCGCCCTCGAGCGAGTTCTCTACAGGAACTATGCCGAAGTCGAGCTGGCCTTTCTTCACGCCCTCGAAAATGTCCGCGAACTCCGCACACGGAATCGGGACCAATGAAGAATCGTAAGCCATCGCAGCGGATTCGCTGTACGCGCCGTGCTCGCCCTGGAAGCCCACCAGCTTGCGGTCCATGGACTGGACGCGCTTGCTCTCGTCGATTATCTCCTTGAAGAGGACTTCGGAGAATTCCGGCCGCATCAGGTTGTGCGAGTGCCTCTTCACGTTCTCGAGCACCTGCTTCTCCCTCGCAGGATCATCCACTGAGCTCTTGAGCTTCCTTGCGCGCACTGCAGCTTCCATGCGCTCGTTGAGCATCTTCACTATCTCCTGGTCCAAAATGTCTATTCTCTTCCTTATCTTCGCGAGATCGTCTTCCATGATTTCACCTTGTTATCCTCGGAATCTTCTGTTCCATGAGCATGAGGTCCGCAAACACGATGGCTGCAGCCGCTTCCAGCACCACTGGCACGCGGAGCGCTATGCACGCGTCGTGCCTTCCTGCTGTTTCGAGTTTCGCATGGTTTCCGGTTTTGAGGTTCACGGTTTTCTGGGGCTTCGAGATGCTCGAGGTCGGTTTCACCGCGACCCTGAACACTACTTCGTTGCCGTTGGTGATGCCGCCGTTTATTCCTCCTGCGTTGTTGGTTTTCGTCTTGCCTCCCGCATCAATTATTTCGTCGTTGCACTCGCTTCCCCTCATCTTCGCTGATGCGAATCCTGCGCCGAACTCTATTCCTTTCACAGCAGGGATGGAAAAGACCGCATGGGAGATGAGCGACTCTGCGGAATCGAAGAACGGCTCGCCCAATCCGGGAGGGAGATTGGCTATCCTGCATTCCACTATCCCTCCGACTGAATCGCCTTCATTCGCAGCATCCTCAATGTCTCCGGTTTCCAGCACCTTCGCGTCCACTTTCACGCCGCGCATGAGCTTCTTCGCGACTGCGCCTGCTGCTACCAGTGCTGCAGTGAGCCTGCCTGAGAAATACCCTCCTCCGCGGTAATCGCTGAAGCCGCCGAACTTCTGTTTTGCGACCATGTCCGCGTGGCCCGGGCGCGGCGTGTCCTTCATCTTTTCGTATGCGCCCGAATCCGTGTCCTTGTTCTCCAGGAGGATGAGGATGGGCGCTCCGGTGGTCTTTCCATTGAAGATGCCGCTTTTTATCAGCGGGATATCGCTTTCCTTCCTTGCAGTGGTGCCCTTCGCGCCCGGCTTCCTCCGCTCCAAATCCGGCACGAGGTCCGCTGCTGAAAGCGCGAGCCCTGCCGGGCAGCCGTCTATCAGCACGCCTACGCACTCGCCGTGCGACTCGCCCAAAATGCTTACGCGAAATAATCTTCCAAATGTGTTCATAACATCATCTCGTCAGCTTCTCCAGGTCCTTGAAGAAATCCGGATAGGATTTGGAAACGCATTCCGGATTGTTGATTTTCACTTCTCCTGCTGCGTTCAGCGCTGCGATCGCTCCTGCCATGGCTATGCGGTGGTCGTTGTGCGAGTCTATCTCTCCTCCGCTTATTTTCCCTCCCTGCACCTTCATCACGTCGCCCTCGACTTTCACGATTATGCCAAGCTTCGCGAATTCCTTCATCAGCGCCAATGCGCGGTCGCTCTCCTTCCCCTTGAGCCGCTTCGCCCCTTTTATCAGCGTCGTGCCTTCGCAGTTCGCCGCAAGGGCAACAAGCGGCGGAAACAAATCAGGGCAATCCGTTGCGTCGAATTCGAAAGCATTTAATTCGTTCTTTTCGACCGAAACCGAAGGCGCGCGGCTGCCGACAACAACCTTCGCGCCCGCTGCCCGCAATGCTTCAAGTATCGCCTTGTCCGCCTGCGGGGAATCGGATTTCAGGTCGCGGACCATTAACTTTCCTGCGACTGCGCCTGCTACGAGAGGGAATGCGGCGCCTGACCAGTCGCCTTCCACAGCGTAAACTATTCCTTTGCCGTACTTCTGTCCGCCCCTTATCCTGAACGTCTTGAAATCCTCGTTCGCGACCGTGATCCCGAATTCCTTGAGCAGGGACATTGTCATCTCCACATACGGCCTGCTCTTGAGGTTGGACACGTGGATCACGGAATCGCCTTTGCACAGCGGAAGCGCCATCAGCAGCCCTGTGAGGAACTGCGAGCTCTCCGAGCCGTCTATCGTTATCTCGGCTCCGTGCATCGGCCCCTGCACCCTCACCCGGGGAAATCCTGCAGAAGTCCTGCACGATGCCCCCAGCAGGTTGAGACCCTCGAGCATGCTCATGTTCCTCCTGAGCAGCGAACCTGAGGCGTCGAGGATGAAGCGCTCGGTTCTCAGCGCGGCGATTGGCGCGAACATGCGCATGCACAGCCCCGATTCGTTGCACGCGAGAGTGTCAGTTGCAGGTTCCGTCCTGAATATGCCCATGCTGCTCACATCCACCTTGGTTGCGGATTTGCGCAGCTCGGCTCCGAAACCCTCGGCTATGCCCATCGCCGCAATCGCGTCGTCGCAGAACGAGGGGCGCAGTATCGTGGTGATGCCTTCCACGAGCAGCGCCGCTGCAACTGCCCTGCACATCATGCTCTTGGACGGAGGGGCATGCACAGTCCCCTTGATTTCAGAAGGCCTTATCGATTTCATGGATTATCCTCTCCGCGATTTTTACGGGCGCGTGCCCGTCCGTGCTGATTATCAAATCGCAAGTTTCGGCGTAGAGTGGGATGCGCTCTTTCAGCAGTTCTCCGGCTTTCGCCTGCTTGTCTTTTGCCCTCTCGAGCAGGGGGCGGTTCCCTTGCATCGTCGCCCTCTCCACGGCGGTTTCCGGCGAAGCCCAGAGCCATATCACGAGCGAACTGGACGAGAGCGCCCTGCGGTTCGCCTCGTCAAGCACGATGCCGCCCCCGCAGGAGAACACATTTCCGGATGATGTTGCGATGGCGGATTTCACGAGCTCGCGCTCCATCTTCCTGAATGCAGCCTCGCCTTTCCTTGCGAATATTTCCTTGATGGGCATGCCCTGCTGCTTTTCTATGAGACTGTCTGTGTCCAGCAATTCCATTTTCAACTCTTTCGCCAGCTCCTTTCCTATCGTGCTTTTTCCCGTGCCCATGAAGCCGATAAGGGCTATATTAGATTTATGGTTTCTGGTTTCCAGTCGCCTGCTGCGATCCGTTCGCCCTGTCTGGCCACCAGCTGTTTGCGATGCGCAAACACTGTCTCGTGAAAACGCTGCATTTTCCCGATCGGGTTCCGATGCCAGCGCCTTGCGCACAACTTCCGCATCCCCATCCTTCCCTGTGAAGAGCTTGAACGCTGGAAGCGCCTGGTAGAGGAGCCATTCCAATCCGCCCACAACCGTGCATCCCGCTTTCCCCGCGTCCTGAGAAAGGACGGAATCGCGATAGTTCGCATCCATCACAACCAGCCCTTTTCTCAGAAGACCCGGGCTCACGATGCGCTCGTGCGTTGAGACTGCTGAAACCAGCACGTCGGCGTTTTTCAGCTCCCTCCCCAGGGAGACGAGAGGGGCGCCCCTGCATCCGAGCCTTTCCGCGATGCGGCGCGCCTTCTCCCCGTCCCTATTCACAATCACGACCGAGGCCCCTGCTTTCATGAGGCCGAACGCAGCGGCGGTTCCCGCGCCTCCTGCTCCGAGCACGACCACACGCTTCCCTTCGAGCGCTATTCCGTTCCTGACGAACGCGTCAACGACTCCGATGGAGTCCGTGTTGTGGCCCACCCATTTGCCTTTTTCCAGTATTACGGTGTTGACCGCCCCTATTTTTTCCGCGTCAGGACTGAGCGAATCGAGAAGGGAGAGCATATCCTCCTTGAACGGCGCGGTGACGTTGAACCCCTTCATCCCTATTCGGGATGCTGTTTCCAGCGCCTCCTTCGCGCTGGACGCTGCGATTCTCGTGTATACCCCTTCTGCCATGCACGATTTGAGGAGCGCGTTCTGTATGAGCGGGCTCTTGCTGTGGAGCACAGGGTTGCCCGCGACTGCGAATATCTCAGCCATCTGCAAGCACCTTGAGCATCTTTTCCAGCTCCTTCATTCCAATCTGCCCCGGAGCGGTCTTCTTCCCTTTTTCCTGGGATGCGAACGTGAATTCGCTTCCGAGCAGGGGTGCGAGCACGCGGGTTATTCTTCCCTTTTTCCCCATCCCTATCACTACTAATTTCCTTTCTGTGTCCAGCAGACCGAGGAGCCGCGCGTTGTCCGCATTAGAATTGGCCATGCACGCGATTTTCGCTATGTCTGCTCCTGAATCGAAGCAGGAATCCCGGATGCGCTCAAGCTCGGCGCGCTCCGGTGTGCGCTCGTAATTGTGGTATGAGATTATCGCCTTGCATGCGTTCTTTCTCGCAGCGGCGAGAATATCTTTCCTGTAGGAAGCCGGGGCTTCCAATTCTACATCAACGTAAGCCGCCCCGCCGTCTATCGCTGCAAGAAGCAGGCGCTTCCTTTCCGCGTCGCTCCTCCCGTCCGGCCTGCAAGTAGCTATGAGAGGTATTTCAGAGGAGAAGATGGCGCGCACCTCATCCGCGGAAACCTTCATCTCGTCCAGCCTTATTTCCGCGAACCTGAGCCCTTTGAGGGCCTTGATGCACCTTGCCGCATCAGGCTCGGAAACGCTCACGCAGATCTTTTCAGCCATCCAGCGCACCCTCCAGCTCCTCCAGCGGAATTTCTGAAACTTTTGCCTTTCCGAGCTTTTCCAGTAGCACGAAATGCACCTTGCCCCCTTCGCGCTTCTTGTCCTTGCGCATCGCGTCCAGAATCGCATCCTTCTTTCCCTTGGCCGAAGTCGGAAGCCCGTAAGCTTTCAGGAGGTTCTCCAGCCTCTCAGCATCCTTTTGCAGGATGAGCTTGCGCGCCGCGCAAAGGCGCGCGGCTGCGACCATCCCTATTGCAACTGCCTCGCCGTGCCTCAGCCCGAGAGCGGATTCCACAGCATGCCCTATGGTGTGGCCGAAGTTGAGCTTCCTCCGCTCACCTTTTTCTGTCTCGTCGGCAGAGACTATTCCGGCCTTCACCCTGAGCGAATCGTAAATTATTTTTTCCATTGCATTCTGGTCCAGCGAAAGCGCCTTTTCCACGTTCTTTTCCAGGTAATCGAAAAGCGCGGCGTCTCCTATGGCCGCGTGCTTTATGATTTCCGCGAAGCCGCTGCTAATCTCGGCTTTGGGAAGAGTCTTGAGCAATTGGAAATCGCAGAGCACGAATTCCGGCTGGTTTATCGTGCCTATGAGGTTCTTGTAGCCCCTGAAATTCACGCCGTTCTTCCCTCCTGCGCTCGCGTCGGCCTGCGCAAGGAGGGTGGTGGGAACGAACCCGAAATGCATGCCCCGCAGGTAAGTGGATGCCGCGAATCCCGCTATGTCGCACACTATCCCGCCTCCTATCCCCACGACGCAAGAAGAGCGGTCCAGCTCCAATTCGAGGAAACGCCCGTATACCCCTTCCACAGCCTCCAATGTCTTGTTCTTCTCCCCTTCCCCTATTTCGATGGTTTCCCATTTGGGAAGAAAGGCTCCGTGCAGCTTCCTCACCGTAGCGTCGGTTATTATCACGCGCTTTTCGGACTTGCAATAAGAGGCGAGGTTGGAGATGGATTCCCCTATGGCAATGGAGCATTTCCCGGTTTTCCCTTCGATATGGAGCGTTTTCATCGTTTCATCCTTATCCCAGCTTGCCCATGAATGCATGGAGCGCATTCACCCTCTTCATCAGCTCCGCGAATTGCGGCGGAGTGAGCGCCTGGTCCTTGTCGCTGAGCGCCTCAGGCGGGTTCCTGTGCACTTCGATTATGAGCCCATCAGCGCCTGCTGCGACCGAAGCAAGGCTCATCGGGCCTATGAGGCTCACCCTTCCAGTCCCGTGCGTCGGATCCGTGATTATAGGAAGGTGGGTAAGCTCTTTAATTGCAGGCACCGCGCTCAAGTCCAGAGTGTTCCTCGTGTAGGTCTCGAACGTCCTTATCCCGCGCTCGCAGAGTATCACGTTGGGGTTGCCCTCTTTCAGTATGTACTCCGCGCAGTTGAGCCACTCCTCTATTGTCGAGTACATGCCTCTTTTGAGGAGCACGGGCTTGTCCACCTTGCCGACCTCCCTCAGGAGCGAGAAGTTCTGCATGTTCCTCGCGCCTATCTGCAATACGTCGGCGTATTCGCACACCCAGCTCACGTCCCTCGTGTCTATCACTTCGGTCACTACCGGGAGCCCGGTTATTTCGCGGGCTTTCGCGAGAATCTTGAGCCCCTTCAGGCCCAACCCTTGGAACGCGTAGGGGGACGTGCGGGGCTTGAACGCGCCTCCCCTGAGCATCTGCGCCCCGCCTTCCTTCACCGCTATCGCGGTTTCCACAGTCTGCTCCTCTGATTCCACGCTGCACGGCCCTGCTATGACCGTGAAACCTTCGCCGACCCTCACTTTCCCGACTTTCACTACGGTGCGCTTGCCGCCTTCGAGCGCCGCGAGCTTTATATTCTTCATTCGTTTCACCTTTTTATCGTCATTTTTCAGTTTTTTATGGGTTCACCTAGCCTTCATAAGCATCGAAAAACCGGAAAGGAGAAAAAAGCTTTTGCGGTTTTCCGACTAGCAATAGCTAAAGCTGAAGAAGAAGCGGAAATATCCGTGCATTTTCTTAGCCATTGCCATCCAAACCACATTCTGCCATTTTCAATTGAATTATTTAGGGAAGGGAAAACTTATAAATTGCTTGGAGGGCGCAAGTCAGGTTGTTTGAATGGCTGATGGAATGTTGCAGGCATAACAGAATATTTTAAAGAGAGCGGGCCGCAATAACGCTTGGTGGGGAGATGAAACCTTTAACACTGGTGCTCAATGACCGCGTCGGATTGATTTCGGACATTTCTTATATCCTCGGGAAAGAGAAGATAAACATAGACGGTCTGAGCGCGAGCGTGGTGGGCAAGAAGATAGTGATCACGATACAGGTGAAGAACCACGAGAAGGCCAAGGAGGTGCTCACCAAGAACGGGTACGCGAACCTGGACGATGAATTCTGCGTCATCACAGTGAAGAACGAGCCCGGCGAGCTTTCCAAGGTCACCTCGCTGCTCAAGGAAGCGAGGATAAACATCCTGCAATTGCTCCAGCTGGAGACCGACGGGAAGTACGCGATGGTCTCGCTCAAGACGAACAAGCCGAGGGCGAGCAGGAACATCCTGAAGCCGTACCTGGCAGAAGAACTCCTATAGCTCCAGTTCTATTTCCTTTTTCTCCTTGTCTATCTTCCAGATCTTGTAGTCCTTGAAAACTGCGCCCAGATTGTTCATCCCGGCCTTTTTCGCCATTTCCAGCAGTTCCTCGATTTTCTGGTAATTGGCGTAGATGAAATCGCCCTTCTCCTTCGCCTCCTTCTCCTCGATTTTCAATTTTTCCAGCGCGGCGAGCTGCTCTTCCAGCCGTCTCCTCAATTTTTCCAGTTTCGTGTTCCCGGTTTTGGGTTTCGGCGCGTTCGCGTAATACTCTTCCATCGCCTCGCTCAGCGTGGGCATTTCTTTTGTCTCCAGCTTCGCGTTTCCAGTCTCGTACTTTTTGAATTTCACAAGGCCGTAGTCGAGCGGCTTCCCGTTCTCAAGGAAGAGATAGGGCTTCTGCTCCGCCACGATTGCCGCATATTCCTTTTTCAGGCATGAGATTTCGTCTTTCGAGAGCGTGTTGCCCGGCTTCCTTTCCTCTATTCCGCACCGCTCCAGCATCTCCTTCGCGTACTCCTTGCCCAGCGGGAGCTTGATCAGGCAAACTATGGCGTATTTCTCCGAAAGCGTCTTTTCCAGCTCTTCGATTACCGAGCTCTGGGGCTCCTTGTACGTTTCCCCTTTTTTCAGAGTGCGGTCCTTCCATCTTTCTTCCCTAAGCACTTCCACTATCTTTCCCTGCTTGTCCGTGAGTATTATGTTGCCTTTTGCGAACATCTCCAAAAACAATACCGAATCGTCGAATTCCAATGCGATTATGCGGTCCTTTCCGCACTGGTAGATGCTATTCAGTTTCCGGTTGTCCAGCTCTTTCCTCAGCTTTTCCGTGAAGCCGCTTCCCTCCTCGCCTTTGGGAAGGTATTTCGCTATTCCTACCCTGAAAGGAAGGTCGATTATCAGGTGGGAATCGCCAATCTTGATGCGGAACGAATTCTCGCCCATCCTGTAAATCTTGGAGAAGTGCTTGCCTTCGAGCTGCCGGAGCTCGCGCACCATGAAGGAGTATTCGAGGTTCTGCATTTCACGCATTTTAATCACAGGGATTACAGCAGTCTAGCAAACCCGCGCCGTAGCGATAGCTGCAGCGTGTCGGATTCCTTTGCGGGTTTACTATAGACGCGCATATTTTATTTGCCTGCGCCCCGCGCGTGGCGGAGTGGAGAACTAGTCAGTCTGAATCCTGCTTCCTGGCTTTCTTGCTTATCTGCTCTGCCTCTTTCTGCGCCTCTTCGATCAATTTCTCCATGTCGTCCTTCTTGCCGCTATTCTTCTTGTAATCCTTGGCCTCGGAGACGGTTTCCTTCGCTTCCTTCTCGTCCATGTCGTCGGATTTCAGGGTTTCCACAGCCTTCTTTTCGTTGTCCTCGTAGATGGCGTCGAGAGTCGCGCGCACACTCTCCCTGCCCATCACGACCATGTTGAAGGTGATGTCGTCGCGCATGAAGTCCATAGCTACTTTTGAGGTTTCGTTGGCAAATGAGTCGAATTCCTTTTTGTGGCCGGTAGAATACATCCAATTCTTGATGTCTTCCAGATTGCGCATTTTCTTGAGTTGATCAAAAGTAGCGCCGGACTTTGCCATGTAGGCAAGGCCTATTATAAACTTAGCCAGCTCTTCCGAAATTCCTAGCGTATGAGCAACTTTGAAGGAATCCTGAAGTGTTAGCGCGTTCAGGACTTTTTCAACATTTTCGACAGTGGTGTTGGCTATTTGTGCAAAAATAGACAGCTCTTCAGTTCTCTTTTTTTCAGATAACTCTTTTGAATAATTATTGACCAGTATTGTGGAGATTTCATCCTTGGATTTATGGTTGCGCATCAGATCAGATATGACGCTCTGCGAAGGGTTCAAAATCCCAAGTTCGTCCTGCAAAAATTTCTTTATCCGGTCTTCCATTATATGCGGCATGAACTTATCAGTTTCACTTTTCTCCAGTGGGCTGCTGAGTTTTTGCTGGAGGTTGACTGCAATATTAGTGGC
>JBBITJ010000017.1:0-18141 GCA_037440825.1 Microcaldota archaeon | reverse complement strand
CGCTTTTAACGTATTTTGAAGCAGCATAGCCACAGTCAGGGGCCCCACGCCGCCTGGAACAGGGGAAACGTGCGCCTTCTTCTGCACTTCAGGGTCCACATCCCCGACGACCTTTCCTGTCCCCGGTTTCCCGCCGCTGGTTTCGACGTGGGTGGTGCCTACATCTATGACGTAGGCCCCCTCCTTCACCATGTCAGGCTTGATGAACCCGGGCTTCCCAGCAGCAACAACGAGCACATCTGCCAATTTCGTATGTTCAGCGAGGTTCCGGGTTTTGGAATGGCATATCGTGACAGTGGCATCCTCTTGGAGCAGCATCATTGCTATGGGCTTTCCGACTATGTTGCTCCTTCCCACCACTACCGCATTTGCGCCTGCCATGGGGATTTTGTAATGCCTTATCATCTCCATTATCCCTGCAGGGGTCGCTGATTCGAAAACGTCATCACGAAGGTTGAGGAGCATCTTGCCCATGTTCGAAGGATGGAATCCGTCAACATCCTTGGAAGGGTCTATCGCTTCCAGCACCTTGTCCAGGTTTATGTGCGGCGGAAGGGGGAGCTGGACTATGTACCCGTCTATACTCTTGTCCTTGTTCAGCTTCCCCACAAGCGCGAGCACCTCCTTCTCCTCGGAATTGTGTGGAAGGTGGAACAATTCCGCCTCTATCCCCGCGCGTTTCGCAGTCTCCATCTTCTTCTTCACGTACACCTGCGAGGGTTGATAATCCCCTACAACAACTATCCCTAGCCGCGGCTTCAGCCCTTCTGAATCGATTTCCGCCTTTATGCGCGAAATGATGCTTTCCGCAATCTCCTTCCCGTAAAGAAGCATGCTCCAATTTCCAATGGATATTTTATAAGGATTTTCTGCGAATGCGGAATCGGTTGGTTTTATGGGTTTCAAGCCGCTGCGCAAAGTGCTTAAGGGGACGAGGCGGGTGCACGTGGATTCGTGCTTTGTCCTATTTACGAAATCGAAGGAAACGCCGTGCGGCTGCTGAGGTTTGCGCACCACGACGATGCGTATTGAGCCGCCTTCGGATTCGGAACTGCAAACCCGAAACCGAAAACATAAGCCCCGGAACCGAAGACAGGAAACAGTAAGAGTGGGCTCCCCGCTTTGCCGGGCTCCCCCGGAATGTGGCCTTCGGCATCTGCTCGGCCTTGAATTCTGCAGACGCGCTGCATTATGCTTATGGTTGCTCCTTCCGGCCTGGCCAGGTTCGCACAGTGCAACACAATGCAGAGCAAGGCGTCAGCGCTTAAGCCCAAGTTCATTCCGAAAAAGCTGGACGCTGCGGGTATTCGGGCCGCCTGAAGGGGAATTGCGGTAGTGAAGCTTGCGCTTCCGGGGCCCCTAGCCCCGCCCTAGCCCGCACTAAGTACTCATCTGCTCTTATTAAAGATAGATGGTTTCCAGTCCCCGGTTCCGTGTTCTGGGTTTCGAAACGCGAAACTGAAAACCGTGCTATCTGAGTGTGAAGTTCAGCACCTGCCTCTTGCTTATGTCAAAGCTCAGCGGCAGGTCCAGCGACGCGTCCAAGTACCATTTGAATATGCTGCCTGTGTCCCGCAGCTCCGCGACTATGGGAATGCGGAACTGGAATTGGTACTCGCTTATCCCCTCCGGGTATTCCTTGTGCCCTCCAAGGATTCTCTCCTGCGAGAATATCTGCTCGGTCTTGACGCTTTTCTTTCCAGAAGAGGAATAGCTAAACGTCCTCTTTTCGCCGTAGAACCGGATCCTGAGCGCCCGTGCACTTTTCGGCTTGTTGAGCTGGAGTATTACCCTGCCCCGCACCTCCTCGCCAGGGCCGTAAGAGAACCGTTCAGTGGTTATGTCTATCCTGCCTTCGCCTATTCCTAGCACCATGGGAATCCCGCACACTGAACGAAGGAAAACTTTATAATATGTAAGACGGAACAGAACGCGAAAGCCCGGAACGCAGAACCGGAAACTGTTTGGGTGGGCGCATGGCTTACGGAGGCTACGGATATCTCGATTTCGATTACAAGCCGGACAAGGAGAGCGATTTCATAGTTTTCATTTGGGCGAAGGGAAAAGCGCCGATAGAAAAAATCGCCGAAGCGATAGCCGCGGAGAGCAGCGTGGGCTCCTGGACCAAGCTCACGACGATGAACGATTTCGTCTGGACTCATTACAGGGCGCGCGTGTTCCAGGTAAACAAGGTGGGAAAGGACGCGGGCTTCATAAAGATCGCGTACCCGCTGGAGCATTTCGACTACAAGAACATAAGCCAGTTCCAGGCCTCGGTGCTCGGCAACATATTCGGGCTCAAGGAACTCGAGGAGCTGTACATATTCGACATATCCTTCCCGCTGAAATACCAGAAGCAGTTCACCGGCCCGCTCCGCGGGCTCGAAGGCATAAGGAAGATGGCAGGCACGCTGAAGAGCAGGCGCCCTCATGTAGGCACGATAGTTAAGCCCAAGGTCGGGCTCACGGCGAAGGAATGGGCGCACGTCGCCTACGAAGCTTACGCCGGCGGCCTCGACTTGGTGAAAGACGACGAGAACCTGGTGGACCAGGAATTCTGCAAGTGGAAGGACAGGCTGCACGAAGTGGTGAAATCCATAGAGAAGGCAGGAAAGGAGACGGGGCAGAACCACCTTTATTCCAGCAACATAACTGACCGCTATTCAAGGATGGTCGAGCGCGTGGATTACCTCAACGAGATGGGGCTCCAGAACCACGTGTTGGTGATGCTGGACGCGTACGTGATGGGCATGAGCGCGCTCCAGGACATCCTGGACGTGACGAAGAAATACGGGTTCGCTACGCACGGCCACCGCGCCGGCTTCGCAGCCCCCAACCGCGCCAACTTCGGCGTCAATTTCCAGGTGTACGAGAAATTCTACCGCATGCTGGGGATCGACCAGCTCCACATAGGCACAGGGGTGGGGAAGATGGAAGGGGCGCCTGCGATAATCGCGCGGCTGCACGAGATCGCGGACCAGCACAAGATACACGAGAAATTCTATTTCGGCTCGCTCAGCATGGAGTTCGCGGCGCACATAAAGCCCATGCTGTCCATCGCCTCAGGAGGGTTGGACGCGGGGAAAGTGGACGCGCTTCTCGCCCTCCACGGCAGGGACATCAACATACAGGCAGGCGCAGGCGTGCACGGCCACCCAGGAGGGACGCGCAAGGGCGCAATATCCATGGTGCAGGCGGTGGAAGCGGCGATGAAGTGCATCCCTGCACCCCAGTACGCGAAAAAGCACAAGGAGCTCGCGCAGGCGCTGAAGAAATGGGGCTACGCCGATCCCAAGCAAGTCGCCGCGAAGCTGGAATACGAGCACAAATACGGGATAGAGCTGGCGCACGCTGCGCTGAGAAAAGGAAGGCGCGGTATGCTGCTCGGGAGCGAATAATCCCGGCATGCACGCATAAGTGGTCTCCTGTTCCCAGTCCCCGGTTTCGTCCTGCGCCTATATGACCGGAGGCTTCTGCTCCTCGCATTTCACGGTGAACGACACGTCTATTCTTTTGTCTATCGTGCCGTCCTTGTCGTACGTGAAAACAATGAGCTTGCAGTTGTAAAGCTGGGCATCAGTGTACTGGTTCCCGTATATGCGCACCGACTTCTCCAGCGTTTCGCCTTTTTCAACTATCCCGAGCCGCATGCGCCCCTTGCGCAGCTGCGTATCGGCTGCAAGCGAGAGCTTTTCAGGCAGCTGGACCTCGGCCTCCACCCACCTGGTTTCGCCGCCGTTCTCTATCCTCGCGATGAGGCTCACGCTGTTGTGCATCCTCGCGTAGAGCGTTTCCGGATGCGTCTTCGCGTTCGCCCTGAGCATGGCCCTCTATCCGGAGAAAAGAATATAATCGTTAATGAAAAACCTTCCTAGGTGAACGCATGGCGAAACGCAGGGCAGCGAAGGAAGGGGAATCGAAAGGCAGGAAAGCGCAAGGGGCTTGCCCAGGCGATGGAGTTCTTCGATAAGCGGAAAGGCGCAAAGGCGGCCTCGAGCGCAGAGAAAAACTGATGATGCCATGAAATTCGTGAAGCCAAGCTGGAAGAAGGTTGAAGAGATGTGCAGGCAACTGGCCGCGAAAGTCTCGGAGTTCAGGCCGGATTGGCTCGTCGGCATATCCAGAGGGGGGCTGGTTCCAGTGCGCCTGCTTTCTGACTATCTTGACAACCCGAATGTCGCGATTGTGCGCATAGAATTCTACAAGACGATAGGGCAGACCAAGGATTTCCCTACTGTAAGCCAGCCCATACAGGTGGACGTCAAAGGGAAGAAGGTGCTCATAGTGGACGACGTTGCCGACACCGGAAGGAGCCTTGCGGTGGCGAAGGAGCACGTAAAACGGGCAGGAGCTTCGCAAGTGAAAATTGCAACCCTCCACAACAAGCCGAAGAGCGCGGTGAAGCCGGATTTCTACATGGAAAGCACGGATGCGTGGATAGTCTACCCTTGGGAGGTGGAGGAGACTAGGCGCGAGCTCAAGAAGGCAAAGAAAAAGGCATAACCAAATACTTATTTTTTAACACTCAAATCCACTTATGGAGCCGCTCACAGGCCCTGAGAAAATAGCCGCTTCGCGCGTCCTGCACGCGGAAAGCCGCTTCGCGAACAGGAATCCAAACAAATAAATCTTTTCTAATTGAAATGCGCTTATGCGCAAATTCCTGGGATTCGCACTTTACATGGCATTAACACTGTTTTTCCTGGGTCCGATATTCATAACCCCGCTCATGGCAGAAGGCTTTCCTGCGCTGTTCGAAACAATCCATGCAATCTATGCCCCTGTCTGCCACCAGCTCGCTAATCGTTCACTATGTTATTTCCAGGATGGGACGATAGGCGATTGCGACAGGGACAACGTTAGCGTTGTTGCGCGGCAGCAGGTAGTGGACGACCACGGCGTCCTGGGATACAAATTCCCAGTGTGCACCCGCGACCTCGCCATTTACGGGGCTATGATCCTGGGCGGCTTGGTGTTCCCGTTAGTGAGGAAGATGGGCGAAAAAAGCGTCCCTCCCCTTATCTACTTTCTGCTGGCCCTCGTCCCGATAGGGTTGGACGGCGGAACCCAGCTCATAGGATTGAGGCAGAGCACGAACGAGCTCCGCATCATCACCGGATTCATCGCGGGAATAGTGATTCCATTCTACGTGATTCCGATGCTGAACGGATTCATCCTTGGAAGGGAATTGCCGAAAAAGAAGGGATGAAAAGGGAAAAGAAAAGCTAGCGGAGCCTTATCGCTTCCATGTCCAGCGGGGCTCCCACGTTCCTCTTGAGCATCATGCTCGCGCCTTTCGCAAGGTCTTCGGTCTTGCTCCAGTCGCCGTGCATAGTGAACACGCGTTCCGGGCTCGGCGCCACGTTTTTCAGGAAAGCCATGAGCTGCGGCCTGTCCGAGTGGCCCGAGAACCCTTCAACGGTTTCGACGCGCATGTTTATCTTGAGCAATTCCGTCCTTCCGTCCTCCCCCGTGACCGGGACCTCCTTCATGCCTTTCTGGATCTTCGCACCAAGGGAAAGGGCGCTCTGGTACCCGACGAATATGAGCGTGTTCTTCTCGTCGTGCGCCATTCTCCTGAGGTACTCGTAGCTGGGTCCGCCGTTGAGCATTCCCGAAGGCGCGAGTATTATCGCAGGCTCGCCGTTTCCAACAATCGTCTGCTTGTCCTCGCCCTTCGCGACCTTTATCATCGGGGATTCGAACGGGCTTTGGTTTGATAGTATGCGCTTCTGGAGGTTGTTTCTCAGGTATTCCGGATACGCCGTATGGATAGCGCTGGCCTCCAGCACCATGCCGTCTATGTAAACGGGCACGTTGAAGTCCGGGTTCCTCTTGTAGAAGTCCTCGAGCACGAGCAGTATCTCCTGGCTCCTTCCCACCGCGAACACGGGTATGAGCACGCATCCCTTTTTGTCCACGGTCTCCTTTATCACGCGTATCAGGTTCATCTCGCTCTCCGCCCTTGCAGGCGTCGTATCATCCCACCCTCCGTACGTGCTCTCCACGAACAGCGTCTCCACCCTGGGGAAGCTTATGTTCGCAGGGTCGAACAGCCTCGTGAACCCGAATTTGATGTCCCCGCTGTACACGAGGTTGTGCAGCCCCTCCCCCACGTGGAGATGGACCATCGCGCTTCCGAGTATGTGCCCCGCGTTGTAGAGCGTCATCTTCACCTCAGGCGTTATGTCCACCACTTCCCCGTAATCCACAGGGATGATGTGCCTGAGCTCCTTCTGTATCCCCTTCTTGGTGTAAGGCGGTTCCACTCCGAAGCTCTTCTTCATGACGTTTATGTAGTCCTGCTGGAGCAGCGCCATGAAATCGCGGGTGGGCGGCGTTGCATAAACAGGGCCTTCGTACCCGTATTCATAAAGATATGGAAGGAAGCCCTGGTGGTCCATGTGGCCGTGCGAAATCACCACCGCGTCGAGCTGGTCGAGCGAGAACCCCATCGTGTTGAGGTAGGGGTACGCCTTGGTAGGCTCGCCTGTGACCGGGTTCACTCCGCAGTCCACGAGGATCTTGCTGTGGGGCGTCTGGACGAGCATGCAGCTCCTTCCGACTTCCCTGAACCCTCCGAGGAACGAGACGCGGAGCCAGTCGCTCTTGGGCATGGGCTGGCAGATGTGCTTGCCGACCGAGGAGAGGAACCTCTTCCTGTCTGCGGCCTCGACGACGAAGCTTTTGCGCACTCCCTCTATCGTGGAGGACGCCATCGTCGGAGTCCTCAGCACCACCGGAGCCCAGTTCGTCTGGAGCATTATCTCCTTGAGTATCGAGCCTCCCTTGCCTATCACGAGGCCGGGCTTCACGGCCTCGATGTGCACCTCGCTGAACTCCGGCACGAAGCGTATGCTCGAGACCTCGACTTCCGGAGGAAGGACCGATTTTATCCTCTTGAGCGCCTCCTCCATGCCCATGAGCGCGCTCGCGTCCGCGCGTATGAGCACCTTCTTCTTTATCGCGCCTGCTATGTGCTTTATGAGCTGGTCGCTCGAATAGAACGCCTTTAAGTTCCTGAGATAGACTATTATGTCGAGCCCCTCCGGCTCGACCTTGGTGACCTCGCATTCGCGGGGCATTATCTCCATGACCGTTTTTTCAATATCTTTGTAATACAAATTCATCACCTGTGATTTTCTGCCTGATTGCGCCTTGTATGGCTTCGCCTTCCTCGGAAATGCTTGCGCACGCGCCGGAAAGGCGATGGGAGAAAAATTAACTTGATTAGGCAACCATCTGCCTGATCTCTTCCTTGCTATACCTGCGGAAGCCGTTCTCGTCAACTAGCACGAGGTCCACGCGCTCGCCGCTCGCGGCATCCCTCTTCATTGCAGCGGTTATTGCCTTTGCCGCTATCCTGAGGCTGTCCTGCACAGGCGCGTCTTCCTTGAACAGCTCCTCCAGAACTCCGTATGCTATCGGGGAGCCGCTTCCTGTGCTCGCCAATTTCTCCTCGGTGACTCCGCCGAGCATGTCTACGCTGAAAAGCCTTGCCTTTCCGTCGAAGCCCCCTACGAGGAGCTGGACGAAGAACGGGTAATACTTGTACTGCGCGAGTATGTTCGCAAGGAGCGTAGCTGCCGCCTCGACAGTTATCTTCCTTCCCTGCCTGAGCTCGTAGAGCTTTATCTCGGCCTGCATCCACCTGACGAGCGTCTGCGCGTCCCCCACTCCTCCGGCGATGGTCATCGCGATGTTGTCAGCCAGCGGGTAGATCTTGTCTATGTCCTTGCTCGCTATCAGGTATCCCATGGTCGCGCGCCTGTCACTCGCAAGCACGACCGCGTTCCTGCACACAAGACCTACGGTGGTCGTTCCGGTTTTCAGCGCCTTAGACATAGTTTCTTCTTCCATGAGTATCACCTAAAAGAAGCTTCTGGGGTAATGCTGAATATAGAACGTAAACGTTTTTAAATGCCCTCTATCCGAGGTTGCCTGTCTCCATGTACATTCGAACTGTTTCCTGCGGCTGCTCCTTAGTCCCAACGTTTTTCTTTTGGGGTGAACCACTTAGACCTTCTTCGCGTATCGCGAAGAATTGTCGTCAATTAGACGACATATTTTCTTTTTCTAAAAAAAAGGATATGTGTCAGTAGCTACTCCGATCATCAAGTTCCAGGAAACAAGTTCCGGGAATCAGTCTGGAGCGATGTCATCAATACATCCATTACGCTTTGGCGGTATTTAAACATAGTGGAAACGCATGCGGCGTGCATGAATAAGGGTTTAAAAAACCTTTATACCATAAATTAAAACATACGAAAAAAACCGCTCAGCCCTATCTAGGTGGGAACATGACAGGAAAGCCGCCAGAAGAGCAAAAGTTGAAGATTCTAGGCGTAATACAGTCCGGACGCACCATGAGGGGCACCTCTTTGCTCGGGCGCACGATGGTAGGATCAAAGGCGCTCATGGACGTGTGGGAAAAGACAATGCCCAAGGACATCTTCTCCATGAAAGACATCGCAAAAAGGAACAAGCTCATATTATCGTTTTTGGACGCCGCGAACGCGGAAGGCGTCGCGGACAACCAGGCATTCGAATTCTTCGACCGCAAGAGGAGCGAATTCACGCTGGCCAACAGGTCCGACATGAGCAAGGACCAGCTTCCGGGCATCATCTACATATCAAATACTTCAGAAACCAACGTGGCCGGAATATGGTGCAAGAACGACTATTCCGTGGAGCACGGCGTTGCGAGGGGAGGTGCGTTCGGCACCGCGAGCGGCATGAGGAAGGAGAAGCACATATTGGAGGAGGCTTCGGATTTCACGGTCATAATGTACATGCTCAACCACCTCGCCCATGCCGAGCACGAGAGGAAGCGCGCGGAAGGGGCGGAACGGTTCTCCATATCTTCTGATGTCGCCCCCTACATCCCGTGCATAGGGGATTACGATTCCGAGGAGAAGAAAGGGCTGGATTTCGACGCAGTAGCGCGGCTGGCGATACTAAGGCTGGAAAAGCTCGCGCAGAAAGCCAGAGACCACGGCCACGTCATAACCAAGGACAAGGCCACAGGGCTGCAGTCCTGGAACTTCCAGGGCAACCAGTTCAGGCTCGTGCCCATAGTCCACGACATCCAGACAAGGAAGCTCTACTTCGTCGCAAAGAAAGGGGGAAAAATAGTGAAGGAGCCGTTCGTGGAATTCGCGGAGAAGAACGGCCTCGCTTCCAACGAGATTTCGAGGAAATACTTGGAGAACATAATGGAGCACGAATCCCCTGAAAACACAGCGGCGACAGAGCTCATAAGGAGAAGGCGGTGCTGCAAATCCATATTCTGCGTGGATGCGAGATGCGGGAACAAGACGGCTTCAGGAGTGATAAAAGTCATAGGCGCATACCCTTCAGAAAAAGAGCTCGAGCGCACGCTAAAGAACCAGTTCAGCAAGAGCCTTAAGGTGAGCCTGCACACAGGCTGCGGCTACGCCAAGACCGCAATTGCGTTCGACGACATGCTCGAGGAGCTGAACAAGGCGCACAAAGACCCCTACAAGAGGGATTTCGTCATGAAGGTCTGGCAGAGCCTGGGCGCGATGGTGAAAGGGGAGTTCGCGGAAGACGACGCGCTCGTGAAGATCGCGAAGGGATGGAGCATAATCGCCCCGCCTGCCCCCAAGCCGGTCGAGGGGCAGCTCCACCTTTTCGCGGAAGCGGAAGAGGCGGAGAAAAAGGGCAAGGTGCAGAGCGAGATGGCGAAGATCGCGGACTGGCTGGGGCTCGCTAAGAGCAAAGGCATATTCCTCAAGCTTTTCGAGGGCATAGAATTCAATGACGGCGAAACCCACTCAGATTTCCAGCGCGCGGTGAAGCACATGTGGGACAGGAAGCTCATGGTCGGCGATATCACGAACGGATTCTACATGAGCCCGGTGCGCTCAGTCAAGAGCTTCCTCAAGTCCAACGGCCTGGACTACGATACCTCGAACGAGCGGTTCGAGTACCTTGTGCTGGAGCAGATGGGAAGGGAGATAAAGGCGACAGTGGATAAGCTCAAGAAAACCTTGAGGAACGGCAAGAGCGTGGAGGTTGTCATAGAGAGCCTGAAGAATTCCGGCGTCTACCGGATTCCGGAGAGCCTGGACAGGATAAACGCCGAAGTCATGGATAGGGAGATGTTCTTCAGGATAGACAAGGAAGGGAACCAGGAATACAGGAAAAAGGACGCGCTCGCCGCCAGGCACCAGCGCTAGCGGTTTGCGTCCAGCTATTTGCTAGATGTCGAGGTTCTTCACTTCCCTCGCGTACTGCTCTATGAACGCGCGGCGGGGCTCAACGGCATCTCCCATCAGGAGGGCGAACATCTCGTCAGCCTTCATCGCGTCATCCACGGTTATTTTCTTGAGCGTCCTCGTCTCGGGATTCATCGTGGTCTCCCACAGCTGCTGGGCGTTCATCTCTCCGAGACCCTTGTAGCGCTGTATTTCCACATCCCCCCCTAATGCAGCCACCTCCTTCGCGAGCTGCTCCTCGTTGTACACGTATTTCTCGTTCTTCCCCTTCTTTATCCTGTAAAGGGGCGGCATGGCCGCGTATATGTGGCCGTTCTCTATGAGCGGCTTGAAATGCCTGTAGAAAAGCGTGAGCAGCAGCGTGCGTATGTGCGAACCGTCCACGTCCGCATCAGTCATTATCACTATCTTGTGGTATCTCAGTTTCTTGGGGTCGAACTCGTTCCCGAACCCCGTGCCGAGCGCGAGCACCACATTGCGTATCTCTTTGCTCATCAAAATTTTGTTGAGCGGCGCCTTCTCAACATTCAAAATTTTTCCCTTAAGGGGCAACACCGCCTGTGTCTGCCTGTTCCTGCCCTGCTTCGAAGAGCCGCCTGCCGAATCGCCCTCCACTATGAACAGCTCGCTCTTGGCCGGATCCTCCTCGATGCAGTCCGCCAGTTTTCCAGGAAGCACGCTGGATTCGAATATGCTCTTCCTCCTTATGAGGTCTTTCGCCTTCTGCGCAGCTTCGCGCGCTTCCATCGCGCTCATGCACTTCGCAAGTATCGTCTTCGCAATCTGCGGGTTCTCCTCAAGGTACTGCTTGAATGCAGCGGAGAAGAAGCTGTCCATATATCCCTTGACTTCGCTGTTGCCCAGCTTGCCCTTAGTCTGGCCTTCGAACTGCGGCTCGGGGACCTTGACGCTCACGACCGCAGTGATGCCTTCCACTGCGTCCTCGCCGCTGATCTTCTTTCCGTCTTTTATGATCTTGTTCTCCTCCCCATAGTCGTTGAGCACCCTCGTGAGCCCGGTCCTGAACCCGCTCACGTGCGTCCCACCGTCAATTGTCTTGATGTCGTTCACGAACGAGTATATCATCTCGCTGTACGCGTCCGTGTACTGGAATGCCACCTCTGCCTCTATGTTGCCCACTTCCTTGTGGAAATAGATGGGGTGATGGAGCTTGTTCCTCGCCTTGTTCAGGTGCTCCACGAACTGGATTATGCCACCTTCGAAGAAGAAAATTTCCTCGAGGTTAGCGCGCTCGTCCTTTATCCCTATGCGCACGCCCCTGTTCAGGAACGCGAGCTCCTTCAGCCGCTCTTTTATCGTCTCGTAGTCGAATTCCGTATTCGAGAATATCTGCGCGTCCGGCTTGAACCTGACTATGGTTCCGCGGTAGCCGGTTTCCCCTATTTCCTCCACAGCGGTTGTAGGGATTCCCCTCGCGTACCTCTGTCTGTAAATCTTCCCGTTGCGATGGACTTCCGCTTCCATCCACTCCGCGAGCGCGTTGACTACGGAAATCCCCACGCCGTGCAGCCCTCCGGACACCTTGTACGCCTTCTTCTCGAATTTCCCTCCTGCATGCAGAACCGTGGTGACCACTTCCAGCGCGCTCTTGCCCATGCTGTGTTTTTCAGTCGGAATCCCTCTTCCGTCGTCGCGCACAGTGCAGCTTCCGTCAGGCTTCAGCACCACTTCCACGTTCTTCGCGAACCCTGCGAGCGCCTCGTCTATGCTGTTGTCCACTATCTCGTAAACGAGGTGGTGGAGCCCTTTCTTGTCAGTGTCCCCTATGTACATCGCGGGCCTTTTGCGCACCGCTTCCAGCCCTTCCAGGACCTGGATGCTTTCAGCCGTATAATCGTTTTCCCCAGCCATCAATACCACTGTTTCGCGTTCAGAGTTCGGGTTTAGTAAAGTTGGTTTTTTATCTCGTAAAATTGACCGAAATTATATCTGCAAGAGGGTTAATAAAGGTGCGCTCAGCGCCCGCAGTTCCGCCTCTTCCAGGCGTTCAAATCTTCCTGAGCCTGCCCTCGAATTCCAGGAACGCGTCCTTCACCTTGTCTATCGGGGCGAACACAGCCCCTTCCTTCTCCGCGCCCTTCACGAATATCACTGCGTTCTTGGAGCCCACTATGAGTATCGCCCTGTACGGTGAGCCGAAAAGCCGCTGCCCCAGTGTCTTGGCGTAATTCGACACTTTCCAGGCGAGCACGCTCTCCACTGCCTTGTTGCCCACGCTGGAGCTCATGGCCATTATCCCCTCGGGTTTCAGCACCGCTCCTCCCACTGCAAGACCGTTGGTCACCAGCCTCTTCAGCAGGTGGTCCGCCTTTGCCTCGGGGGTGACCTCCATGCTCTTTATCGTCTCGTTCTCCACGACGAGATCCTCTCCCGGATTCTCGGCCACGTACTTACTCGCGGCCCACAGCCTCCATTCCGGGGGTATGTTGGTGAGCGAAGTGAACGAGACGAGGTTGCACTGCGACACCTTGTCCGCGATCTCCTTCTTCCATTCGGGCCAGTACTGCTCGGTTATCTTCATCTTCTCGTGTACGCGGACTATCGCGTTCTCCACCTTCGCGGTGTACGCCTCTATGAGCTCCTTCACCGCCTTCTCCCCGCCTTCCCTGGACAATATCGCCTCTATGCGCTCCGCCGGAACCGTGATGAGCGCGTTCCTCTCCTCACTCACGTCGAGGTTCTTCGCGGCGCTTATCACCGCAGTGAGTTCGGCCATCTTCTCCTGGAGCTTCTGGTACCTCAGCCTGTTCGCCTTGGGGCTGAGGTCTATGATGTTCTCGTAATATTTCCTGCCGACTATGAGACCCTTCACCCTGTCCTCTGCGATGGAATATGCCGCGTGGAAAGAGAGGAAGAAGAACAGGAGCGAGAGCGCGCCGAATGGGTTCTCGAGTATGTTCCTGCCTATGCTGTCCACGTTCAGGCTGTCCTCTGAAACCGGGGCGCCGATGAACATCGCCACGTACCCGAGCACTATGAAGACTACGTACGCTATCGCGTATTCCCTCCAATGGGGGTTCGCGCCCCCGAACACCTTCATTATGTTGTCCATCACTCCCGTCTTGGATTGCGTCGCCTGTATGAAAGCGTACCCTATCCGCCCTACGAAGAGCGCGGAAAAGAACAGTATGTCCCAGAACCCCAGCACGATCGCGAGCGCAGGGTAGTAGCCGAGCACCCTGGTTATGCCATATATGTTCTTGCTCGCTTCGTAGAGGTAGGAGAGCGTGGGGCTCTTGGAAAGCGAAATCACCCTGGTGCTCACCCTCGGGGTGGGCCAGTTCGCGAATATGTCCTCGCGCATGTTCTGGCTGCTCACGAACGAATAGCCGATTATGTATTCCGGGTAGAAGTTGAGCTTGAGCGGCTCCCAGCTTATCTCGTTCTTCTCTCTGTCGTAGCCGCTTCCCTTGTCCACGAGCGATATGTTCTGGAGCGTGAGCAGCATCGCCTGCGGGACGCTGTCCGTGACCTGCAGCTCGGTGTAATCCTTGCCGCTCACCACGAACTTCACGTTCACTACGTACTCGTACGCGGAAGGCACGCGTTCGTACTGCCCCATTATCGTCAGCATTTCCTTTATCTTATTGTTATTGTAGTCTATGGGCGCGCACACCGCGAACATGTTCTCGCTCAGGAGGGGATTGTTGTTTATCTCTATGGTCTTGTCCAGGATGGAGTTGAGCTTCTTCATTATCACCTCCTTCTCCTGCGGAGTGGCGTCCTTTATGATGATCATGAGGTTGCGCATGTCGCTGACGTAGTCCGAGAGCGCCTGCAGGTCCTTCCCGAACTTGTATATCCAGTAGCCCAGAGCCTCGCTCGCGTAGCCGTATTTCTGGCAGCCTGCGCTCTTGCAGCCTTCGGCGCATTCCGCAGGGCTGGCGCACATGGCCCCGCTTATGCCCAGCTCATCTTTGCACTGCCGCTCCTTCTCCTTCTTCCCGTTCTCGAATTCGAGTATGAGCGTCTCCAGCCTCGAGACGTCGTTGGGGCTGAGCGCCTTGGTGCTCTTCACGTTCAGCTCGGTGCCTATCTGCGCAGCGCTCACGGACTTCTGCATCATTATATTCTGGCCGGCGTCTATTATGAGCGGTCTGAACACGTATTTCTTGGAGTCGGTAACCGTGTCCAGGTCCAGATCTCCGGCGCTAGCCGAAAGCACCTTCTCGTTCTCCGGAACGCTCACGTCCTTTTCCGCGACGCAGCCTAAGGAAAACAGCAGCAGGAAGACTAACGCTACTGATGTGAACCGTCGCATGGCCATAATTCGGATTATACCATTTAAAAGGTTGCCCCAGTTTTTCTATTCATGGATTCCTTCGGTTCCGTGCTCAGCCGCATAAGGCCCGCGAAAGGCAGCGAAGCGGCGGAGCGCAGGTTCATAGATTCCGTGCTCGCGAAGCTGCGCTCCCAGCTCAGGGGCGAGAAGGTCGTGCTCGCAGGCTCTTTCGCCAAAGGCACCTATTTGGAAGGCGACAGGGACATAGACATCTTCGTGCTGTTCAGGCACAATGTGGAAAAGGAGGCGCTGGAAGGAATAGTCAGGGCCGCGGTCGAGAATGCATTCGGCGCAAGAGAAGCCTCGAGTTCAGAGTTTCGCGTTTCGAAACCCGGAACCGGAAACAGGAAATCCAAAACCCCTGCAGCTTCATCTACTCCATTATATCAGATATCCTACGCCCAGCACCCCTACGTGCGCCTCTTCCTCGAAGGGAGGAAGATAGATGTAGTTCCTGCATACGAAATAGGCGAAGGCAGGCATTTCGAATTAAGGAGCGCAGTGGACCGCAGCCAGCTCCACACGGAATACGTGCTCGCAAACATGTCTTCCAGGCAGAAGGACGAGGTGCGGCTCCTGAAGAAATTCCTGAAAGCCAACGGCCTCTACGGCGCGGAGATAAAGGTGCAGGGCTTTTCCGGCTATTTGTGCGAGCTCCTCATACTCAAATACGGCACTTTCTATGGTGCGCTGAAATCCATTTCCCAATGGGGCGAGCGCACGGCCCTCAGCATCAATGAATCCGCAGATGGTCCAATCCGGAAATCAACAGGCGGTTCCCAGTTCCCTGTTTCCAGTCAAGAACTGCTTGCGAAATTCGATTCGCCCCTCGTTTTCATAGACCCTGTTGATCCAGAAAGGAACGTCTCAGCAGTTGTCAGCAGGGAAAACTACTTCTCGCTCATCGCGCTCAGCCGCATATTCCTCAAATCAAGGAAAAAGGCCGCGTTCTTTGAGAAGAGGGCATTCGATTCCGCTCAACTGCGCTCGTTCCTGAAAGGGAGGCATCTCTATTGCCTCTCCTTCGCAGCCCCTTTCCTCGTGGACGACGTGCTCTGGGGGCAGGTGCGCAGGTTCTATTCCACTCTCGAAGCCGCGCTGAAAAAGGAGGGCTTCGAAACCATCGGCCACGCGATGGACAGGCAGGGAGAAGCAATATCCATCATTTTCGAGGTGCTGGACGAGCCGCTTCCAGCAAAGAGGATAATTTACGGTCCGCCCCTCCACTTCGCGAAGGACTGCGAAAAATTCTCCGCGCAGCACAAGGGCGCTTTCATCCACGCAGGCAGGCTCGCCGTAGCCGTGAGCAGGGCTGAGCGCACGGTGCCTGAAATGCTCGGGAAAATCCGCGCCCTTCCAGCGCCGTCGCACCTCTCTTCCGTGAGATACGCAAAATTATATAAAGGCGCGGAGCTAATGAAGGAATGCGGCGGGCTTCTCAGCGCATATGCCGCGAAAAAGCTTCTTGCATGAGGTTGTTTTATGCCCTTCAGCCCAGACAAATTTATCCTTTCAGCTGAAAAAAACATCAAATCCCTGGTGGGAAAGGAAAAGGCGGTAATCGCGCTTTCCGGAGGGGTGGACAGCTTCGTAGCTGCAGCACTGTGCGCCAAATCCGGGATAGACCTGCAGGCAGTTTTCGTGGATACGGGCTGCATGCGCAAGGACGAGGCGAAGAAGGTGAAGGCGGCTGCTGACGAAGTGGGTATCCACCTCAAAGTGGTGGATGCAAAGGACCGGTTCCTTTCCGCTTTGAAAGGCGCTGACGAGCCGGAGAAGAAAAGGAAAATCATGGGCGAGATGTTCATACGCGTTTTCGAGCACGAGGCAAAGGCGAGCGGCGCCACGTTCCTGGTGCAGGGCACTATCGCCCCGGACTGGATAGAGAGCGGAGGTCATGGAAGGGACACTATAAAGAGCCACCACAACGTCGCAGGGCTGCCCAAGGACATGGGGCTCAAGCTCTGCGAACCTCTCAGGGAGCTCTACAAGCACGAGGTGCGCATGGTCGGCAAGTCGCTCGGGCTTCCGCGCTATGTTTACGAGAGGCAGCCGTTCCCGGGCCCCGGGCTCGCGGTGCGCGTGGTAGGAGAGGTATCTGAGGACAAGCTGCACATAGTGCGCGAGGCCTGCGCGATAGTGGAGCAGGAAATTGACAATGCCAGCGCGGAAGGGAAGATGGAGAAGCCATGGCAGTATTTCGCAGCCCTCCTCCCGTCCAAAACCGTGGGCGTGAAGGGCGACGAGCGCTCATACAAATACACAATAGTTGTAAGGGCAGTGAAAAGCCTGGACGGAATGACCGCGAACTTCTCGCACATCCCTGCCGAAGTGCTCCAGACCATTTCAACAAGGATCACGAACGAGATACGGGAAGTGGGGCGCGTGGCCTACGACATAACCAACAAGCCGCCGGCCACCATAGAGCTGGAGTAGGCAGTCCAGTAGCTTAGTTTGTGGTTCCCAGCCTTCAGTTCCCTGTTCAGGGCTGCGCCAGAAATAAGACGAAATTAAGCCTGCTTCTTTTCTATTATTCCATTGAGTGCGAATTCGAAATTGGTGCGCAAAACCCTGTTGTCCTCTATTCCGCCGTACCTGGAAATCTCGCCGTTCAGCAATCCGCTCCTGAACGAGTCCGAGAGCCGGGGAACCGCCTCCTGTACGAGCCTCTGCTCAGCTGAAGCCAGCTTAGGTATTCCATTCATCTCCGGCCTCTCCTGCGGCAATTCGGCTTTTTTCGCTTTCTGCAAGAATTCTTTCATATCTACCACTATATCTGCAAAGGTATTTATAGCTGCACACGTTTATATACCTTCCACTTTAAACCATCAAAATAAACAGCAAACGGTTTTTAATTTGCGTGCTGAAAATCCGCCATGGCCGATTACGAAAACCTGCTCGCCAGGGGCAAATACGCCGAGGCAGGCAAGCTCATGGACGCTGAGCTGGGCAAGGGCGGAAACGACCGCCTCTTCTACCTCCGCGCAGTCGTTTCCTACAAGCTCAGGAGCTACGACCATGCGCTGGAGATGCTGGAGCGCGCCCTCATGTCCAAGCGCGATCCCGACTACCTGAAGGTGAAGGCGCTCGTGCTCATGGAGACGCTGGACTACAAATCAGCATTCGAGTGCTTGGAAGAGTCGCTCAAGCTCAAGGATGACGCGGAATCCCATTTCCTCGCTTTCATGTGCCTGATGTTCCTCGACGATCCGGGCAGCCGGAAGCACCTCCGGCTCGCCTATTCGCTGGACAAGGCGAAGACCTCCTCGCTCCTGAAGGATTTCTACTCCGCGTTCTTCAAGAACAACGCATTCCTGAGCGAGAGCGAGAAAAAGGCGCTTGAGGCGAAGCTCGGGCTTATTAAGTAATTTTTTAATCCTTTCCCCATCCAATCTAATCATGGCATGCGTTGAAACATCCACACTTCTTCTTTCAGCCAGCGTAGCTGCCGTGCCTGTATTGGCTTAGCCAGCCAGCCATCTTATTTCCCCCTGACAATTTCTGCGAAATTTCCAGCTTCAGCTGCAGCGTTGAAAAACAAAAAACAAATGGTGATAAGGATGCAAAAGATTATTCGTGAAGGAACGGTGGATGCGG
>JBBITJ010000016.1:13504-18456 GCA_037440825.1 Microcaldota archaeon | reverse complement strand
CTCCGCGGCCCTTATGTCCGCCACAAGTTCCTGAAAATCGCTGTGCTTCTCTTGTTTGTGCTTGCTCATATTATCACTGCGCCCTGTCGAGCGTCATGAGACAAGCGCCAAACAGCATCGTGTGCCGAGCACCCGTCCCTTCATTTCATGCCAGGCATCCGGACCGAAACAAACTTTCAGCTTAATTTGGGCTGAAATGATTTTTTTCAACCTGATTAGCCTGCATTGAGAATTTCATAGCTATATGGCGGTAAAGGTTTTTTAAAGCTTGTGCTTCTTTCCGCTTTTTCCGTCGTAAAATCAACGGCGGCTGCCGTGCGTGCCCTCCTTCCAGCAGCGGCATGCGTCCAGGAGCGCGGCTCCGAGAAAGACCAATGCCATGAGCGTGGTGTACATGCCCGCGCCTGCGAGCACGGTCATCACCGTCGCGGCGAGGTATTTTTCCATCGCAAATTCCTTGTCGGCTTCATATTGGACCACGGGCTCCTGCGGGATGCACACGAGCTTGGACGCATTCGTGAGGTTGCCCGGCGCGTCGGAGGCATTGGAATCGTTCAGTGTGTGGGCTGCGGAGAACGCAAGCAGGAACGCCAGCCCGATGAACAGCTTCCAGCCCATGTGCAGAACGCTCAACGGAAGTATAAAAATGATTGGGTTGGCTGGAGGCAGAACAAGACCCGAAACAGGAGACTGGAGATGGAAAACTGGAAACGGAAAACGCGAAACCGCCCGATGCTTCAGGCAGGGCGGACGATTTGATAAATATAAGAGCGGATGGTAAGCCGAAGCTCCATCCAGCCCTCACTTCCCCTGCCCGTTTTGATTTCCAACGGCCAGGGAAAGGATTATTCTGGGCAAAATTTAAATATGGCTTTCTTTACCTCGCGCGGCTAAACCCACAAAAATATATGAATGCACAACCCAGCTCCCGCGCACGACGTAACGGCGGAAAAACAATACTCAAATTTATAAATTGATTATGAATAATGCCCTCATGCACAGGACATACCGCTACCGCAAACCAGACAGACTCAAAAAGATGGTCATTTTCGCGCTCGTCGCTTCGCTCATCGTCTTCAGCCTGGTATATTTCCTTTTTGTGGAAAAGGACACTGCAAGAGTGGTAGCGAAGGTGCAGCCGCCGGCTGCTAACGGAACCCAAAACGGCGGGAACGGAGGCGCAGCGGGCTGCGACGACGAGTGCCTGCTGGACCTCGCGCTGGTGAAGTCCAATTCGTCCTATTGCATGAACGTCAGCGCGGCGAACAGCGACCGCTGCTGGGAGATGTTCGCGGACTACGAATTCGACGCATGCACCTCGCTGATGAACTATTCCATGAGGAAGGGCTGCCTTAACGGGTTCGCGCTCGCCCAGAAGAACGAGAGCATATGCTGGATGCTCCAGGCAGCCGACGTGGACGCGTGCAGGGACGCGGTAAGCCCGCCTTGCGCGAACATCAGCGAAGGGGCGGAGAAGGAACTCTGCCTCGCACTCAGGTATGGAAACTATTCCTATTGCGCGTCTGCGGCATGCACGCTTGCTTACGCGAACGTTACAGGGGACGAAGGCGCATGCGCTGCGCTGGCTTCTGAGCCTGAGGAAGCCGCGTGCAGAAGCATCGCGTCCAAAGGGAACAGGTGCTCGGGCCTGCGGACTTCGGACAGGGAATACTGCTATTTGCTGCTCGCGAAGTACACGAACGACTACGGCTACTGCGACGAGATCGAATCGGACTATTTCAACGCGAGCTGCTACTACGCTGCAGCCATATATTACAAGGATTACACCTACTGCGAGAAGGACACCCTGGATTACATCTGGGACTGCTACAGGAACTACTCGCTGGAGACTGGCGACCTTTCCGCTTGCTACGAGATAGACAGCTACGCAGAGGGGAACTTCAATTCCTGCCTCAACAATTACGCCTCGAAATACGAGGATCCATCTGTATGCAACGGCCTCACCACGATATACATGAGGACGAACTGCTACGCCGGAATCATACTCAGCTCGCAGAACCTCACCCTGGAAAAGTGCTCCGGCGTGGCGAACCCAGACTGGAAAGACAAGTGCTACAGCTACTACGTGAAGAGCGGCGGCGACCCTTCGGCATGCGGATACATAGAGAACAGCGCTGAGAAAACAAGGTGCGAGGGCTACTAGCGCACCTTCTTCCTGGTTTTATTTTGCGTTCATTTGATTAGAAGTGCTGCTGGTAATTCGAAAACAAGGCTGAAAATAAGGACTAGAAAGAAAAATAACAGTGCGCTAAACCCCGGGGGACGCGAAACCGAAAACTGTCAAGCAGAAGCTGCCGGCTCCTCTTTAGTTGCCTCGGCCTCAGCCGCTTCTTCGGCAGCAGGAGCGGCTTCTGCAGGCGCCTCCTTCTTCACTTCCTCGAACTCCTCGAAGTAGCTCGGCTCGTACTGGAACTGGTCGTAGCCGGATATCTTGCCCTGCGCGAGCATGAGCTCCCTGGTTATTATGTAGAATATCAACGCAAGAGACTTCCTTCCCTTGTTGTTCGCCGGAACAACGTAATCTATGTACTTGGTCTCGTTGTCCGTGTCGCACAGCGCGATTATCGGGACGCCTGTCTTGACCGCCTCCATTATCGCCTCGCGCTCGTTCTTCGGGTCAGAGACGAAGAGGAGCTTGGGCTCCTTGAAGTTCTTGAGTATCACGTTTGTCATGGTGCCTGGGATGAACCTGTTCCTGTTGAGCCCCACGCCGGTGAGCGCCGCGCACTTGGCCGCCGCGTTGCCGGAATAGGTCCTCGAAGCTATCACGAGTATGTCCTCGGGCTTGTATTTCGCCATGAGCTTGACTGCCTGCCTGAGCCTCGCGTCGATCTGCCTGAGGTCGAGGATATGCAACCCGTCGTCGCGCGTCTTGAACACGAAGTCCTTCATGTCGAAGGTGCGCATCTTGGTGCCGATATGTATTCCGGCCTCAAGGTACTTCTCCTGCTTAACGAGCATCCCTGCCTTTTCCTTCTCTTCTGCCATAAGTTTCACCGTTTTCGTTTTTCTGATTCCATGAACGTGATATGGGATCGCTGAGATTTGAACTCAGATAACAGACACCCCAAGCCTGCAGCATGCCAGGTTAGCTCACGATCCCATAAGAACCCCGCACCGCCTGCGCGGTCCGGGGCGCCTGTATTGATTTTTGCAAAAAGCAAAAACTACTTGACTATTTGTTGTACTTGCTGATCACGCCAGCCATCTCCACGTGGGAGACGAACATGCGCCTGCAGCAGTACCTGGTGACGCCGAGCTTGTCCAGCGCCTTGTCCGCGCCCTCGGGCTGGAGCTTCTTGTATTCCTCGTACAAGTCCCCTATCACCGAGCCGCACGTGAAGCATCTTACCGGAAATTCCAAGCTATCACCTGTACGACTTCTGGAACCTGGCGCGCGCCTTCGGTCCCTTGTACTTCTTCGGCTCGACGCGCCTCACGTCGTCCACCAGGAGCGCCCTGTCATGCTCCAGGTAGGTGTTCTTGAGCGCCTCGTTGCCCGTGTATTCCACCAGGGCTTTGGCGACCGCCACTCTTGCGGCCTGAGCCTGGCCCATCTGGCCGCCTCCGCGCACATAGACGTTTATGTCCATGGAGTGGAGCTCCGAGCCGAGGAAATTGAGCGGCTCCTTCACGATCTCCCTTATGTACTTGTTGGGAATCGTGTCGAAGAGCACCTGGTTGAATACGAATCTCCCTTTTCCGGGAGTTATGACCGCCCTCGCGATCGCCTCCTTCCTCTTGCCCTTTGCGATTACTGCCGAGGATTTCTTCTTCCTCGGCTTCTTCTTGGGGGCTGCTGCCGGAGCGGGAGCAGGGTGCTCGGCCTTCTTCGCAGTTTCCGGTTTCTGGTTTTCCGTTTCGGTCTTCTCGGCCTTCTTCTCCGCAACCTTCCTCTCCTTCTTTGGAGCTGCCTTCTTCTCTGCCGCAGGCTTCTCTTCCTTCGCCGCGACTTTCTCCTCTTTTGGAACTTCTTTCTTCGTAGCCATAATAATCACCACTTGGCGCCGAGCTGCCTGCACATGTCACCTATAGTGACGCTGCGCGCAAACCCCTTGTTTTTCGCGACGTCGAACACCTTCATCTCGCCCTTGAGGTTCGGGTTGCCCGCGTACACGCGGAGCTTCTTGAACGCCGCCTTTCCTTTCGCCTTCTTGAACGGGAGCATGCCCCTTATCACGCGCCTCACCATGAGGTCTGGCACCTTGGGCCATTTAGGAGAATATTCCGGAGTGGCCTTCTGCTGGAGCCTGCGTTTCTGCATGTAGTCCCCGACGATTATCGCAGGGGAGCCTGAAACGACTATCTTGTCCGCGTTTATCAGGTGGACCTCCTCGCCTTCCATAAGCTTCTTCGCGATCTGGCTCGCAATGCGCCCGAGCACCATGTTGGTTCCATCGACTATTATCATCAGAATCACCTAAATGAGGATTACCACCGACTTGCCTTCGGGGTTCTGCGCGAGCAATTCGTCTATGCTCATGCCCTTGGCTCCGCCTTCGCTTATCGCCTTCTTCGCGCTCTCGCTGAACGAGAACGCGGCGATTGTGAGCTTCCTGCTTATCCTTCCAGTTCCGAGCACCTTGCCCGGAACGAGCACAGTGGAGCCGTCCGGGGCGTAAGACTCGATCTTGCTCACGTTCACTTCCACGCGCTTGCGCCTCGGCTTCGCGAGAAGCTCGGCTGCGCGCCTCCAGATGCCCCTCTTGCTCTTCTTTAGTTTGTCTATTAGATCGTTCAAATCCTTCCTTTCATGCATAAAATCTACCTTTTCGCCAATTCAGCAGACGGAACCGGGAACCCGGAACCGAAAACTCGCCTGGCTCGCCCCGTAAGGGACTAAGAATAGGTAGAAATTAGTATGATAGGAAAGATTTAAAAACGTCATTCCTCCTCCGCCTGCGCGAAATAGGAAAATGCGGAGTGCTGGT
>JBBITJ010000016.1:10505-13404 GCA_037440825.1 Microcaldota archaeon | reverse complement strand
GCGCGAAAACGGACCTGCTGGGAATATTGGCGATAAAGTTCGATGCTGCAAACCCTGCTGCAAAGCAGGCAATGACCGCGCTCCAGGACACGACCACGAACTGGATTTTCGGAACCGCGTTCGGGCTTTACGCGATGTGGACCGGAGTCAAGATGCTGAGGAAGAAGGACTAGAAATAGAGGTCCCTTTTCCCTTTTTCAAGCTCCTTCAATTTCTTTTTCGTGAGTTCCCTCCTTTCCAAATCGGTTATCTCCAGCAATTCTTTCTCTATGAATTTTTCCCCTTTCTTCCTCAATTCCGGGGACGCGTAATCCAATAAGTATTCCTTGAACGTGAGGATGCAGTTAGGGGTGCAGAAGTTCTGGATGGCTCCGGGTTTTGCAAGCCGCATGAAATCCTCCCCTGTCCTTCCCACCCTGTAGCAGGCAGTGCAAAAAGAAGGGTAGAAACCTTCGTCCAATATATCCGAGATTGTCTTGGAAATGGTGCGCGTGTCCGAGACCGCGAACTGCTCCAGCTCCTTTCTTTTTGATGAATAACCTCCGGGCTGGGTGCTCGAGCCTGCAGAAATCTGCGAGATGCCTATGTTGAATATCTCATCCCTGTAAGGCGGCTTCTCCCTGGTCGAGAGGATCATCCCTGTGTAAGGAACAGCCATCCTCAATACCGCCACGATCTTCTTGAAATCTTCGTCCGAGACAGGGAACGGGGGGCTGGAGGCCAGGGGTGCACCTTCCGCTGGTTCTAAACGCGGAACAGAAATCGTGTGCGGTCCTGTGCCCCATTTCTTTTCCAAATGGTTAGCGTGCGCGAGCAGCGCAAGCACCTCGAACCTGTAATCGTACAGCCCGAATAGCGCGCCTATCCCAACATCATCTATTCCTGCTTCCTGCGCCCTGTCCATCGCTGAAATCCTGTAATCGTAATCGCTCTTGGGGCCGAGCGGATGCATCTTCTTGTAGGTTTCCTTGTGGTACGTCTCCTGGAAGAGCTGGTAGGTCCCAATCCCTGCTGATTTGAGCCGCCTGAAATCCGGAACTGAAAGAGGGGCGACGTTCACGTTTACTCGCCTTATTTCTCCATTCCTGTATTTCGCAGAATAGACAGTTTCTATCGCGCTTTCCAGGTATGAGATATTAGAGAAAATTGGGTGCTCGCCTGCGACGAGAAGGAGGCGCTTATGCCCCTCTTTTATCAATGCGAGGGCTTCCTCCTTTATCTCCGCTTGCGTGAGTACTTTTCTTTTCAGATTCTTGTTTGATGCGCGGAACCCGCAGTAGAGGCAGTCGTTCACGCATGCGTTCGTCAAGTAGAGTGGTGCGAAGAAGACGAGCCTCTTTCCGTATATGGACTCCTTTATCCTGCGCGCTGCTGCGAACATCTTTTTCAGCAGTTTGGGATTTTTCACGTTGAGCAGGATTGCGGCTTCCTCCTGTGAAAGCCCTTTCAGTTCGAGGGACTTGGAAATTATGGATTCTGCCTTCGCTTCATCAGAGAGCTTGACGAGCGATTCTATCTCTTTTCCATTTATTATGTCCATCATATCCCCAGATCAGCAGGGGCGCGCCCTAGGGAGTTCAGGAGGTCCAGGGTTTCGCGCACCTCTTTCGCACTATCCTTGTATTTCCCCTGGTAAAGTTGGTAAAGCTTCGCGTACTTTTCAGGCGTGACGTCTATCATCAGCGAATTGCCTCCTGCGAGCAGGCCCAGTCTCTTCGCATGAGGAGAAACGGTTTCCAGCGCAGTAGTCACCAATATTTTGGCTTCCTTGTCCACTAAGCGCACCACTGAAATCGCGTTCAGGCACCTATCCAGATCCGCAACGTGCCCTTTCCCGATATATGGCCCGAAAGAGTACATGTCAGTGCCCAGTTGCTTCGTGAGAAGGATATTGTTCGCTAAATCGCTTTCCTGCTCCCCAGGCAGGCCTATTAGGAAGCCTGTTGATACCAAATAGCCGAGTTCCTGCAGCTTTTTTATCAGCCGTATCCGGTCTTCCAGCTTCCTTCCGGGCCTCCAGTTGGTGTAGAGATCCGGGTTTCCGGTTTCGAACCTCACTAATGCCGCCCTTGCACCTGCTTCGTAGAGCGCCTCGTACGTCCTCAAATCCCGCTCGCCTATGCTGAGGAACACGAGCACGCCCATTTTCCTTATCTTTTCCACTATCCTTGCGAGCATCTCCCTTGTGTAACACTTGTCCTCCCCGCTTTGGAGCACGAGCGCCTTGAATCCTAATTTCACTGCGCGGTTCGCCGCAGATACGATTTCGCCTTCGCTCATCCGGTATCTTTTCATGTTCTTCGTTGCCCTTATTCCGCAGTAGAGGCAGTTCATTCCGCAATGATTTGAGAATTCTATTATCCCGTGCACACAGCAGGAATTCTTCAATTCCTCTTTTCTTAGCGAATTCGCGAACGAGCGCAGGGCTTCCGCGTCCGCGCCTTTCAAGGAAAGCAGATAATTCAGCTCGTCCTTGCCCAATGGTTTCGAGTTCCTGATCTTGGAAAAGATGGCTTCCAATTTGAGGCTTGCAGGCTTCGCCTTTGAAATCTCGTCGTCCTTTTTCTTCAATTCGAAGAACTTCTTTTCCCAGAATTGCAGGATCTTCTTGGCTTGCGCTTCCGGAACCGTGTCCACAACTACGCCGCCCTGCGCATATACGTAATCGCCGGGCTTTATCCCGTGCTCAGCCAGGGCGGTCTTCCTTTCCCCGAAGTAATCTATGGTGGCCTGGTGGCCATCCACCCTTACGACTAGGCCGGGAATTGCATAACACATATGAACGGATTCGTGGGAATGATTTAATTGGTTTTCTCATAGGTGTAATCGAAATAAGGGACCTCGCCAAGAAGTTCAACGGCGGGTTCATCGCAGCTGACAGAATAACGCTGGACATAAA
>JBBITJ010000016.1:0-10405 GCA_037440825.1 Microcaldota archaeon | reverse complement strand
AGGTTCCTTATCAGGCAGGTGAACACTGCCGCAAAGGACAGCATGAACGCAAATCCGAGGATTGCGTAGCCGTCGTAGAAGACCTTCTCAGGGACGAGGAAATAAGCTCCGAAGAAGGCGAGGATGAAAACTGCCTTGCAGCAATGGCTCTTCATTACGCCCGCTATGTGCGCGTCTTTCATGGCAAGCGCTTACTCGACCAGAAGTGCTTAAAATAGTTATCTGAGAAGCGCAGGCATGCAGAAAAAACTCCGCGTAGGCTGGTTTACATTTACTTGTTCAGAGGACAATACAATCGTGTTCCTAGAGCTGATGAACGAGCGCCACGCGGAATGGATAAGGAAGCTGGATTTCGTGCACGCGAAGATGCTCAGGTCCAAAAACGAGCTGAAGGACCTGGACGTGGCGTTCGTGGAAGGCGCGATAAGCGGGAAGAAGGAGGTTGAAAAGCTGGAGAAGATACGCGCCAATTCCAAAAAGCTCGTAGCGGTCGGAGCGTGCGCCGTCACTGGATTGCCTTCGGCGCAGCGTAACACGTTCAGCGAGGAGCAGATGGAGAAGATACAGCCGTTCCTCAAATTGCACGGGCTGAATGACAAAGTGGAGCCTGTGAAGAAATTCGTCAATGTGGACATGGAGGTGCCCGGCTGCCCCATGGACGAAAAAACATTTCTGGCGATAATGGACAAGTACTTGAAGGAATTCGGAGTAGAATGATGAGGCAAGACGGGAAACCGAAGACTGGGAACACCTATGCATGAAGTTGACGCTGATTTCTCCATAGGCGTGGAGGACCTGAGCAAGATAGAGGGCCATGCCGAGCTCGAAGTGAAGGTGCAAAAAGGCAAGGTGAAGGACGCCAAGCTGGTGATAAGCGAGAACAAGAGGTTCTTCAGTGAGGCAATAATAGGGAAGCATGCGCTCGCTGCGCCTCAAACTCTTTCGAGGATTTGCGGAACGTGCAGCGTGGCGCACATGCTCGCGTCAATAGAAGCCGTGGAGAACGCGTTCGAGCTGGTTCCGAGCGAGCAGACCGTGGATATGAGGAAGCTGCTCATGCACGGCACGTACATAAGGGACCATGCAATGCACCTCTATCTATTCTGCCTTCCGGATTATTTCAACAAGGACTCGGTTTTGGAATTCGACGAAAGCCAGCATGAGCTGCTCCACAAGGCGTTCGAAGTGAAGGGCGCGGGGAACAGGCTCGCGACCATGATAGGAGGGAGGGCAATCCACTCCCCTCTTCCATTGGTGGGCGGATTCCTCAGGGTGCCCACGAACGAGGACGTGAAGAAGAGCATAGCCGAGCTGAAGAAGGTGAGGGAAGCCGCGCTGGAATTCATAGAGATATTCGCTAATGCGGATTTCAAGCTCAAATCCGACACCTATTTCGTTGCGCTCACCAATGACGATTACGATTACGTGCAGGGGGAAATATGCGGGGACGGGCAGGGATGCATACTCAAAAGCGCGTTCGACCATTACCTGGAAAAGGTGGTCATACCTTATTCGCAAGCTAGGGGATTCACCTACAAGGACAAGCCTTACATAGTTGGCGCGCTGGCTAGGATGAATTACAACAAGAGGGCGCTCCACAGGGAAACGAAGAAAGACGTGAAGAAATACCTGGGGCGTTTTCCGTCGCTCAACATGTTCGACAATAACGTGGCGCAGGCAATAGAAATTGTGCACGGAATAGATGTTTCGATAGAGATGCTCGAAACGATGGAATTCAAACAGGAGCCTGTGCAGAAGGCGCAGATACGGAAGGGCGTCGGAATAGGGGTTGTTGAAGCTCCGAGGGGGCTGCTTTACCATAAGATAATAACGAACAGCGGAGGGCAGATAGAATACGCCAATCTGGTCATACCTACGGCGCAAAACCAAGTGAAAATGGAGAGGGATCTGGGGCAGGTGGTGCAGGAGAAGCTGGATGCAGGGGCGAATAAGGACGAGATAAAGAGGGGCATGGAGATGCTCATAAGGGCGTACGATCCCTGCATGAGCTGCGCTACCAACTTTTTGAAAGTAAAGTGGAGGTAGCTAGAGGGAATTGAGGAGCTTTTCGGATTCTTTTGTCGCTTTTTCCATGGGATAGCCGATTGGAATGGCTACTATGCGCACCGAATCGATTTTTCCTATCTTCTTTAGCAATTTGAGCGCGAGCGAGATGTCGAAATCGTGCATGGAGTAGATAGGGTTCGTATGGAGCTTTTCCAAATCCGAGATGAGGACGGGTTTTTTGATGCCTTCCGCAACGTCCAGGATTACCGGGTTCCTGCCCTCATTTTCTATATCTTCCACTGCTTCTAGGATTTTGAATTCGAAATTTCCTTTAAGTTTTTCCGCGACTTTGAGCGCAAGGGAGTCTTCTGGAACCAGAGGGTTTCCGAACACAAGAACTTTCATAGTTCCACGCTGTAGCCGAACAGCTCCTTTACCCTCTCCTTTTCATGCATCACGAAGCCTGAAAGGATTTCATTTTTCGCCTCTTCCCTGGAAAGCCCCCTGCTCATCAGATAGAAGAGCTGTTCCTCGTCCAGCTCGCGCATGCTGGACGCATGCCTTGCGCTCACGTCGTTATTGATGATCTCCAAACCGGGAACGAGAGTGGCGCGCGCGCCTTCGCCCAATAGATAAGCATGCTCCTCCAAATTGACGTTCGCGCCTGATGCGTGCTTCCCTACGGACGCGAGCGCGGAATAGGATGAGAACTGTTTGTCCTCTATTATCCCTTTCGCGAGCAGATCCAACATGCACCCTTTTTTCTCCATTGGAATCGAGATGTCGGCTTTAGCGCCCCCTGTAAAGAGGTCGCGGATTTCCAGCCTGCTGTTCTCGGAAAGCGAGAAGCTGCTGCGGACTTCGCACCCTTTTCCATAGAAATTGAATAGAATCAGGGTGGAGCCTGCGCCCAATTCATAGGAGAGCGAATTCTTTCCTGCCTGATGCACGACTAGAACAGAGGCGGATTTGCCTGTAGGAACCCTGACCGAATTGCCGTCCGTTTCTGCGGCGCTCCATTTCGAATTGTAAATTTTCATCATTATCCCAGCTTCTTTTCCACTTCGAGCTGCACGAGCCTGTTGAATTCTACTGCGTATTCCAGCGGAAGCTCCTTCATGAACTGCTCTATGAATCCGAGCACTATAAGGGATGTGGCTTCATCCTCGGAAAGCCCCCTGCTCATGAGATAAAAGACTTGTTCCTCGCTTATTTTTCCTACTCTTGCCTCATGCGTGAGCGTGGCGTGCGGCTGGGAAGTCTGCAAGGCGGGATGGGTGATGTTCTTCGAAATGGAATCTAGGAGAAGGGCGTCGCACTTCACGCTGCTCTTGGCGCCTTTCGCTTCAGGGGAAAAACGCACCGTGCCCCGGAATGCGGTAATGCCGCCGTTCTTGGCGATGTTCTTGCTGTTTATCACTGATGTGGTGTCAGGCGCCTCGTGGATCGCGCGAGCGCCTGCGTCCTGGTATTGCCCCTTGCCTGCATAGGCGATGGAGAGGAATTCAGCACGGGAGTTCCTGCCTTTGAGATAGACTGCGGGATATTTCATGTTTATCCCTGAACCTATGTTGCCGTCCACCCATTCCACGAGCGCATTTTCGTAAGCGAACGCCCTTTTCGTGACGAGGTTGTAGATGTTCGTGCTCCAGTTCTGTATGGTGGTGTAGCGAAGGTGCGAATCCTTCTTCGCGATGCATTCCACCACTGCTGCGTGCAGGGAAGCTTCTGAATAGATAGGCGCGGTGCAACCCTCTGTATAATGGACTTTGCTGCCTTCTTCCAATACGATCATCGTCCTTTCGAATTGCCCGAACGCTTTTGCATTTATGCGGAAATACGCCTGCACAGGGATTTCCAATTTCACGTTTTTAGGAATGATGAGGAAGCTGCCTCCGCTCCACACTGCGGTGTTCAGGGCCGAGAACTTGTTGTCAGCAGGGGAAACCACGGTTCCGAAATGCTTCTTTACAATTTCCGGGTATTCGCGCACAGCGGTATCTGTGTCCGTGAAAATGATGCCTTTCTCAGCCCATTCCTTGCGCAAGCCATGGTAGACCGCCTCGCTCTCGAACATCGCTTCCACTCCGGCGAGAAACTTGCGTTCGGATTCAGGTACTCCGAGTTTTTCGAACGTGTCCTTTATCTCCTTCGGAACATCCTCCCATTTCCGCGCCTTCTGCTGGCTGGGTTTTATGTAATATGTTATCTCGTTGAAGTCCAGATGCGAGAGATCCGGGCCGTAGGCGGGCATGGGGAGGCGGACGAATAGATTGTATGCATCCAGCCTTTTCTTGAGCATCCAGTCTGGCTCGCCCTTCTCAGCCGAGATTTCCTTTACAGTATTCTCGCTCAGCCCCTTCGGAAGCCTGAACACGGGCTTTTCAGGGGTTTTGAAATAGTATTTGGACAAGTCTGGCTCGACCATGCAAAAGGATTCGGATTCAGGAATTTAAAAAATCAGCGCCTGAACGCTTTCATTACCTCGTCTTTCCACGCCTCGCCTATGAATGCTGGTGCGCCTATGAGGAATTCTACTGCCGGCCCGAACCGGGAGAATATTTCCTGTATTTTATTCCCTATCAGCCCCTTTTATCAGGAGGGCTGCTTATCTGCATGCGCCTTTTTCGAGCATTTCCTTCATTACGGGGCGCAGGCGGGTCCTTCTCCAAACAAGTGCGTCCATCAGAACCACTGGCAAATGTATATGGTTATTAGTGTATAATAGTGTTTAAATACGTGCTGAATACGCATGCAAAACGATTAATAAACGAAATAATGCATAGTTTTGAAGGTGCTTTTGAAATGCTCAGGATAGAGGGGCTGAATGCGAAAACGGATTCAAAGGAGATATTGCGCAACTTCTCGCTCAGCGTGGCTGACGGAGAGGTGCATGTAATAATGGGCCCGAACGGAAGCGGGAAGACCACGCTCAGCTATTCGATTGCAGGGCACCCAAGATACATCCTTTCAGGGAAAATAGGGCTGGACGGCACGGATATTTCAAAAATGCCTGCGAACGAGAGGGCCAAGAGAGGAGTGTTCCTTGCGTTCCAGAATCCCGTAGCTGTTGAAGGGGTCAGTTTGCGCAGCTTCATAAGGAAAGCCAAAGGTGCGATTGGGAAGGCTGATGCGGACATAATGAAGTTCTGGAGCGAACTGGAGAAGCACGCGAAGGAAGTGAAGATGGATTCCTCTTTCCTTTCCAGAGATTTGAACACGGGGCTCTCCGGAGGGGAGAGGAAGAAGAGCGAGATCGTGCAGATGCTTTCCCTTTCTCCTCGGCTCGTTGTGCTGGACGAGATCGATTCCGGGCTGGACGTTGATGCGCTGAAAACCGTGGCGAAGGCGATAGATAAAGCGCGGGACGGGAAACGGATGTTCTTGATAATCACGCACTACGCGAACATACTCAAATACATAAAGCCGGATTCCGTGCACGTGATGATGGACGGCAGGATAGTGAAGTCAGGAGGAGTGAAGTTCGCCAAGGAGATAGAGAAGAAGGGATACGAGTGGATGAGGCAGTAGAACATGATTGACGCAGATAAGTTGAAGGGCGATTTTCCCATACTTGCGCGCAAGATCAATGGAAAGAGGCTCGTTTACCTGGACAACGCTGCTACGACGCAGAAGCCTAAGCAGGTCATCCAATCCATAACCGATTACTACGAGAATCATAATGCGAATGTGCACAGGGGCGTGTACACGCTCGCGGAGGAGGCGACGCTCGCGTACGAGGAAGCGAGGAAGAGCATCGCGAAGTTCATAAACGCGAAACCCGAGGAGATAATCTTCACGAAGAACGCGACCGAAGCGCTCAACCTGGTGATGTACGCGTATGGGATGAATGCTGTGAAGAAGGGGGAGCGCGTTACAACCAGTGTGATGGATCATCATAGCAGCTTCGTCCCGTGGCAGGTAGTTTCCAAAAAGAAGGGCGCGAAGCTGGAGATCATGTACGTTGACAAGGAAGGGACCATTCCGGACAGCGAGCTTTCCAAGCTGGAAAACGCCGCTATTGCAGGAGTGGTGCACGCGTCCAACGTCGTGGGAACGTTAAACGACGTGCAGAGGATGGCGAATATAGTGCATGAAGGGGACGGGGTTTTCGTTGCTGACGGAAGCCAGAGCGTCCCGCACATGAAGGTCGATGTGAAGAAGATAGGCGTAGATTTCTTCGCTTTCACAGGGCACAAGATGCTCGGTCCGATGGGAATAGGCGTGCTTTACGGGAAATACGAGATACTGGAGAAGATGGAGCCATTCTTCTACGGAGGGGAGATGATCTCCGAAGTGCATGAGAAAGGAAGCAAATGGGCCGATCCTCCGGCGAAATTCGAGGCGGGAACCCCGAATGTGGAAGGGGTCGTTGGACTCGCTTCTGCTATCGATTACTTGGAAAAGATAGGGATGGAGAACGTGAGGAAGCACGATCTGAGGCTGCTCAAGTACGCGATGGAGAAACTGGATGAAGTAGGAGGGATTTCGATTCTCGGGCCAAAGAACCCTGAGAAGAGGACTGGGCTTATCGCTTTCACCATGAAGGGCGTGCACCCGCACGATTTGGCGCAGGTGCTGGATTCCGAAGGGGTGGCGATAAGGGCGGGGCACCACTGCACCCAGCCCTTGCACGAGAAATTATGCATAGAGAACAGCGCGCGTGCGAGCTTCTACATCTACAATGATGAGAAGGACATAGACGCGCTCTGCTCCGGATTGGCGAAGGCGAAGAAGCTGTTCTCGTGATTCTCATGGATATCTATATGGAGAGGATTCTGGAATTGTACAAAAAACCCGAGAATTTCGGCGAGATAGCTGACGCTGAAGTGAAGAAGACGGATTACAACCCTTCCTGCGGAGACATGGTGCAGATGTTCGTGAAGCTGGATGGGGAGAAGGTTGCTGACGCGAAGTTCAAGGGCCATGGATGCGCGATAAGCACGGCTTCGGCTTCCCTTCTTGCAGGGCATATCAAAGGGAAGAAGATTTCTGAAATAGAGAAGATGGGGCAGAAGGAGATTTTCACGCTTATCGGAATTGATTTGAGCAAAAACCCTTCGAGAGTGAAGTGTGCGATGCTTCCCCTTACTGTATTGAAGCAGGGAATAAAGGAGATGAAGTAGTCTATTTTTACAGCGGAAATGCCAGGGAGCGTAGCGACCGTGATTGGAAGGGAGGCGGGAATGTAAAGAGAACTGGGGGAAACGCAAGATATCAGAAAATAAGTTTCCCCTGGTTCTTCTGATGCGATCGCCGGGGTTTGAACCCGGGTCACAAGCTTGGAAGGCTTGAATCCTACCACTAGACTACGATCGCGTGAGAAAAATTGCAGGGGGCAGGATTTGAACCTGCGCAGGCGCTAGGCCACTAACCCCTCAAGCTAGCACGTTTGACCGGGCTCCGCCACCCCTGCAAGAAATGTTATGTGTTTCGTGTTCCGAGTTTTGAACACGCCTGTGGTTCTTGTCTTCTGTCCCCCGTTCCGTGACGACGAAACTGGAAACCCGATCGGAAAGTTGCCACGCAACTTTTCGAGACAGTCGCAACTGGCGACTGGAGACCTGGAACCTTACGGTTCATGATGCAGGGAAATGGCTTGCATAGCGCTGCCACCCTTGCATAGGCGTTCAGAAGTTCTGGACGCATTTATTGATTGACTACGTAAAAAGAGTTTAAAAAAGAACTACTTTTTCTTCTTGCCCGCCTTCTCGAGCTCCTTGGAGAGCTCCGAGATATCGTCCTCGAGCGCAACGAGCGCGCGGGAGACGAGCTCCTTGGGAGGCATCTGGAAGAAGGACTCGACGATGAACTTGTAGGTCCCGTCAGCGATCTCATAAGCCGCGAGGCCGGGCTGGAATTTCGCGTGCTTGTCCATCGTGCCCAGCTTGGCTTTCGCCTCCAGCCTCAAGGACTGGTCCTTGGAGAGCGTGACTATCGGAATCTTGTCCTTCGCAGGCTTGACGTCCTTGTCCTTGGTCTCGAGCTCCGAAGAATAGACCATCTTCGGACCCTTCGCATCAAGATAGAACATCACTTCGGAGTCAGCCGGAACGCCTTTCGGAGTGGTCAGCGGGATCAGTCCGAGCCTGTGCGCCACAAACTCGTCGAAAAGCGAGGACGTGTTCTCGTAGAACGTCACATTATCTATCGCCATCACTGGCACGCGGTTCATAATGTAGCGGCGCACCGCGTTCGCGAACGCAGTGGTCGTGTCCGAAAGCTCGAACTGGAGCTTGTTCCCGTCCTCCCTGGTGAAGTTTATCTTCATGGGATTACACCCTTCTTCCTCTCTTTCCTCCCTTCTTCCTCATCGAATCGGTGGGTATCGGGGTGACGTCATCTATCCTCTCTATGCGGATGCCCATCCTGGCCATCGCACGGACGACCGCTTGGGCTCCTCCGCCCGGAGTCTTGGACTGGTTGCCTCCCGGCGCCCTTATCTTGATCTGCACGTTCGTCACTCCTTTCTCCTTGAGGGAGTTCACGACCTTGATTGCGGCCTGCATGGCTGCGTACGGCCTTCCTTCCTCCCTGTCGGACTTCACCATCATTCCGCCGCTGGCCCACGTTAGCGTCTCTGCGCCGCTCACGTCAGTCGCGGTTATTATGGTGTCGTTCTTGGACGAATAGACATGCACTATTGCGAGCTTGCCCCTCTTCCGTGGATCTGGTGCAGGTGCAGCCGGAGCTGCTGCAGCAGGTGCCGCAGCCGGTGCTTCGGCAGGCTTTGCAACCGCAGGTTCCTTGGTTTCGATCTTTTCAGTCATAAGAATCACGCTTCGGTCTTGGCTTCTGCGGGCTTGGCCGCTTCAGCGGACGGCTTTGCCTGCATGAAGTTGTGCTCTATCTCGATCTTCTTGTAGTGCCTGATGCCCTCGTCCTCCTTTCCGCTCACCAGGTACGAAGGGACGTTTATCCGCCTATCGCCCACTGCGATGAAGCCGTGGGTGATGAGCTGGCGCGCCTGCGCCATGGTCTTGGCGAGCCCTTTCCTGAACACGCGGGTCTGGAGCCTCCTTTCGAGCATGTCCTTCACCGTGAGCGAAAGTATGTCCTCGACCTTGGCTTTGTCGTCAAGTATTCCAAGCCTCTGGAGCTTGGAGAGCACTATTCCCTCCTCGCTCTTCCTCTGCGACTCGGTGAGGGAGAGAAGGCGCCTCGCTTCGCGCCTGGACTTCTTGAGTTCCTGGGATGCAAGCCAAAGTTCGCGCATGTTCTTGAGTCCATACGCGTACTTGAGCTTGCTCTCCTCCTCAATCCTGGCCTTGTCCAGGAGCTTCTTCGGCTTTGAGTATTTGTTCTTGAGCTTCCTCGGGTCTCCCATTCAATCCACCTATTTCTTTTCTGCCGGCTTGGCCGCTGCGGCTCCGGGCTTGCCCGCTGCTGGCGCCGCTCCTCCTGCCGCTGCTGGCGCAGCCGCTTTCGCTTGGGCGAGTATCGCCTTCCTGAGCACACCGACGGTCATTCCCACGCGTCCCGTGTTCCTGGTCCTCTGTCCGCGCACCTTCTGGCCGTATGCGTGCCTGTAGCCTTTCCAGCTGTAAACGTTCTTTTCCCTGTCCACGTCCTGCTTGTTCGCGAAGATCAGGTCGTTCATTATGACGTGCTTGTTCCCGCCTTCGGAAACGTCCTTGCGCCTGTTGAGCATGTACTCGAACACTCCATGCTTGTGGAGCGAGGTGACGATCTTGTCGATCTCCTCGATCTGCTGATCGCTCAGGTCTCCGACCTGAGTCGCTGGCGTGATGCCGAGCTTCTTGTTTATTATCTTGGCTACTGCGCGGTTGAGCGTGGTGCCGATGCCGCGCACCCTGAGAAGTGCCTTTGTGAGCTTGTAGTCTCCGCTCACGTCCTTGCCCGCAATCCTCTTGATTCCCTTTATGTTCGCCTCCTGCTTCTTGGCGCGGGGCGTCTCCTTCTCCCCGAATTTCTTCTTCGGCTCCTCCTTCGGAGCGTCCTTTGTGTCCTTTTTAGCTTCAGTTTTTTTCTCTGCCATCGATTCACCATGTGATTTCCGGTTTTACATCTCGATTTTCTCCATGCGGCGGAGAAGGTGTCGAGCACCTACTTTAGCTCATTAATTCTCGTTGAGTAGAATTATTCGCTCTTCTTATATGTGAATAAACTATTTAAAAATATTTGCATGGGCGGCCGACTGCAGGCACGTCAGCTGCACTGGAGCGCGAGGGGAACGCTACCACGCTGCCGTTGCCCTTGAAACCGATCGCGGCGTCGCTGCAGCTTCCCACTTTCCCTGCTACGGTACCGTAATCGCTTGAAGGCCAAGAATTTGGCTTCGCCCACGCCTCCAGCGTCCAGGAAACAACGTGGAACTGGGGCGCGTCCGGAACTAATATGTAGTTGGTGCCGTCGAAGCTCAGCGCGTTGCCGAACA
>JBBITJ010000015.1:15968-20591 GCA_037440825.1 Microcaldota archaeon | reverse complement strand
ACCTCGTGTTTGGGGAGAACGGAGTGACCGAAACGCTCGTGGGAGGAGGGGCTGATGCGATCCCCCAAGCCATTCTGGTGCTCCTGCCGTTCGTATTCACGATACTTGTATTCATGGCAGTGGTTTACGCGGAAGGAATGAAGGTCGAGATACCGATAGCGTACGAGGCAGCGAGGGGCATAGCGAAGAACCTGCCGCTGAAGTTCTTCTACGTATCCAACATACCGGTTATTTTCGCATCGGCGCTGCTGCTGAACGTGCAGCTCTTCTCCGCGCCCATGCTCTCCGCGCTCGCTGGGCAGAACTGGGAGATAGGAGGGCGGAACGTCGCCACGTACCTGGGCTACGTGGGTTCCGACCACTTCCTCCACGACGGGATATTCTATTTCATCACCCCTATTTTCGCAACCAAGGGCACGCTCGCGCACTGGAATTTCCTTTCCACTGCAACGACGCCGATTTTCGGCATTCCGGAATGGGTGCACGCGATCACGTACATAACCTTCCTCGTACTGGTCTCCATGCTCTTCGGAGTGTTCTGGTCTGAGACCAGCGGGATGGACGCAAAGAGCGTCGCGAACCAGCTCAACAGTGTTGGATTGCAGATTCCCGGCTACCGCAGGGACCCAAGGATAGTGGAGAAGCGGCTCAACGACTACATATCTCCGCTCATACTGGTGAGCAGCGCGGCAGTAGGGCTGCTCGCAGGCCTCGCGGACCTTACCGGAGCGCTGGGAACGGGGACAGGAATACTGCTTACCGTCGGCATACTCTACAAGATGTACGAGGAGTTCGAGAAGATGAAGGTGTTCGAGATATACCCGCAGATGGCGGGGATGCTCTCTTGAGGCATGAGGTTGCGGATGAAGCATAAGGGGTTTCCTGGCTTGGGTTTCCAGTCTCGAACTACCGAAACTGGAGACCGGAAACTGGAAACCGCAGTCGGCTTCCCGAGGTGAAAATGATGATAATACTGATGGGCGTTCCAGGCGTGGGCAAGAGCTCCGTGCTCAAGGCGATAGAAGAGAAGAGGCCGGATTACAGGATAGTTAATTACGGAGACCTCATGCTCGAAATATTCAAGGAGAAGTACAATGTGCAGAACCGCGACGCGATGCGCAAGGCCTCGATAGCGCAGCAGAAGGAGGTGCAGGAAGCCGTGGCGCAGAAGCTCGCAGCGATGGAAGGAAAGACGATACTTGATACCCACTGCTCGATACAGACGCCCAACGGCTACCTTCCCGGGCTGCCGTTCGAGCTCCTCAAGAAGCTCAAGGTCGAGCGGCTTGTGCTCCTTTCCGCTGACATAGACGAAATATTCAACAGGAGGAAGAACGATTCCACGCGGACGCGCGAAGTGAAGAAGGAGGACATAATCGAGCACGACCAGATGAACAAGGCGTACCTCGCCGCTTATTCCGCATTCTCCGGAGCACCTGCAATGATAGTGATGAACCACGACAAGAAGCTCTCCGAGGCAGTGGAGAAGTTCGCGCAGGTTCTTGATTAAACGGTATCCATATGGACGGGGAAACATTCTTTTACGTGCTGACTGGGCTGGCGCTCATTTACGCGGTCACGATACGCTTTGCGCAGCGCAAGCTCATGGACCAGAACCTCATGAAGGAGGTGCAGGAGCAGTCCAAGAAGCTCAACGAGGCATACAAGGAGGCCGCGAAGAACAACGACAAGCGCAGGATGGACGAAGTAATGAAGATGAACGAGCAGCTCATGCCCAAGATGAACCAAATGATGATAGGCCAGATGAAGATGATGGCAGTCGTATTGATAATATTCTTCGCGTTCACCTGGGTTGCAGGGCAGCTCGACCCTTACCCGAAAGACGATTTCTCCATAAACCTCACCAAGACAGGGGATGAATACGTGGGCTCGTTCGCCCTCGAGAATGCAACTTCCGGATTCTGGTACGTGACCGTGAAGGCGTACAACGGGGAGAACGAAGTTGCACAGAACCAGACGATATTCTTCATCGGGGAGAAAACTGAGCAGATCGAGTGGATACAAACGACCGGCTCGCACATGGACGTTTTCACGTCCAAAGAGACGTATTCGGACGGTGAGCAGGTCACCGTAAGCGCCAAGGCGCCCGAGAACGCCAACCGCGCGGTCGCCACGTTCAGCAACGGCACCCGTTTCTACGTCGATTTGCCCGTCACAATACCTTTAATAAACCTTCGCAGGATTTATGATTCACAGAGCTGGTTCATCTTTTCCGCAGTAATCCTCGGGCTATTCGTCAATCCGGCGATTTCGTTCGTGGAAAAAAACATGCTCAAGAAGAATAAGGAGGAAACCAAACGCGAAACTGAAGAAACGTGAAACTGAAAACAGGTGCTATGATATGCCATTGCCTAAGAACAGGTCTACGAAATACAGGGAAGTGAGCAGGAAAACCATCGGGAAAACCAAGAAGGTCTACCTGAAGGGGAAGCAGTCCAAGGCATCGTGCGCAGTCTGCAAGAACAACCTTGCCGGCGTGGCTGCTAAGGGCTCTGCCACTGAGAAATCCGTCTCCAGGAAGTTCGGAGGCCACCTATGCCACTCGTGCACGGCGCGCGTGATAAAGGAGGCGGCGCGCGTGAAGGGCGGCTCGAAGGCCATGGACAACGTGGACCTCATATACAAGAAGTACGTCCAGCAGCTCGTTGGATAGGATAAGCATGATAATTGCTATTGCCGGCTTTGCCGGCAGCGGGAAAACCACGCTTGGAAGGGTGCTTGCCGAGAAGCTCAATTATGCGCTCGTCTCGCCATCGTTCAAGGACCTCGCGAACAAGGAAGGAATCTCCCTGATGGAATTCCAGAGGAAGGCGGAGCAGGACAAGAACGTGGACCTCAAATTCGACGCGTACGTGAAAAGCGAGGCGAGCAAAGGCAACTGCGTCGTCACGACGTGGCTGGCGCCCTGGATGGTGGACGCGAACATACGCGTCTGGCTTTTCGCGCCCCTGGAAGTGAGGGCGAAGCGCGTGGCTGCGAGGGACGGACTAACGGTCCCGGAAGCGACGAAGCACATCCGCGAGAGGGAGAACCAGAACCGCAGACGCTACCTCAAGCTCTACAAGGTGGACATATTCGACACGAGCGGATTTGACATCTGCTTCAACTCGTCGAAATTCACCACCGACGAGATGGCCGAGATAGTGATGAAGCTCATTGAAGTCAAGAAGAAAAGGTGAAAAGAGCTGCTAAAAAATGCATCCTCATCAATGGATTCGCATTTTTTAGATCCGTCCGCCATGGAAATGGCGGCAGCTCTTAATCACAAAAAGAAAAAAACAACGGTGATTAAGATGGCAGCGATCGAAGCAGGAAGGATATGCGTGAAGAAGAGGGGCGTAGACGCCGGAGAGGAAGTGACCATAACCAAGGTCATAGACGACAACTTCGTGATGGTGAAGAACGCCAAGGGCAAGGAGAGCAAGTGCTCAATAATGCACCTCGAGCCCACTTCCAAGACCGCATAACCATTTTTTATTCTTTCCAGGATTTCTATTCTTGTGATGATGGTGCGGAGCATAGAGGAGCTTCTGGCATCGGGCGTGATCATAATAGACAAGCCGCCCAAGCTCACGAGCCGCGAAGTGACTACTCTAGTGAAGAAGATGCTCGGTGCCAAACGTGCGGGGCACGCAGGAACCCTTGATCCCAATGTGAGCGGCGTGCTTCCCGTGGCTTTGGGAAGAGCGACCAAACTGCTGGATTACATAGCCGCTAAGGAGAAAATCTACATTGGAATAATCAAGTTCAGGCACGAGCAGCCCAAGGAGAAGGTGCTGGAGCTTTTCAAAAAATTCGAGGGCGAAATAACGCAGACGCCGCCTAAGATAAGCGCTGTGCGCAAGGTTCCCCGCAGGCGCGTCATATATTACATAAAATTTCTCGAGCAGGACGGAAAATTCGTGCTTTTCGAAACTAAAACGCAGGCCGGCACGTACGTGCGGACGCTGTGCGAGGACATAGGGAAACTTGTTGATGGGGCGAGGATGGAAGAATTGAGGAGGGTCGCGGTAGGGGACATTTCAGAGAAAAAGGCGGTGAAGATGCATGACCTCGCCGACGCGCTCTGGCTGTGGAGGGCGAGGGGCGACGAGAGCATGATAAGAAGCATGATCCTGCCTGTAGAAGAATACATCGCGACTTATCCCAAGGTGCTCTTGAAGGGTTCCGCTGTTGCGGAGCTGCTGAACGGGGCGAGGCTCGCGGCTCCCGGAATAGTGCGGATGGATGATTTCGAAAAAGGGGGGCGCGTCGCGATTTACTCGGAAAAAGGGGAATTCGTGGGCATGGGCGTCGCGCTCGTGGATTCGAAAAAGATAGACCCCAACAGGCACGGCATAGTAATCAAGACGGAAAGGATACACATGCAGAAGGAGGATTTAAAAAAACCTGTTGAGTAATTATTAACTCTTATCAATGCAGAGATGGCGGAACCTGGTAACGCGTATGCCTGGAAAAAATTCCAGTTAGCATATGCCCTCACGGGCTCAGGAGTTCAAATCTCCTTCTCTGCGTAGGACAACCCCAATCCGTCGGAGTGCCCGACGGATGGACCAGTCTTCGATGCGTCGAAGACTAGGTCATAGGGGAATTCGTCCCCTT
>JBBITJ010000015.1:0-15868 GCA_037440825.1 Microcaldota archaeon | reverse complement strand
TCCCCTTCACCCCTCGCATATTTTATCCCAGTAAATGAATATATTTATTTTACTCTTTTTTTGGTAATTACCTATAAATAGGTAAAATGCAATAGCTATTCATGGGTAAAATCGAGGAAGCGGCAGCTGCGCTGAAAAAAGGAGGCTTCATCGTGGTTTACGACGGGGATGAGCGCGAAGGGGAGGCGGACCTGATGTTCCACCCTTCGTTCGCTGATGCTGAGAGTGTGGAGCGGCTCAGGAAGGACGCAGGAGGGCTGATCTGCCTCGCCATTTCAAAGGAACGGGCTGAAAAACTCGGGCTTATTTTCATGACTGACATCCTCAGGAAGGCAGGATATTCCGAAGCGGTGTGCAAGAAGACCGCTTACGGCGACGAGCCTGCTTTCTCCCTCGCTGTGAACCACAAGACGACCTATACGGGCATTTCAGACAGGGACAGGGCGCTCACAATCCGCGAGATGGAGAAAACTCGAAACAGAGCTGATTTCGAGGCGAATTTCTACTCCCCTGGGCACGTGTTCCTCCTGATAGGCAGGGGGTTGGAAAAGAGGAAGGGGCACACTGAACTGGGGCTGGAGCTCGCAAAGAGAAGCGGACTTTCAGAGACAATCGTGATGTGCGAGATGCTCGGCAGCGGAAAGGCGCTCGCCAAGAAAGACGCGGAAAAATACGCGGAAAAGAACAAATTCGTTTTCATAATGGGGAATGAAATCTATGGCTAAACCGAAAATTGGCATAGTAGATACGATGTTTGCCCGAGTTAACATGGGCGAAATCGCACTTGACGAGCTGGGAAAGAATTATCCCAACATAGAGGTTGTGCGCGCCACGGTACCTGGAATAAAGGACCTTCCTGCGGAATGCAAGAGGCTGCTTGACGAGGGATGCGGAGCGTGCATGGCCCTTGGGATGGTCGGGGGCGCTCCTATAGACACGCTCTGCGGCCACGAGGCGTCGCTGGGGCTCATGCAGATACGCGCCTCCACAGGCAAGCACGTGATAGAGGTTTTTGTGCACGAGAACGAGGCGTGGGACGAGAAAGAGCTGTTTTCAATCTTCGACAACAGGGTTAGGAAGCACGCGCACAACGCCGCGCTCCTGCTCACGAAACCCGCTGAACTCACGAAACTCGCAGGACAAGGAGTGAGGCAGGGCAGGGAAAACGAGGGAATCATAGACCCTGCTGCGAAGAAGCCGCTGCGGCTCGCGTTCGTTGTCGCTGAATTCAACCGCAAGTTCGCTGACGAGATGCTCGCCTTCGCCCTTGAAGAGGCGAAGAAAAATGGCGCTGATGCCGGGCAGGTGCTCCGTGTTCCAGGGGCTTTTGAAATACCCCTTGCTGCGAAGAAGCTGCTCGGAGACAAGAAAAACGATGCAGTGGTTGCGCTGGGCTACGTGAAGAAAGGCGAGACCATGCACGACAGGATAATATCCAAAAGCGTTGCTGACGCAATAATGGGGCTTTCCCTGGAAAATCGGAAGCCGATTACGCTCGGCATCATAACTGTCGCTGACGCTGCGCAGGCAGAGGAACGGAAGGAGGGCTACGCGAGAAGGGCGGTGCAGGCTGCGGTGAAGGCAGCAAACGAGTTGAGGAAGCAGAAGGAAACCGAAGACCGGATCGGGAAATCCACAGATTTCACGAGACAATCGTCACCAGACAATTGGAAACCGAAAACGATCAGGTGATCAGATTATGAGTGATGCTGCATTTCCGACCAAATACGGGGAATTCACTGTGCACTCCTGCGAGGAGTGCGGGAGCGAGAACCTCGCGCTCATCTACGGGACGATAAAGGAGCCGGTGCTGGTGCGCGTGCACTCCAAATGCACCACCGGAGATGTCTTCGGTTCGCTCAGGTGCGACTGCGGGGAGCAGCTGAAAAAATCAATAGAGCTGATTAGGAGCGCAGGTGCAGGCATCATCATATATCTTGACCAGGAAGGGCGCGGCATAGGGCTGGCGAACAAGATAAAGGCGTACGAATTGCAGGACCGCGGGTTTGATACCGTGGAGGCGAACCACCAGCTCGGATTCGAGGAAGACCTACGGACTTACGAGATGGCTGCTAAGATGCTGGAAAAGCTCGGAGTGCGGAAGGTGCGGCTCATAACCAACAACCCCAAGAAGGTGGAGGGGCTCAAGACGGGCGGAATCGAGATTGTTGATAGGATTTCGCTCCTGGTGAAGCCCAACAAGTTCAATTCGTCCTACCTGAAGACGAAACGGGAGAAGATGGGTCATCTTCTATGAATGATTTGGATTGCATGAGGCTTGCCCTCAGGCTTGCGGCGAAGGGGAATCCGTCTCCGAATCCATATGTGGGGGCAGTCATAGTTAAGGACGGGGAGATAATCGGCCGAGGTTTCCACAGGAAAGCCGGAATGCCCCATGCAGAAGTGGAGGCACTCAACAGCCTGGCAGACAAAGGTGAGGCTAAAGGCGCTACAATGTACGTGACTCTGGAACCCTGCAACCATTTCGGCAGGACTCCTCCGTGCACAAAGGCGATAATCGAGGCAGGAATAAGAAAAGTCGTGTTCGCAGCAAAGGATCCCAATCCGAACGTGAAGGGAGGCGGAGAAGAGGAGCTGCGGAAAAACAACATACAGGTCGAGGGCGGCATGCTTGCAGAAGAATCCCTTGCGCTGAACGAGGTTTTCGTCAAATACGCGAAAACCAAAATCCCGTTCGTGGTCGTAAAGGCAGCTATGAGCCTTGACGGAAAGATAGCTACAAGAACGGGAGATTCGAAATGGATTACTGGGGAAAAGGCGAGGAAATACGCGCACACGCTCAGAAGCAGGTATGATGCGGCATTGGTGGGAATAAACACTGTTCTTGCAGACAATCCTCATCTTACTGCGCGCATCAGGGGCGGAAGGAATCCCATGCGCGTGATACTGGACGACACGCTCAGGATTCCTCTGGACGCAAATGTAGTTGGGGAAGGAACGCTCATTGCGACTTCTGGACGATTCGACGGGGAAAAGAAGGCAGCGTTGGAAGCGAAGGGGGCAGAAGTGCTGGTGTGCGGAAAAGAAAGGGTGGAACTGGAAGCGCTGCTCAAAAAACTCGGGGAACGAGGCATAACATCCCTGTTGGTGGAAGGAGGCGCGGAAGTGCAGGGAAGCTTCCTGGATGCTAAGCTCGCGGATAAATTTATCCTATTCTGCGCCCCAAAACTGATTGGAGGAAGGGAGGCAAAATGTGCATTCGCAGGCAAGGGGGCGGAAACGCTTGCAAGCGCAGTGAATGTGCGCATTGAACGTATGAAAAAGCTCGGCGAGGACGTCTTTATCGAAGCGTATCCCAGATACGAATAATGCCTATTCGGCCTGAAATTCGCCATTTGCCGAAATTGCCTGCGGCATATTTATAAACCCTATTTTTGCAACCTCTTGCATGTTACCCCAGACTAGCAGGATTTCCAATATCGAGATGGGCTTCGCGAAATTTTTCTCCATGCGTACCCCGGAAACGGTGGATTTGAGCGTGGGCGAACCAGGCTTCGACACTCCGGCGCACATCAAGGAAGCGGCATACAAGGCCATGACAAAAGGCAATATAAGGTACGCGGCTCCCTTGGGCAACGACGACCTCCGCGAGCTGATCTCCCAGAGGTACAAAGAGGAATACGGAGTGGATTCGAAGAAGGACAACGTGATGATAAGCCACGGCGCGAAGGGGATAATCTACGCGCTCATGCAGAGCCTTGTCCAGAAAGGGGACGAGGTCATAGTGCAGGATCCTGGGTGGGTGTCCTACACGGAAATAGTCAAGCTCGCTGAAGGGACTCCGGTTCCGGCGAACGCGAACAGCGCCGACGAGTTCGTCGCTGACGTGGAGAGGAAGATAACTCCGAGGACGAAGATGATAATTTTCTCCACGCCTTCGAACCCTACTGGTGAAGTGTACAACGAGAGGGCGCTGAAGCGGCTCTCCGAAATAGCGAAAGAAAAAAACGTCCTCCTGGTGAGCGACGAGCCTTACCACAAGATAATCTTCGACGACAACAGGCACGTCTCAGCGGGGAAATGGGGGCTGGAGAACGTGGCCGTGGTGAACAGCTTCTCCAAAACTTATGCGATGAGCGGATGGAGAGTGGGATACATAATAGCTGAGAATTACATCGTGGAAGGCATGAAGAAGGTGCAGATGCACCAGAGCACCTCGGTAGCGCCGTTCACGCAGGACGCTGCGATGCACGCGCTGCTCCACGACGCCAAGGGAATTGAGGAAAGGCGGCAGATATACAAGAAGAGGAGGGATATGTTCGTTAATGCGATAACAAAGAACCTTCCAGGAAAGATGCCTCAAGCTACATTCTACTATTTCGCGCGCACGGACAAGCTGGGAATAGACGGGAAAACGCTTGTGGAAAAGCTGATAGAAAAGAAGGTGCTCGCTGTTCCTGGATACCTGTTCGGCAAATACGCCCCAAATGCGGTGAGGTTCTCGTTCGCCAAGCCGGAAAAGGACCTGGAAGAAGGCGCGAAAAGGATAAACGAAGTCGTGGAAAGCATCTAATCCTTTTTGGATTTCTTCTGGCTGAACAGCTCCTGCAAGGCGCTGTATGCGTTGGTCGAATCCTCGCTTTTCACCACGAGTATTAGCTCGCTCAGCGTGGATACGATCTCGACTATGTTTATCCCGTACCACGCGAAATGCCTCGTGATGGAGTAGATGAAACCTGGCTCGTAAAGGTAGTCCTTGGGGAACCTTATCGCGATTTCCGAAAGGCCCTTGAGCTCCATCTTTATCTTCTCGTTCCGCAGCTCCTTCTTGAACTCGTCCATGTATCGTTCGGTGAAGATTATCGAGACTTCGCTTCCTCCTATGTTGATGTTGAGCACGTCGCCGCTGGAAAGGTCCACGATCCTGTACAGGTCGGAGAGATTCTCGAAGCACGACGGGGATTTTTGGATCGTTATCTCGGCTATCCCGGAGCGCACCGCGAGCTCGGCCAGGGCGAAGGTCTTCCTACTAATCATGCCTTCATAGTCCTCCCGTATCTTCTCCGACTGGCGCGCTATGGCCATCACTATCGCTGAAAGCTTGACCTGCTTGCCCATCTCCTTCTCCACCTTGGGGTGGAAATAGGCGGCCAGCTTGGAGTAATTGAATAGGTCCTTCGCGAGCGCGTCCTCGATTATCGGCTCGTCCCTTATGAGCTTTCCCACTATGTGCGCGACAGTTACCATGCTAACACCATTGAAATCAGTTTGTTGCATTTATAACACAACTTATAAATATAAACATTTCCTCAAGTGATGCAACGGCAAACCAGTAGAAAGAGGTGTTGGAATGGAAACGAAGCAGATATCGGAGTTTGATGTCTTGGACTGGATCAGCAAACTCGGCTGCGCAGACACCTCTTCCAGGGAATACGCCCGCGTAAAGCTGAGGGAAGCCGGAAACAGCGCGCTTCCGTGGCTCGTGTATGCATACAACGGCAACAGCGAGATGAACGGCGAGGTCGCTAATATCGTCCGGGAGATTGTCAGGGAGAGCGGCATCCCCAGAAGAGGAGGCAGAGCGATAAAACGGATCATCTCGGCTATGAGATAGCCTTTTATTCTTTTCAATTTCTACTTTTCAACCGGGCGCAACGCTTCAGCGTGCAGCCCATGCAACGGTGTAAGGATGATTTACAAGTACCCACTTGACAAGAAGAAGACTCTGGAAATAATCAGGGAACACCCTACGCCGTTCCACATATACGACGAGAAGCAGATAGTGGAGAACGCGAGGAAGTTCTACAATGCGTTCTCTTGGGTTCCCGGAGGGTTCAAGAACTATTTCGCAGTGAAGGCGCTTCCCAATCCGTTCATAATGAAGATACTGAAGAACGTTGGGTTCGGAGCTGATGCCAGCTCGCTTCCTGAATTGCTGCTCGCCGAAAAGGCGGGCATAACCGGCGAGGACCTGATGATGACGTCGAACGACACGCCGGAGGAGGAGTTCGCGAAGGCGAAGGAGCTCGGCGCGATAATAAACCTGGATGACATCAGCCACATAGAAACGATGGAGAAGAGCGCAGGCATACCGGAAATGATATGTTTCAGGTACAACCCCGGCCCTGAGAGAACCGGGAACGTGATAATAGGCGACCCGAAGGAGGCGAAATACGGGCTCACCAAGGAGCAGCTTTTCGAGGCGTACGGGATAATGAAGAGGAAGGGGGCGAAGAGATTCGGGTTGCACACCATGCTCGCGTCCAACGAGCTCGATCCAAAATATCACATAGAGACCGCAAGGATGCTTTTCGAGCTGGTCGTGGAGGTGCGCAAGAAGCTCGGCATAAAGATAGAATTCGTGAATCTCGGCGGCGGATACGGGACGCCCTACAAGCCCGAACAGGAGCCGCTGGACGTGGAATACGTTTCTTCCGAGATCAGGAAGCTCTACAAATCCATCATAGAGGCCAACGGCCTGGGCGGGCTGAGGATAGTGATGGAGTGCGGAAGGTACATCACAGGCCCTTACGGCTGGCTCGTGACGAGGGTGAGGCACCTCAAGCACACGTACAAGGAATACGTGGGGCTGGATTCGTGCATGGCCAACCTCATGAGACCCGCGCTATACGGCGCATACCACCACATAACCGTCATCGGAAAGGAGAATGCGCAGCCTGCGGGAAAATACGACGTGACTGGCAGCCTGTGCGAGAACAACGACAAGTTCGCGATAGACCGCATGCTTCCCAAGATTGAAAAGGGGGATATATTGGCGATACACAACACCGGAGCGCACGGGCACGCGATGGGATTCAACTACAACGGCAAGCTCAGGTCAGCCGAGCTGCTTCTTAGGACGGACGGCTCGATCGTGGAGATAAGGCGTGCCGAGACAGTGGATGATTATTTCGCCACCCTGGATTTCGAAAAACTGAAGAAGTTCAAGCCATAGGGTGCGGCTATTTTAGGCTCCGCACCAGATACAAATTCTTTTCCGGAACCGGCACTACAACGAAGAGCAAATTCAGGTTGGACACCGCTTCCTGGGTTATGCAACTGAAGGGAATCTCCACGCGCTGCCCCTTTGCAAGCGCATCTACTATGAGCTTGATTTTTGATGGATTCAAGTGGTCAATAACAGGGGTTTTTGTGTTCGCAGGGCCCTCAATCCTTCTGTCCGCTAGCTTTTCCAGAAGCACGGCGTCCGATTTTCTCGCAAGAGACTTGAACCTGTCCAGCTCTTTCCGTACGCCTGAAGCGGTTTTCTCTTCTAATCTGCTTCCATAGGGCTTTTTTGCAACCGGAGTAGTCATGTTTTATATTATGGAGGGAAATGTTTATAAAGAATAGCTGCACGTCGGAGTATTTTCCAGATTATCCAGTAAGCTATTTAAACTAGTGTTGACATATATTAAAACATGGTTAAATACCTCAAACGGCAGTGGAAGGTCGGTCAGAAGAGGGGAATGCTGCTAGCACACCTGCCGGAAGCGAGAAGGCTCTTTGCAGAGCTCAAGCTGCACGAAGACAAGGATTACCGCAGGATTGTCGGTCCGAACAAGGAAAAAATCAGGGAATACCTTGAACGCCATTACATAGAAGGCGCGATGAAAGCGTTCGACCTCACCCACAGCCTCAAGATAGCGCTGCTCTATCTTTACCACGGGCTCGAAGGCAAGAACATCGAGCGCATGTCTCTTCCCGGGGAAATCAAGGGGCTAGAGGAGCCGGTAAAGGACATGCTCAGGAACTATTACGAAATCAAGGCCCTTGACAACATGCTCTACACCGCAGATGAGGTCAACAAATACTACGCCTGCGCGATAGTGCACAAGGACCAGTACGCCGCGCGCTTCATAGACGAGCTGGACAAGCTCCAGCTCATGGCCGGCATGGAGCTCAATCTCGACCGCAGATTCCTCGCTGAAAAGGTGATGGCGCACGGCCACATCATGAAACGGCTGGGATTCCACGCAGCGAGCGGCGAGGCGTTCAACGCTTCGTTCGAGGTGCTCGCGCCCACGGTGTGCAGCGCTGTGAAGAAGCGCTTCTACGGAGAGGACGTGGATAGGGGGCAGGCGCAGATGGCGAAGGTCGTGGAAGGGCTCCAGCGCATGTTCACCGATTTCCTTGCTAAGGCAGGTATAAACGGCCATGTCGAAACGAGAGCAAAGAGCATTTACAGCATATACAGGAAGATCGTGGAAAGATGGCAAGTCCCTCTAAGGAAAGGCCTAAAGGGGCTGGAAGCCATGTCTGACCTGGTCGCGCTCAGGATCATACTCACAGGAAAAAACAACAACAAGAAAAGCGTCTACCGGCTGCTCGACGAAATAGAGCGAGCGCCAGGATTCTTCAGATACGCGGATCCCGAAACCATCGGGCCTGAGAAGGGCAAGAAGGTCAAGGTGAAGAAGGACTACATAAAGAACCCGCCCATGAACCCTCCGCGCCCCTACCAGTCCATCCACATGATAGGGGATTTCTCCCAGCTCGCGACGGCGTTCAGGAATGAATACGGCCGCAGGCTCTACGATGAGAGGGTGAAGCTCGCGCTAAGGAACGTGGAGATCCAGCTCAGGACGGATGCGATGCACCAGAGGAACGAGTTCGGCCGCGGACCGGCAGCGCACGGAAGGTACAAGACTCGGGGCATGCCGACGGTGGCCGAGGAGATAGCGACGACGATAAGCGAGATACACACGTTCGTGAGGATAAACAAGAAAGTGAAAATCGTGGTAATGGAAGATGTCGGCAGGATGGCGCTGATGAGGCTCAATCCGCCTTCATACGAACTGCTGCACAACAAGCCCCATCTCGCATCCAAGATAATGCGCGCGCTTGCCAAGGTGTACGGCAGGCAGAAAATAGAGGATCCGCAGATAGACGACGCGCTCATGGACCGGATAAAGAATGCAGAGCAGTATGACGTGGTGGTGCGCGTGAGGAAGGATCCGAAAAGCGGCGCGATCGCCATAGTCGATATTTTATAATCCGTACCTCATATAACATAAGGCGTTTTCTATGGCTTTGTTCACTGTCCATTTCAGCGAGATTTCGATAAAAGGCGGCAACCGCTCCATGTTCGAGGACAAGGCGGTCGCCAGCATCCGCAGGGCGCTCGGAGATAGACTGAAGAAGGCGGAAAAGATAGAGAAGCGGCTTTACATAGAGACGGAAGGCGAAGAGGAAGAAACCCGCGGGGCGCTTTCCCGCACTTTCGGAGTCGAATGGTACGCGCGTGCCTACGAGGTCAGGAAGGACAAGGCTGAAATAGAGAAATTCGTGCTCGGATATTTTGCGGAACGCGGAGCGCTGGACGGCAAGACGTTCAAGGTGGAAACGAAACGGGGGGACAAGTCGCTCCCGTTCACATCCATGGATTTCAGCCGGGATTTGGGAAAGAAAATTATCGAAAAGTTCGGGTGCAAGGTGGACCTGAAAAAGCCCGATGTCATGGTTTACGTGGAAATAATGCAGATGAACAGGGCGTTCGTGCATTTCGAGAAGATAAGGGGGCCTGGAGGGCTGCCTGCCGGCTCCTCGGGCAAGGTGGTGGTGCTACTCTCAGGAGGCATAGACTCGCCGCTCGCGAGCTGGATGCTCATGAAGAGGGGCGCGCAGGCGGTGTTCCTGCACATCCACCCGTTCGCGAGCGCCGAGGAAGCGGAGAAATCCAAGATAACAAGCCTTGCGAAAACCCTTGCGCGCTGGCAGAACGGCGCGCGGATATGCTTCGCTGATTATTCGGAATTCTACAAAAAGACGCTCGCCATACCGCCGAAATACGAGCTCGTGATGTTCAGGAGATTCATATACGCTCTCGCGCAGGAAGTGGCCAGAAAAGAAGGGGCGTTGGCGATAGTGAGCGGCGATTCCCTGGGTCAGGTCGCTTCGCAGACGCTGGAGAACATCTACGCGGTCAATTCCGGGCTGGAGATGCCTGTTTTCCGCCCCCTGATAGGAATGAACAAGGGGGAGATAATAGACATGGCGAAGCAGATCGGGACTTACGATATTTCGATAATGCCTTACAAGGACTGCTGTTCGCTCGTTGCTGTGGAGAATCCGGAAATAAGGGCTGATGCGGAATTCGTGAAGAAGCTCGATGCGGACATTGGGCTCAAGGAAGTCGTGGAAAAGACCTTGGAGAAAATCAGGATTGTGGATATTGAATAGGGCATAGGATTAGGAAAAATTGAAGAAAAGAAGAAAAAGATTCAGTCCTTGGCGAGCATCCAGATCTGCTTGAACGCCACTACGCCAGCAGCAGGGGCCACGAAGCTCACGATGTAGTTGAAGAACACCGGTGCAGCAGTCTCGAGGCCGTAAAGGCGCCCGAAAACCGCGCCCAGGCTGCCTGCAGATACCGCGAACGCGACTGTCGCGAGCAGGAAGGCCGGGACTTCCTTGTTCTCTATGTTGAGCAATCCTACCAGGATACCGAGCGACGCCACGATGAGCGGCACAGATCCGTTGGTGGGCCAGAAGAACGCCGCCAGTATCGAGAGCACGAAACCCGCAAGGAATGCAGGCGGTCCTATTCTCTTTATCATGTTTTCACCTCAATTGTCTTTGGAGATTGGACGTTAGTCCAAAATAATGTTTTTAATTGTATGGGTAGCGAGTACGGCAGGAAACGAAACGCTATGGAGCAGCTGAAAGGCGCGCATGCTCGATTTTCGCGCAATGGTCCATCACGACCTTGAACCCGGCGGCGGAGAGCGGTTTCGCTGCGGATTCGTTCACGATTCCGAGTTGCATCCAGAATATCTCCGGCTTTCCGTTCGCGTTCCTCTTCCTCAGGGCTATTGCATCCTGCGCTACTTGAGGAATATCCTCGGATTTGCGGAAAACGTCCACTATTTCTATCTGCTTTGCAAGCTGCCCAGGAATCGCAAGAAGCGAAGAGTAACATTTCTGCCCCAGAATCTCATCTGCAGTAGGATTTACAGGAATAATGATCTTTCCGTGCGCAAGAAGGTATTTTGCTACGTCGTGGCTCGGTTTGGATTCATCTTTTGAAAGCCCGACCACTGCGATAACTTTCGCGGAAAGTATGCGCTTCAGGGTTTCTTCGTCTCCGAACGGCATGTCAACCGCTGCTTTCCTTCGCCAGCTTCCTTTTTATCACTTTCAGCGAAACGAAACTATCCCTTTCCAGCTCGTCAAGCTTGAAGGCGATGAGCTTCTTCTGCTCCTCCAGCCTCGGAAGCATGATGAATTCGAGCGAGTTCACGCGCCTCTTGGTCTTCTCTATTTCAGTTATGAGGCGCTTTATCGCTATTTCGGTCTCAGCTAGCTGGAGGGCCATGTCCAGGACCTGCTCGTATTCCTCTATGCACTGCTCCAGCATCGCTGTGGTGCCTGTGATTGAATAGCCCTTGTTCGGGTATTCCCTCCTCTCTATGTTGGCAGTGAGGTTGGGAATCTTCACTCCCATCACATTCTTCACCTGCACGTCCACGTCCATCACGCGAGCGTTTGCGAGAGAGACCGCTTCGAGCTCGAATGCCGAGTGGTAGGCTTTCGCAACTGCGAGCGCTGCGTAAGCGTTCTTCATCTTCCCGTTCAGCTCGGTGCGGATGTCCTTGGACTTCTTCAGTATCTTGAAGAACTCCATGATGAGCGCGTCCCTCTTCTGCTTGAGGAGCTTGTGCCCCTTCCTCGCAAGGGATATCCGGTCCTTTATCTTCAGGAGCTCCATGCGCGTCGGGTTAGGTTGATCTGCCAAGTATTTCACCATTCATCGTTCCGCGTTCAGCGTTTCGGGTTTCGTTGCGCTCATTCCTCCTTCTTCTCCTCTTTCTTCTTCATATATTTGGGAATGTGCTCCTTCTTCACCCTCTTGAGCTCTTCTTCCGGCAGTATCGAAAGCAGGTCCCATCCGAGGTCGAGCGTCTGCTCTATGCTCCTGTCCTCGTAGGCGCCCTGGCGCACGAACCTGTTCTCGAACTCGTCGGCGAAGCGCAGGAACTTCCTGTCAGTGTCAGTGAGCGCCTCTTCTCCTACGACCGCGCTCAGGCTCCTGAGGTCGCGCCCGGTTGCGTAAGCGGCGTACATCTGGTCCGAAACGCCCTTGTGGTCCTCCCTCGTCTTGCTGGGGCCGATTCCCAGGCTCATGAGCCTGGAAAGCGAAGGCAGCACATCCACCGGCGGGTAGATGTTCTTCCTGTGCAGGTCCCTGCCGAGCACAATCTGCCCCTCCGTAATGTATCCGGTAAGGTCCGGAATCGGGTGCGTCTTGTCGTCTCCGGGCATGGTGAGTATGGAAAGCTGGGTAACCGTACCCTTTCTTCCCTTAACCCTTCCTGCACGCTCGTAAATAGTCGAGAGGTCGGTGTACATGTACCCCGGATAGCCTCTCCTTCCTGGAACCTCCTGCCTGGCTGCGGCGATTTCGCGTAGCGCCTCGCAGTAGTTGGTCATGTCCGTGATAATCGCGAGGACGTGCATGTCGTGCTCGAACGCCAGGTATTCCGCTGCCGTGAGCGCGAGCCTCGGCGTGATGAGCCTTTCCACGCTGGGATCGTTCGCGAGGTTCAAGAAAATGGCTGATTTCTCCAATGCGCCAGTGCGCTCGAAGTCGCGCATGAAAAAGGATGCTTCCTCGTGCGTTATTCCTATCGCAGCGAAAACGACCGCGAACTCCTCATCGGTTCCACGCACCTTCGCCTGCCTCGCTATCTGCGCTGCGAGCTGGTTGTGCGGCAAACCGGCAACTGAGAAAATGGGAAGCTTCTGCCCCCTCACGAGCGTGTTCATCGCGTCTATCGTGGATATTCCGGTCTGGATGAAATCTGCAGGGCTTTCGCGCGAATACGGGTTGATCGCGAGGCCGTTGATGTCGAGCTTTTCCTCAGGCACTATCCTGGGGGCCTTGTCCTTGGGATCTCCGAGGCCGGTGAACACGCGGCCGAGCATGTCGCTTGAAAGCCCGATCTTCATGGTTTCCCCAAGGAACTTCACGGAAGTCTGGGTGGTGTTGATTCCGGCCGTGGCCCCGAACACCTGCACCACCGCGATGCTCTCGCTCACGTCGAGCACCTGCCCCTTCTTCCGCTCTCCGGAAGGAAGCGCGATCTCTACGATCTCGCCGTAGCTCACTCCGCTCACTCCTTCAACGAATACGAGCGGCCCTGCAATCTGGTTAATTGTCTTGTATTCTTTCATCGCAACCACCTACTTCTTGGCGATCTCGGCGAAATCCGAGTCTATCTCCTTCTGGAGCTCCTTGAGTTTGTAAAGGTCCTGCTCAGCCACTTCCTTCATCCTTCCGATTTTCGCTTTCGCGGGCACGGACTGGATTTTCTTGAGCTGCACTCCTACATCAACCGCATGGATGGCCTTCTCGTAGAAGTGCATTATGCACTTGAGCATCAGGTACTGCTTCTGGAAGCTCGCCTTCGCGTCTATGTCGCTGTACGCGTTCTGCTGCAGGAAGTCCTCCCTCAGCATCTTCGTAACGAGGAGAACCGCCTGCTCCTTGTCCGGAAGCGCGTCCGGCCCGACGAGCTGGACGATTTCCTGCAATTCGGCTTCCTTCTGGAGCAGCTCCATCGCTTTGTCCCTCATAGCGGGAAACTCCTGCGCGACGTTCTCCCTGAACCATTCGTCCAGGCTCTCCTTGTAGAGCGAGTAGCTCTTGAGCCAGTTGATTGCGGGGAAGTGCCTCCTCTGCGCCAATGATGCGTCGAGCGCAAGGAAGACCTTCGTGACACGGAGGGTGTTCTGCGACACGGGCTCGCTGATGTCCCCCCCTGGAGGCGAAACAGCGCCGATTATCGAGATGGAGCCGTAGCGCTCTTCCTTTCCGCCCTCGCTTCCAAGAGTCCGGACTCTTCCTGCCCTTTCGTAGAATTCCGCGAGCCTCCTCGCGAGGTAAGCCGGGTATCCTTCTTCTCCGGGCATTTCCTCCAGCCTTCCTCCGATTTCACGCAGGGCCTCAGCCCACCTGCTCGTGGAGTCGGCCATGAGCGCGACGTTGTAGCCCATGTCCCTGTAATATTCAGCTATGGTGATTCCTGTGTAGATGCTGGCTTCGCGCGCAGCGACAGGCATGTTGGATGTGTTCGCTATGAGCACCGTCCTTTCCATCAACGGCTTTCCGGTCTTGTCGTCCTTGAGGTGTGGGAATTCAGTGAGCACTTCCGTCATCTCGTTTCCGCGCTCCCCGCATCCGATGTAGACGCATATATCCGTGTCCGAGTATTTCGCCAGGCTCTGCTGCGTGACGGTCTTTCCTGAGCCGAACGGCCCGGGAATGCACGCGCTCCCTCCTTTCGAAATCGGGAAGAACGTATCTATTACCCTCTGCCCGGTGACCAGTGGAATCACGGGCGGGAATTTCTCTTTGTAAGGCCTCGGATTCCTCACGAACCATTTCTGATACATGTAGAGCGGCTTCTTCTTGCCCTCCACCTGAATCTCGCCTATCTCATCTTCAATCGTGTATTTGCCGCTCTCTATCGCCTGTATCGTCCCTTCGTAAGGCGACATTATCCTGTGCTCTATGAGCTCGGTCTCCTGCACTGTTCCGATTATGTCCCCTACCTTGACGCGCTCGCCCTTTTTCACCTTCGCCTTGAACTCCCACTTGATGTCGCGGGGAAGCGAGGGAACGTTGATTCCCCTCTTGATGAAGTGCCCGCTCTTGCTTTCTATGTCCTTGAGCGGCCTCTGGATACCGTCGTAGATGTTCTTGAGTATTCCCGGCCCCAATTCGACGCTCAGGGGCATTCCGGTGTTCTCCACCGGCTCTCCGGGAGCAAGGCCGGAGGTGTCCTCGTAGACCTGCACTACAGAAGTGTCGCCCACGATCTTGATTATCTCGCCTACGAGCCCTTCCTTCCCGACGCGGACTACATCGTAGAGCTTCGCGTCCTCGAGGTTCTTGACTTCCACCACAGGCCCTGAAATCCTTTTTAGCGTTCCTTTCTTTGCTGCCATTTCGAATCACCTGATAATCGTCTCCTCATTCCCATTTCGCATACATTTCATTTCGCGCTTATGTCAAACCCTAGGGCGCGCTTTATCAGCGCCTTTATGTTCGCTGCCTCCGAGCTTTCCCCGCTTATGTCCGGCAAGGGCACTATGACTGGGTATGCGAGGTTGGAGATCCTCTTCTTGAGCCTCCAGTCCAGCTGCTCGCTGAGCTTCTCGCTTATGTATATCACCGAATAGGCCTTGGAGTCTATGAGCTCCACGAGCTTCTGCTCCCCTTCGGCGGCCTTGACGCTGAACACGTCTTGCACGCCCGCGAACATGAAGCCCATCGTGAAATAGTGCTCCCCCAACACAGCTATTTTGCCCTTGACCATGACATCACATCATTGCATCAATTCGGAAACACGAGCATCCCGCTTATCCTCTCGTCCGGGACCCCGAATTCCTTGCCCACTGCGATCTTCCTGAGGTTGTTTATCTCCTCCTCCTTGAGGAAGAGGAAGCTGAGTATCGTGCCTACCGAAAGAACGGAGCGGTAGAACGCCCCGAGCTTCGCGGTCGCGAGCTTCGCGTTCAGCATGATCTCCAGTTCAGAAGCGTTGGCTGGCGCGGCCTTGAGCTCGAACATTCTCGCTGCGAGCTTGACTGCATCCTCCTCGCCCTTCGCTTCCACGAGCTGCGCGAAGGACGCAAACCTCCTCGCCCCGCCCTTTATGAAATATTTCTCCATGGTTTTAGCATCCGTGATGCCGTGCTTCTTAAGCCTGACGATTATGGACGCGTTCTTCAGGTCTATCTCCTTCCTGAATATTCTCGCTATGGGCGCGAGCTCCTTGGAGGCCAGCCTGTCGGTCCCCGAATAAAGCGAGTAATAGAACCCGTCGAGCAGCACCTCCAGCTTCACCACATCCGCGCTCCCCATGCTGAGGAAGAGTTTCTCCAGCTCGACGCTCGGCAC
>JBBITJ010000014.1:0-25130 GCA_037440825.1 Microcaldota archaeon | reverse complement strand
TCGCCTGTTAGATTTTTAAACAGAAGCTCCGCGTAATGCTTGGTGCAATTATGAAAATATCGGCTGGAATCGCAGACTTCATGGACTATTCGGAATTCGCCGCAGGCTTCGCTTTCGAGGACGCGCTCGAGCTGCAGCTGGGCGCAGCAGTGCAGGCGAGGTACGAAAGGCTTTGCAAGAGCAGGGCTTTCGAAGGCAAGCTCATGCAGACCGCGTCCTTGCAGGAAGGGAACAGGACGCTGCTCGTGATAGGGCTAGGCAAGAAGGCGGATTTCGATCCAGAATACGTGAGGCGCGGGGCAGCGATGGCGTACAGGGTTGCTGATGGATTGAAGGCTTCGAAGTTGGAAATCCTGCTTCCGAAAGTGAGCGGCTTCGAGCCGCGGGCGCTTGCGCAGGCGGCTACGGAGGGTGCCATTCTCGCCTCGCACAGGCTGGACAAGTGGAAGAGCAAGGACGACAAGAAAGAGGAGAAACGGGAGCTTTCCGTTTCCATCTGCGACAAGGGAGACAAAGAGGTTTCAGAAGGAGTGAAAGTCGGAAGGATAATGGCGGAGGCGCAGAATTACGTGCGCGAGCTTGACGAGAACCCCTCGAACATAATAACCCCGCGCACATTCGCTTCCGAAGCCGAGAAGCTCGCCAAGGAATACGGGATGAAAATTGAAATCCTGGAAAGGAAGGATTTGGAGAAGAAGGGGATGAACGGCATACTTTCAGTAGGCAAGGGAAGCGCGAACGAGCCGCTGCTCGTGAGCATCGAATACGACGGAGGGAAGAACGCGCCGCTGTACTCGGTCGTAGGTAAGGGGATAACGTTCGATTCCGGCGGGATTTCGCTCAAACCCTCGAAGAACATGCACGAGATGAAGTACGACAAAAGCGGCGCGTGCATAGTCTTGGGGGTGCTGAAGGCGGCTGCGGAACTCAAGCTTCCTGTACGCATACACGGAGTGATGCCGCTCGCGGAGAACAAGCCGAGCGGGACAGCGAGCAACCCCGGAGACATAATCAAAATGTATAACGGAAAGACCGTAGAGATACTCAATACGGACGCGGAAGGAAGGCTCATCCTCGGCGACGCGCTGGCCTACGCTGCGGAAAGGAAGCCTGCGGCCATCATAGATGCGGCTACGCTCACCGGAGCGATAATCGTGTGCCTGGGAAGGCACGCGACAGGGCTGTTCTCCAACGATTCGGACTTGGCGGCAAAACTCAAAACCGCCGGGCACAAAACCTTCGAGCGGGTGTGGGAGATGCCGCTATGGAAAGAGTACTCTGAGATGATAAAGGGCGAGTTCGCGGACATAAAGAACGTAGGGACAGAAGGGGAGGCAGGAAGCATAACTGCTGCGGCGTTCCTTAAGGAATTCGTAGGGGATACGAAATGGGCGCACCTGGACATTGCAGGAGTGGACAATGTGGTCGGGAAGCACCCTCTTATTGAAAAGGGCGCCACCGGGACCGGAACACGGCTCATAATCCAGGGAATAATCGAATTGATCAGGAAATAAAGAGTTAAGTAAAAGGAGAGAAAAGAATTAGAAAGAAAATTTACTGCGGTTTGGCCTTCGGCTTCGACTTTACAATCTTGACTTTCGAAGGCGTGAGCAGGATCATTTCCGGAGTGAGCAGCGCTATGTCGCCGTCCATCTTCCCCGCGTAGGCCTTGAGCTTCGCGATTATGGTCTTGAGCCTGTTCGGCTGCTTGGAAAGCGGGAGCACGTTCAGGATTATGATGTTCTTCTCGGTAAGCTCCTTCACCGCAAGGTCCGCGTCGCCCTCGTTCCTCAAATCTATCCTTTTCACGTAAAAGTCCGCGGGCGGATTCACTACGTCCCCTTCCACTTCAAGCATGTCTTCGATGTTCGCGGCTCCTTCAGAAGCTTCCCCTTTCGCGCCCAAAATCTTGTCCAGTATTCCCATCTGATCACCTGACTCTCTTTGAAGGCGCCTTGCGCGCTTCAGCGAATGTACGCGAGGGATAAATAAGCGAATTAATTAATAAAGCTTTCATTTCATCTCGTTGATGGGGAGCGGAACCTGATTGGAGACTGCGAAGCAGTTTACGAGACTGTCTTCAAAACGTCGAAGACAGGAAACTCGGAACCGGAAACCGCCGCATGCCCTCCTGGATGCTGCAAAAACTTATAAAATGTATGCGGGCTAAATACCTTCCCTCGATTATAGTTCGCCGTCTTCGGTTTCCTGTTTCCCGTTCCGGGTTTCGAAACCGGATCTCCGGCCATGCTGGAGGGACAGTCGTCTGATTGCCGACGGCTGGATACTCGAAAGTGGGAACTGATATTCATGGAGGAGAATTCTGAAACCATATTCAAGGACAGGAACGTGCTTTCCCCCCATTACGTGCCGGAAGAATTGCCTTTCCGCGAGAAGGAGATGGACGAGATAATGAGGACTTTCGCGCCTGCGATAAAGGGGCAGAAGCCGCGCAACCTTTTCGTTTACGGAAAAACAGGCACTGGAAAGACGTGCAGCGTGCGACGCGCCCTGGACAGGCTACAGAACACCGGCAGCGCTGCGATAACGTACATCAACTGCAGGATATACAATTCCAGGTACAGAATAATGCAGAAGATACTGAAGAACTTCGCGCCTGAGCTGGAGAAGAGCGGGTTCGGAGTCACGTTCCTATACGAGAAGATGATAGAGATCATGGGCAAAGGCGTGCAGCTCGTCGTGATCCTGGATGAGGTGGACATGGTCAAGGACCTCGACGAGCTGGTTTACACGCTCACGCGCTCGAACGACGAGACGCAGAAAGGCGGGATTTCCATAATAGGGATTTCCAACAAGCTCTCGTTCAAGAGCGGGCTGGACGCGAGGAGCAAGAGCTCGCTCTACGAGAGCGAAATGATATTCGCCCCCTACACTGCGCCGCAGCTCCAGCAGATACTGAAGCAGAGGGCGCAGCTCGGGATAGTGAGCGGCGCTGTGGACGAGTCAGCCATAAACCTCGCTTCAGCGATAGCCGCTCAGGAGACAGGGGACGCGAGGTACGCGCTCAAGCTTTTCGAAAAAGCCGCGGAAATAGCGGACAGCTTGAAAAGACAGCGCATAACGGACAGCGAGGTCGAGGCGGCGCGCAAAAAGGTGGACATAGACCTCGCTGCAGAAACGATAGGCACGCTTCCGGAAAACCACCAGCTCGTGCTTTATGCGATTGCGAGGCTCACGCTGAAGGGAAGCAGGTATTCCAAACTGGAGATAGACCACGAGAGCGGGTTCCTTATCTCAGGAGAAGTGTATGAGGAATACGAGAAGGCCGCGAGGCAGGCTGGAAGGAGGGCGCGGAGCTCCCGCTGGTACAAGGAATACCTCTCCGACCTGGAGACGCTGGGGCTGATAACGCTCACGCTGAGCGGAAGGGGTATGCGCGGCCATACCACACTCATAAAGCTCGGCTATGAAGCGAAGGACATGGTTTCGCTCCTGGAGAGGAAGCTCCCTTTGGGCGGGACGAACTGGTGAGGTTTCCGGTTTTGGGTTTCGGATTGAATGGTGAAATTTATGGATGATGTGGATTTCATATTCCAGCTCGGCAACCTGAAAAGGACGCCGAGGAGCGGCTGGCTCTCGATAGGGATAAAGGACTGCGAAAGCGTGGCTGAGCATTCTTTCCGCGCCGCGTTCGTGGCTTACCTTATTGCGAAAGCAGAGGGGCTTTCGAAGGAGGAGTGCAGGGAGGCGCTGCTTCTCGCGCTTTCCCACGACGTGCACGAGGCGCGCCTTGGCGATCTGCACAAGCTCGCGAAGCAGTATGCGAAGCCTGATGATGCGAGGGCGATGAAGGATGCGTTCGGCGCGCTGGAGGAACTCAGCCCGAAGAACCAGAAGCTCGCGGACATAGTGCGCGACGCTGATTTGCTGGAGATGTTCTTCCAGGCAAAGGAATACCTGGACGAAGGAAACCCCTATGCAAAGGAGTGGCTCGCTCCAGAAAAGTTAAAAACAGCCGCAGCCAAAAGGATTTGCGCGAAAATGTCGAAACGCGATTCCAGGGGATGGCTGCTCGGTGCTGTTGAATGGTGAAGGGAAAAATATTCTTGGCTCTGGGAATGCTGACCATACTGCTTATCTCAGGGTGCCTCGCGACGAAAGAAGAGAGCGAATGCCAGAACCTCAAGAGCAAGGCGTTCACCGAAACATGGAGGGTGGGCGAAGCTTCGATGTGCTACCAGGAGCTTGCGATCCAGTACGCGCTCAATGGCGATACTGAAGGCGCGGTGGAAGCCTGCATGGAAGCGGGAAACACTACTAACCTGGTTTCCTCATTCGCGGAAGCGAACAAGAACAACTGCTTCTCGGACATAGCCGCGATAACGCACAACGAAACGATATGCAACTATATAAGCACCGGAATATTGGAGGAGCCGATTGGAGGGGTTTGGAGCTCCTACACCGAGGAGTGCAAGAAGAAGGTTACGGAATACAATTACGACCTCGAAGGCTGCGGAGGGTTCTTCCCTGCGGTCATTCTTCCGCTCATTGCAGCATTCATCGCAAGGAAAAATTACATTGGGAAAACTCAAACTGAGGAACAGAAAACTGGAAACTGAAAACCGATTTATGGCTGGGCGCTCTCGTTCAGGAGCTCGAGCGCCTTCTTCACGCTCATCCCTTCCCGCAGGCCCATGTCCTCGGCCCAAGTGGTAGTGCTGCGCAATTTGGCCTTGAGCATGTCATCGATGCATTTCACCCCGGAGACGAAGCCGGCGATGTCGCCGACCTTCTCCGCAGTGTCCTTGTCGATGTAGCTGCAGGCGATGTAGCCCCGCTTCGCCTTTATCACGATCAGTTTCAGATTTCCAAGCTCGCTTTCGAACGCTGTGTATTTTGTACCGTCGAGTTCGATCGGCTTCATCATCAGAATCGCCTTTCGATTTGCCTCGCCCTCCTTTCGCTGGCCCTCTGCGCCATTCTCTTTTTCTTTTCGAAAATCTTCCTGTGCTTCGCACAGCTTATGCAGTAGTAAACCGTCCTGGTGCTTATCGCGACCACGTTGTCCGCAGTGCGGAGGTCGGTGCTGAAGATGTTCTTCTTTTCAAGCTCAACCGCCTTGTTGCGCGGAACCTGCCTCCTGCAGCTCTCGCAAGTCAAAAGCCTGTCTCTTCCTCTTGGTCCGCCCATCATGAAACACCCGCGTTTTCAGAAAATATTGCTGAGAGATAATAATGCGGAGTTCAATTTAAATACCTTCTGCAGAAAATCGGGCGTTTACGGGAAGAAATGGTAAAAAATTGTAAAGTAGGAAAACATTCATTTTACGCGGATCGCGAACTTGCCCGGGCTGTTCACTTCCGCGACTTTCGCGATCTCGCTCCTTTCCGGATCCAAAATGATCACTTCGCCGCTGAACTTCTCCGTGAAGTCCGTGCCCTGGCATTTTGGACAGGTTTTTTCCTCGTTCACTATCATCCTGCAGTTCCTGCATGCGTGCATAAGAATCACTCCTTCTTCCCCTTCTCTTCCTTCTTGGGCTCCTTCTTCGCCTTCCTCTTCTCCTCGTCGACCCATTCAGGCTTGCCCAACCCTTCGGACCTCATGGTGAGCCCGATCTTGGTGTCGCTCGAGGCGGACTTCAGGCTCACGGTGGAGATTTTCAGGAGCAGCACGTCGCCCTTCTTTATCGCCTTCTTCCCGCTCGAGGCGAGGGACTTGTTCTTCTTGTCGTAGAAGAATTTCTCGCCTGCGATCTGCGAGACGTGCAGAAGCCCGTCCAGCGGGCCCACGGACGCGAAAGCGCCGAACTCCACGATCTCCTTCACTTCGGATTCGAATACTTCGTTCACCGCGGCGTTGAACACGAGCGCGTTGAATCTCGTGGTGTAGTATATGTTGTGGTCTCCGGGAACCACGACGCCTGCGCCTGTTATTTCGACGTCGTCTATGCTGAGCACGAGCCCGAGACCCTTGTAAATCCTGCGCTCATAGCTGTCCCTGAGCACCTTCTTGGCTGCCTCCTCTATGTCCATTGCGAGCATGCCTGCGGGGATGCGGATTTTCTCCTCTATATTCATTGAATAATACATAATGAGTCACCTTTCTCCGAATAGAATTGTATTGAAAAGATATAAAAAGCCTTCCTTCGGGCGGCTCCAGCTAGGGGTATATAAACCGATTCTGAAAAGTAGTCATATGCTTTTTGGGACTTCCGGGATAAGGGACATTTACGGCTCGAAAATAACCCCTGAACTGGCGATGGGGATAGCGAATGCGTTCGCCAGGAAGGGGGAGAAGGTCGCGGTAGCTGCGGATTTGCGCGAGACTTCAGGCATATTGAAGGATGCGGCGGTGAGCGGGATTCTTGGAAAGGGGGCGGTAGCTGTTGATTTGGGCGAAGTGCCTACGCCTACGATGGCGCTTTACACGAAAACGAACGGATGCAGAGGGATAATGATAACCGCGAGCCACAACCCTTCCGAGTACAACGGCCTGAAGCTTTACAGGGACGGAAGGGAGATTTCCAAAAAAGAGGAAGAATTGGTTGAACTGCTCCATGCGCAGGGGATGAAGCTCTGCAAATGGGACGAAGCAGGGAAGATAATTCCTTATGGGAATGCGGTGCGCGACCACGTCGAAATGATCAGGAAAAGCGTGGATGCGGCTGCGATAAGGAAAGCAAAAATCAAGGTTGTTGTGGACACGAACGGAGTCGGGACCGTGATAACTCCGCTCCTGCTCCGCGAATTGGGCTGCGAAGTTGTGGAGATAAACAAGGTGGAGAAAGGGTTTTTGCGCCCCTCCGAGCCCAATGATGCGAATCTCGCGAAACTCAAAACCGAAGTCAGAACCCGGAACGCGCAGCTTGGAATCGGGCACGACGGGGACGCTGACCGCGCGATAATGGTGGATGAGACAGGCGAACTTTTGGGGCTGGACGTTCAGTTCGCGATCGCGATAGAGCATGAACTGGCGAAACACAAAACGCAGGGCCCGGGACGCGCGACTGTGGTAAGCACGGTTGAAGCTTCGACGCTGATAAGGGAAACCGTGGAGAGAAACTGGGGAAAGAGCGCTGTTGTCGGGGTTGGAAGCGCGAACGTGAGCGAGGCGATGGAAAAAATCCCTGATGCAGTTTTCGGAGGGGAGCCTGCAGGGGAATTCATCTACAAGGAAGGGGTGAATACTCCTGATGGAATTATGGTGGCTGCGAAATTCCTGGAGATACTTGTCAAGAGGGGTGCGCTTTCGAAGCTCAAAGCGAAGTATGGGACGTACCCGATTTTGCGCGAGAAGTTCAAGTGCGCGGACCGCGCGAAGGCGATGGAAAAAATAATGAAAACGCTCTCGCTCGGCGGGAAGCGGAACACGATTGACGGGATACGGGAAGACTTTGATGACGGGTTCGTACTCGTGCGCGCTTCCGGAACCGAGCAAGCGATACGGCTCACTGCGGAATTCAGGAGCGGGAAAAGGCTGGAGGAAATAACTGAGAAGGCAAGGAAGGTAATAGAGCGCGCAACTGCGGATTCATAATATCCTGGCGTTCTTGTAATGCCTGAAATGCGAATCAGTGGTCAGGATCATCGCGTCGTGCTCGTGCGCTATCTCCATCACGATGCAATCCGCAAGCGAGATGTCCTTTTCCATTTTCCTGAGCGCCGAATGCCTTCTGCCCGCCTTTATGCAATGGTGCGCCTTCACGTCCGCAGGAATCACGAACTCGAGGAGAGGGGCGAGCGCTTTTTCGCTGTCGAACCCCCTGCGCTCGAGCAGGCTCGCGAACTCGCCGAGCACTATGGACGGCACCACCACTATGCTGTCTCCATGCTCTATGATTTCCTGCACGAGCTTCCCTTTCCGGGTTGCGTCAGCGTATTCCACCAGCGCGGAAGCGTCCAGAACGATTTCACTCGCCATGGTAATCCATCCTGTCCTTTTCTGTGAAGGGACCGAGCTTCCCTTTAGTGATGCCGAATATGCTCCTCACGACCTTCTTTTTCCTGAGAGCGAGCACGACCTCGGTCTCCGGGAAGAGGCGGTATTTTTCCCTCTCCTCAGCCGTGACGAATATCGCGACGGAATTGCCGACCTTCTTGACCTTGCCATGTATGAGCTCTTCGTGGGTTCCCATAAAATCACGTATAATTATACGGCGTTAAATTTATAAGCGCAACGGGCAGGATTATAAAAAGCGAGTGTGAATTTTCAGCGGTGGGAAGATGAAAGCAGTAATACTTGCAGCAGGGGAAGGCAGGCGGATGCACCCCCTCACATTCACGAGGCCCAAGGCCATGGTGTATACGGCAGGCAAGCCCCTGCTCTGGCATGTGCTAAACGAAGTGAAGAAAGCGGGCATAAGCGAAGCTCTCATAATCGTGAAATACAGGAAGGAGAAGATAGAGGAATATTTTTCAGATGCGAGGAACAGCCTCGGAATGAAAATCGAATTCTTGGAGCAGGGGGAGAAATACGGCACAGGTGCCGCGCTCCTCTCGGCGAAAGGGAAAATCAGCGGCAATTTCTTGGTTATAGCAGGAGACCTGATAACTGAGGCGGATGTGATAAAAAAGGTGATTGCTGCGCATTCCGGCGGTATAACGCTCGCTGCAAAGCAGATGGAGAACCCGAAGCACTACGGAGTCTTGGAAGTGAAGGACGGGAAAGTGGCTGCGCTGGAGGAGAAGCCGGAGAATCCGAAAGGAAACCTTGCGAACATTTCAATTTACTGCATGGACGAAACCGTTTTTGCGAAACTGGAGGCCATCACTCCGAGCCTGCGCGGGGAATATGAACTGACTGATGTGCTCGTAGGAGCTAAATGCGTGGAAACGGATTGTTTCTGGATGGACGTCGCTTATCCGTGGAACCTTTTCGAGGCGCAGGACTACCTCCTGAAGAAGATGGAGGCAAATACGGGCAAGGTGGAGAACAGCACCGTGAAAGGCAAGCTCATAATGGAGGAGGGCGCGGAGGTATTCGACTCCTACGTGGACGAGGGAATGCATTACATAGGCGCAGGAAGCAGAGTGGGGCCGCATGCATACCTCAGGGGGAACAATTCCATAGGGAGGAATTGCGAAATAGGCGAAAGCACCACTGTGAAGAATAGCATACTTTTCGACGGAGTGAAGGCGAAGCACCTCTCATATATAGGAGACAGCGTGGTTGGGGAGGGCGTGAATTTCGGCTCAGGAACCCAGATCGCGAATTTCAGGTTCGACGAGAGTGTGGTGAACGTGCTCACCGAAAGCGGCTGGGTGAACACAGGAAGGAAGAAATTCGGCGCAGTGATAGGGGACCATGTGAAGTTCGGCGTGCTGAGCTGCGTGATGCCCGGAAAGACCATAGGGCCAGGAAGCTGGATAAGCTCAGGAGTGAACGTGGACAGGAACATCGGAATAGAACGAAGGGTATTTTTGAGACAAGAAAAGACAATATAGGGCGATTAACACGAAACGAACTGGGTATTCAGGGGCAGCGAGCCCCCTCTGCGGTTTAGGCGAAGACAAGAACATCTAGAGGGATAGCATCCATCTCATTGTAGGAATAGACCCCGGCATAAAGACTGCGTTCGCGGCGATAGATTTGAGCGGGAAATTCGTCGCGTCCGGGACGCTCAAGGAGGCTGACGCGGACGCCGTAGTTGCCGAGATAGTGAAGCTCGGCGTGCCCAGCATGGTCGCAAGCGACGTGAGCCCCGCGCCTTCTTTCGTGCTGAAGATTGCGGCGCGGTTCAACGTGCGGTGCTTCGAGCCGGGAAGGGTGATGCACGAGAAGGAGAAGAGCGAGATTGCAGGAGAGACGGAGAACCTGCACGAGAGGGATGCGCTCGCTGCGGCTGTTAAGTGCTACAGGGAATATGCGAACAGGCTCAGGCAAATAGAGCTGCTTGAAACGGGATTGGACAAGGATATGCTCAAGCACCTCGTGATCCAGGGCTACCCGCTCAGGAGCGCGGAGCTCATGCTGGAGAGGAAGACGGAGCCTGTTGAGAGAGTGAAGCCCGAAACGAGGGGTGCACCGCAGAGGAAGGTGGACGAACTGCTGGCGATTACTGCGGAGAACGTGAACCTGAGGAAGGCGCTGGAAGCCGAGCGGCAAAGAGGAAGGGCGCTCGAAGCGGAGATCGAGAAGATGAAGGGCGCGAAATACGCCGAAATAGGGAAGGATGCCGAAGTGCGCAGGCTGCGCTCGCAGATCAAGAAGATGTCCTGGCTGATAAGGAGGCTCAAGGATAAAATGGCTAGACGCTAGCGCGGCTGAGCTTCTCCCGTTTCTCGGTCTTGACTGCTTCAGGGGGAAGGTATTTGGCGGTCCGCGCCGGAATCAGGCGGCTGGAAACCAGGGACCGCCTCTTGCTTCGCCGTGGGCTTATCCGAAAGACAATATGAGGTCTCCGACCAGCCCTTTTGCGAACACGTATACCGCAAGGGCGAGCACTGCCAGCACAGGGAAATATTTTATCCCGTAGAGCGGCTTGCCCCTCATTATCGAGCCCATGAACAGGGAAACCAGGAGGGATGCAAAGCTGAGGAAAATTATGCTCGTGGTTTCCACGAACGCCGGGGTTATGTCCACCGTGCCCTGGAATATCGGAAGCTCGAACGAGGATGCGCCGCCAACCGTCTGCTCCTCTATCTTCAGGAACATCATGAGGAAGTTGTTCGAGACAGCCAGCAGGAAGGGCGCGATTATCACGAGTATGAAGCCGAGGAATATTGTGTAGCTCCTCGTCTGGGACACGAGCTCGGCGCGCATCTCCTGCACCTTTCTTATTTCATCCGCGCTCGAATGCAGTATATTGGCTATCTGGCCTCCTGAGCGCACCGCCTTCTCGAAAAAGATTATCATCTTGTGGAATATCGATGAGTTTATGCGGCTGGACAGCTCGGCGAGCGCGATGGTTATGGACTGCGAAGACGAGGTTTTTGCAGCGACCTTCTTTATCTCCTCTTCCAGGGGCCCGAACTCAGGCCTCGCGGCGCCCACGAAGGCGGCGTAAGGGGACATGCCTGCATGGAGGTTCGACACCACTATGAGCAGGAAATCTGGGAGCACCTTCTCTATCGCGTACGTCCTCTCCTGTACGCGGTAGAAAAGATAGATGTAATAGAGTATTGCCATGATTGCGGCTGTGAACACGAACACCGGGACGGAGAATCTTATGATGAGCTGGTTGAGCGGAAGGAATCCTGCATTGAGGAAGGTGAGCTGCCTTATGAATACGACTGGCAGCATCGAAAACAGCAATGAAATGAGGATTGTGAGCGTTATCGCGCGGCCTACCCACAGCTCCACTTCCTCGTCTATGCCTGAATGGATGAGCGTGCGCTGGAGCGAAGGCTGCATGCGCGCCGGATAGAGGCGCCCGAGGGCGAAGTATATCCTTTTCAGCACCATTGGATCATTCTCGTCAGCGTCTCATATCCTCATTCTTGCCTAATTCCATCATTCGTACACCGCGGGCCTCCCGCTGTTCACGAAACCTATCAGCACCATCTGCGCCACGAGCGAGCTTCCTACGATCATCGCGATCGTGCGCTCGTCCACCCCCATCCCTCCGAAGGCGGACAGGACTATGAAGAACGTTATGCCCAATGAAGGGATCGCTGCTGCAGTAAGCATGTAGATGAGGACGACGAAGTTGAGGGTCCCTGAATAGTCCTTTATTGACTTGTAGGTGTAGTTTTCCATGGTCTCTATCACGCTGCGCAGCGCAGGGCCGAGGCGCGCGCCCTTTTCCATGGAGCTGATGAGCTGCCAGAGCGCCTTCCTGAAGAATTCGCTCTTGGTCTTGAGCGCGGTGCGCTGCAAGGCGACCGTTTCCGGGGTTCCGCCGCTTATCTCCTTCACAACCAGCCCGAATTCGGATGAGACGAGGCCGTAGCTGGATCTGGAGATGTTCACCATCGCCTCGTAGAGCGGAATGCCGCTTTCAACCTGCATGAGCATGTCCTTGAGCGCGAACATGAGGTCACGGTCTATCTTCCCTGCGACTGTCTTGGTCCTTATGCCGGGGTAGAATATGTTGAATATGAAGAACGTGGTGAATATAGCTATCGCGGACACGAGCGAGTATCTTAACGCAGTGTCGGTCTTTCCGGTCTGCTGGAGAGCAGCGAACGCGACTCCGCCGAACATGAGTGCGAGCAGGAGTGAGGACGCGAGGCTCGCTGCCACGTACGCCTCGACCTCCATTATGCCGAGCGTGCGCAGATTGTATTTCAGCGAGGGGAATAACGCGAGCACCTTGGAGATTATGCCTCTGAACCTGTCCGCTATCTTCTGTCCGCTTTCCAGAGACACGAAGACAAGCGGGCTCGCGACCGAGGCTGCCATATTCAGAGCACCTTGTCGGGGTCGAGGTCCTTCTCCGCGGCGTCGAATATGGAGGCCTCGTCTGAGTAATAGGATTTGACTACCCGGCCGACCTGCTCTATCTCGCTGTAGCCGTGCTTGTCCATCCACCTGAGCACGTTCGCCTTCCTGCGCTGGTCCTCGTAAATCTCCTTCTCGGTCATTCCCGTATGCAGATTGAGGCTCTGGACGTACTTGTTCGGCGGGTTGGCGAGCTCGAACTTGTCGCTCCTCGCCCTCCACAGGTATGATTTGTTGATGTCAGGGATTCCGGCGCTCGAGACTATTTCGGAGATCTCGTATGTGCGCCTGATGTTCCTCCTCCTGTCCCTGTACTGCACGAGCACGAGGTTTATCGCGTCTATTTCAGAGGGCGGCACCTCTATTGGCGGCTCCACGAGGCGGCGCACCACCTGCAAGCCCGTGTCCGCGTGCAAAGTTGAGTAAACTGAATGCCCTGTGTGCATGGCTTCGAAAAGTACCCTCGCTTCATCGCTGCGCCTTATTTCTCCCACTATTATGCGGTCCGGGCGCATACGCAGCGCGTTCACCATGAGGTCGAGCATGGTCACTTCGCCCAAGCCTTCAGGGTTGGGAAGCCTCGTGACCATTGGAACCCAGTTCCAGTGCATGCTCGGAAGCGTGATTTCGCGCGTGTCCTCTATGGAGACTATGCGCTGGTAGGGCGGCACGAACATCATGAGCGCGTTGAGCATGCTCGTCTTTCCGCTCGCGGTCCCTCCTGCGACGAGCACGTTCATCTCGTAATGTATCGCCTGCCAGAGCAGGCCGCCCATCTCAGGGGTGAGGCTGCCGAATTTAGAGCTCACGAAGTGCGTGAGGGTCCAGGGGTTGCGCGCGAAGCGCCTTATCGTGAACGTGTTCCCCTTTATGGATACAGGGGAGAATGTGGCGTTGACACGGTCTCCGCTCAGCAGGTGCGCGTCCAGTATCGGGTTGAGCACGCTTATCTGCTTACCTATGCGCCTCGCGACCTGTGATGAGTAATTGGCGGTTTGTTCCTCGCTCGCCACCCTGAGGTTGGACTTGAGCCAGCCGTGCTTCCTGTGGTAGACCAGGACAGGGGTGGCGGAATCGTTTATCGCTATTTCCTCCAGCCAGTCGTCGTTTATCAGCGTATCCATCTCCCCGAACCCGAACATCGAGCTCCGGACGACGCCGCACATGAACCTCACTTTGGATTTGTCCTTCTCTATCTTCCCAAGGTAGTTTTCAGTTATCTCGCACTGCTGCTTGTACACGAGCTTTTTCCTCTCCTCGTCGCTCATCTGCGAGGTCTCAGGGGGGAGGTCCATCGCGACGCGGTCCTTCAGGTAGTCCAGGTAGATTTGAGTATAGCCGCTCAGCGAATCCCGCTTCATGTGGTAGTTGTTCCTCTTGTCATTGGGGTTGAAGATGATCTGCACTTCCCCTACTGCGTGCCCGGACTCGTCCGCTACGGTGTATTTTTCCACTATTTCGCCCTTGGGCAGCAGCGGGAGCGGGGGGAGCGGAAGCTCCTTTATCACCTTGAAGCCAGGCTGCGCGAAGGGATTTAGCGGGTAGGAAGTCTCGACAATCTTGCTCTTTTCCAGCACGCGCGCGAGCCCTTCTATGTCCTGCGGAAGGAGCTTGGTCTTTTCCGCCGCTTCCTTGAACGAGACGAACTTGTTCTTGGATTTCAGGGCGAGCGAGATTATTGCGTCGATCTGGGTTTCGAGCATAGGTTCCACATCTCTTGTCATGTTTTAAAATCAATCGTAGTCGTTGCCGTAGCTGCTGATGTTCGTGAGCACGTTGCTGGTGCTGTCCCCGAATATGTATATGCCGTAGCCGTTCCCGAATGCAGTAAGGGAATCCAGGGTGTTGTTCGAGGAATCCTGGAGGTAGAACGCGACTCCGTTGCCTGTGCCGGTGGAGCTGGAAATCGTGTTGAGGTAGGCGCTCTGGAGCAGCACTCCATTAACGTTAGAGGACACCGAGACGTTCATTACGGCGCTCTCATTGGTGTAATAGAGGTTTATGCCGCTCGCGAACCCGCTCACGTTGCAGTTCTTTACGGTGATGTTGAGCCTTCCGTCTGCAAGTATGCCGTACGTGTTAGCGAGCGGGGAGCCGCTTCCGCTTATTGAATGGCCTTCGCAATCAAGCGTTATGTTGTCGGCATTTATCGCGAGGCAGCTTTCGTTCTCCGCTGCAACAAGGTCAGTATCCAGGTAGTTCATAGTCCCAATGTCGTTTATCGCCGAGCAGGCGCTCACCAGGTTGCCCGTGAATATTATTATCGTCTTGTTCTTCGTCTCCTCCTGCGTGCCCACGCTGTCGTTGCTCCAGTATCTGATGTAGCTGGTGCCCTGCGTGGAGATCTGGATCGTGCCTGAATAGGCGATCGTTGGCGCGCAGCTATTCGCCGAATCGAGGCAGTAGAGCGTGGTGTCGCAGCCCAGGGCAGCGCTGCACGAGAGCGTGACGTTCACGTACGCGGAGTTCGTCTTGGTGCCAAATGAGTATGGTGAGCCGTCGGCCTTCACCCCTGTCGCGGTGGTGACAGGCACTGATGTGGCTACTGAAACGTTCTGGCTGGTGCTGCTGTTGGAATTGCCCGCGAGATCGTAGGCCGTCGCAGTTATGTTGTACCCGTCGCCAGCAGCCACGTATAAGGATATCGTGCGGGTTCCTGAAGAGGAATTGAGGTCAAGGGTGGAATTGAGCAGCTCGCCTGTGGAATTGTATATTGAAATGTTGGTGAAATTGAGGTTCGCGTCGCTCACGGTGTAATTCACCACTACGTTGTTGAACTGGAAGTAGGAGTCGTTCGCAGGCGAGTTTATCGCTATTGCTGGCGCCGCCGTATCGCGAGTAATGTTCCTTGTTTGGGTGGTATTGGAATTCCCGGAAGTGTCGTTGAGCGTGATGTTGTACTCGTAGTAGCCGTCGGAGAATATGAGCTTGTTTATGTAGCAGTGCGTGGCGTTCATCACCATCGTGCTGTTCGTTCCGTTGAATGCGAGCGTACATGCGCTCGGGTTGGATTCGCTGTAAGCCGCTTCGAAATACGCGGTATTCGTGTTTATGTACGCGTTGTCAGCTGTGCTCGCATCTGTGTAGTTGATTTGCGGCAGCGATGAGTCTATGGATAGGTTCCTCGTTTCCGTGCGGTTCAGGTTTCCTGCGCTGTCGTTCATTGTTATGTTGTAGAGGTAATACCCATCTGTGAGCCCTGTAGCGTTGTAGTAGCAATTGGTGCTGTTCCTGTTCATCGCGTACTGCGTTCCGTTCAGGAAGAGGGTGCAGTTCTGGGGGTTTGTTTCCGTGTAGGTGATTTCGAAGTACGCCCAGCTGCGGTTCAGGAACGCGTTGTCCGGCTCATTGTTTGCAGTGTAGGCTATTTGAGGTGCGGTGCGATCCAGAGTCATGTTCCTCGTCGCAGTGGTGTTGGAGTTGCCTAAGCTGTCGTTCAGCGTCACGTTGTAGATGTAATAGCCGTCCGTAAACGTCGCCTTGTTTATGTAGCAGTGCGTGCTGTTCCTTGTCATGGAGTAGTTGGTGCCGTTGAACGCGAGTGTGCATGTGTCGGGGTTGGCCTCAGAATAGCTTATTTCTATATATGCGCTCGTGGAATTGGTGTAGATATTGTTCGCGATGCTCGCTGCTGTGTAATCCAGCGCTGGAGCGGTGCGGTCTATCTTCACGGTCTGGTTCTTCACCGCTTCCAGGTTTCCTGCGCTGTCGTTCGCGCGGTAGCGGATGTAGGTTGTGCCCTCTGCGGAGATTTGGACAGGAACAGAGTACGCGGTGGACGGAGTGCATGTGTTCGTTGCATCCGTGCAGTATTGGGTGATGTTGCATCCTGAGCCCGTGCCATCGTTGCATGTGAGGGTGACATTCACGTATGTGGAGTTAGTCCAGGTGTTGAAGGTGTAAGGAGTGCCGTTTGCCTGCACTGCTGTTGCAGTAGTGGTCGGAGCGGTCAGGTCTATCCTTATTGTCTTGTTGTTCGTGGTTTCCAAGTTGCCCACGGAATCGTTGCTCCTGAAGCGGATATATGAGGTGCCCACTGTGGAAATCTGGACTGGCGCGGAATAGGTGAGCGATGGCGTGCAGCTGTTGGTCACATCAGTGCAGTATTGGGTGACCGCGCATCCGCTTCCTCCTCCGTCGTCGCAAGTGAGCGTGACGTTCACGTAAGATGAGTTAGTCCAAGTGTCGAACGTGTATGCGCTCCCATTCGCCTGGACTGCGGTCGCGGTCGTTGTAGGAGCTGCTGCATCTGCCTGTATTATTATCGTCCGGCTCTGCGTGGTTTCCAGGTTCCCTACGGAATCGTTGCTCCTGAACCTTATATAGGAGGTTCCGGCAGTGGATATCTGCACCACGCCCGTATAATTTGTATTGGGAGTGCAGGTGTTCGTGGTGTCCGTGCAATACTGGGTGACACTGCATCCTATTCCTCCTGAATCACTGCAGGAGAGCGTCACATTTACGTAAGAGGAGGTGGTCGGCGTGCCGAAGGTGTACGGAAGCCCGAGGTCATCCACTGCTGAAGCAGAAGTTGTGGGAGCAGTCGTATCCACTCTGAACTGCCTCGTCTCGCTCACTTTCGTTGTGGAGGTGTAGGCGCAGGTCACGTTCCACACCCACAGGCCGTCTGAAGTTGTATTCGTGGTGGTGCATGCAACGCCGTTCGTGCACGTGCCAGTGAATATGAGCGTTCCGTTGCGCGTGACGTTGCATGTAGGGTTCCCTGCGAAATTCGCGGGCGTCCAGTTGAGCGTGATGGATGAGGACGAGAAGTTCGTGTTGTTCGCGGGAGAGTTTAGAGTAATTGTTGCTGCCGGGGGTGCAGGAGGCTTGTAGAACGCCAAATCGTAGGCTTCGAATGTGCTTACGGTCGTATCATTGGTGAGCGCGCCGTCGTTGTAGTTCACGTAGTTGGTGCCATCGAAATAGAACGAACCGATATCGAAGTTTCTGTTCAATCTCAAACCGAGGATGTTGACCGTGTCAGAGTTGGTGGGATTGGAGAAGAGCGTCATCCACGCGCCTGTTCCCGCATATGTGGATTTGGTGACTGTGGAAGCAGTACATTGCGGGCTGCACACCCTTGTGCTTATCGTGGTTCCGGTCGTATCGGTATCCCACACCAAAATTCCTGTCGAGCCGCTCGGGTTCCATTCGAAGCCCACCGTGCGCGTCGTTGCCGAGTCCACGGCCGTATCAATATTGGATGTGACCGTCCAGGTCGCGCCGTTCCAGTAAGCGGTTCCTAGGTCGCTTCCAGAGTCCGTGAAGAACGCCTGTATGTCGTCGGTCGCTGGATCCGCTTTCATCATTATGTATCGAAGGTCCAGGGCATCTGCTGCATCAATATCAAAAGATGCCGTGCCTGACCACGAAGTTCCGTTCCAGTATTTGTACTGGACAAGACCGGAAGTCGAATGCCCTCCGACTGCCATTCCCTTGCTTCCGTCAGCCGCATATTTGACTGCCTGCGCCTGGTATCCGCCTGTCGCAGTTGCAGCATCGGAAAGCGAGACCTGGTTGCCCCACGCACTGCCGTTCCATACCCACGCATTCTCGTCGTTGTCAGTGGAATCGAATCCGACCATTATGCACTCGTCGCTCGCGCCTCCGGGCTTGCAGTCCACATCCACCCACGTGTAGGTGAGATCTTTGGCGTGCCCGGTGTCGTCTATGTACTGCTCCGTGATGCCTGTGAAGCTCGTGGCCGCCGCAGGAAGAACCTTGTACGCGAGGTCATTCGCCGTGCCTGTGTTCAGCACCGAATAGACCACTATTGCATCCCCGCTCACGGTCTCGAAATCAACGTCGAACCTCCTTTGCGCCGCCGCGGTCGTCCAGACCTGCCCGATGTTGTTCGTGGCTGTCCAGGAGCCCGCGCTTCCGCAGTTGGAATTACACACGTAGGCGTCGAGGTAGCCGTCGTCGCTCAAAGTCACGAGCACAGTCTTGTTGGAGATGGGAGAGGTCTTGATGACGAGATACCTTATGGGCGAGCCCGCAGTGGGAAGCTCCACTTCGGCGCCCCACGTGCCTGTTCCTGACGAGTTCCAGTAGCGGATTTTCGGGGAACTGAGCGTGCTCGTCCCTGTGTTGGACCTGTATGCAGCTATCGCGTCAGTTGCGTAGGAGATTGAGATGATGAGGATTAGGAAAAGGGCGAACATCCTCGAAACGGGAAACTGGAAACTGGCGACCTCCTTGGAAGGCTTAGCACCCATCGTCTGCACCGCAACCGCTTTTGTTATCCGACATAAGACTTATATATCCCACGTCAATCTAGCCTCGTAGAACCGTTATGTTCCCGTATTTGGAATAGGAGACGTGGCTCACGTTCAGGGTTATGGGCAGGGTGATCCTTACCTCGGAGCCGTTGCCTGCAACAAGGGCGCTGACTGAAATGGATGATGGATTAATTCCATCTTTGCTCATGCTGTACGAGGAAGGGTTGCCGCTCGAATTGTGCAGGAGCATCATGAACTTCCCGCCCCCGGAATAGTTTGCGGCGAACTGCTTGTAAGGGGTGGATTCTATGTAGCCTTCGCTCAGGAGGGTGCCGTTGCCGTCCCTGTATTCCATTCGTATGTATACGTCCCCGGAAGGGGAAGTATTGAAATCTGCGAGCGATTCACGGATGAGGGAAGTGGAGAAATGCACCGTGTAATTGGTTATATCCCCGTATTGCGAGGATATGAGGTCGCTCTCCGATGCGCCGTAATCCACGGTGTAGAGCATGCCGTTCGAGAAATAGTAGGAGAGGGAATTGCCCGTGATTGCGGAAGCGCCCAGGGTTATGTTCACGTTGAGCCGCGGAGCGAAATTGGCGAGCTTGTCCATGTACTTCTGGAGCGAGTCGTTGAACAGCATCGCTGCAGTCGGTTCAGTGAAATTCAGCTCGAGAGTGGCTGCATCCAGCCTGCTCATGGCGAGATCGCTTCCCGCGATAACCCTTATGTCGTAGGTGATGTCGTCGAAATAGTAGTTGGCGTAATTCGCTATGAAGAGCTCTGACTGCGTTTGCGTAGCCTTGGTCTCGAACGCCTCTATCGATAACGCGAACTCCATTATGAGTGCTGCTATGGTTATGGTGAGCAGGGATGTCACGAAGGCGCGCGAAGCCTTGCGTTCCGGCTTCCGGGTTCCGCGTTTTGCTTTCACTTGTACCACGTTTTCGACCTTGCAAGGTAAAGCTCTCCGTTGGAGTATAACGTGCGGTAGATTATGAACGTGTTCCCGCTTTCGGTGCACTGGGATTTCTGCACGTCCACGAGGGTGGAGTTGGTGGAATTCATTATCGATATCTGGGCGCAGATGTTCGGAGGGAGGGAGTTGAGCGCCTGCCTCAGCACCGGCGGATTGGACAGCCCCTGCGCGAGCATGCTGGATTTCTCGAAAGAGGTGAGCATGCTCATGGAGAACGCGCGCAGGTTCGCGTTCCTGAGCATCTCCCCTTCCAGGTCCATCGAGAGCACGATCAGCATTACTATCGATATGAGCATGAGCGCCAGTATGACGTCGAGAGTTAGGAAGAAGCCTTTTTTGCCCATCAACTAGCCACCTTCAATCGTACAAGCACGAGCGAGCCGTTCAGGGAAGAGACGCGCTGGACGCTCACCATGTTGCTGGAATTCGCCGAGCCTGTGGAATAAAGCACGGAATTGTTGTAGAAATCCAGTATTTCCACTGAAAAGTTGTATTTGGATAGCCCAAGCCGCTCTGCGACGAGCGAATGGTTCGCGGATATCAGCGCGGATATCTTGGAGATGTCCAGCACTCCTGGCTCCCTGGCAAGCCCGTAGTTGCGCACTGCAGAAGAGTATTGCCAGTTCGCTGGCTCGCCTGCGCCCATGAGCTGCTCCATCGCGTAGAATGAGGCGAGCTCCTGCGCCTTCTTGTCCATGGTGAGGGACATGCGGTCGTAAAGGCTGGAGAAGAGAACGAGGCTGAGGAGCACTATGAGTATCAGCCCTCCCAGCCCTCCCATAGCATCTAATGAGGAAATCTGGCCGCGCATGCACGGTTTCCGGTTTTGCGTTTTCTGTTTCGCATCAGATGTTTTCGACATAGACGATACCTGCGCTGTTCCGTATCCTCATGTTTCCGAGCGTGATGTTCGCAGGGCTGCTTGTTGAATTGGTCAGAAGGGGCCACGAATACGCCGCATCTCCGGACTGCACAAGAAGGCTGCTGCCGGAGATGGTGGCGTTGCCGTCCACCTGCTCCACATAGACGGTGAATGTGGTGCCGTCGCCTGCGAGATATACCGAATTTACCGCAGAGCCGAGCGCGGATGCCGCCTGGAACGAGGCAAGCGTACTCCTCGCGCTGTCCACGGAATTCCTGAATCCGGTGAAAAGGGTGAGCCCCACTATGAAAACGATCATCAATATGGAGAGGATGACGAGCATTTCAACTGAGACCTGCGCTTTGGCTGTTTTCAGCTCCAGGTTTCTGGTTCCGCCCATTGCATCACTCCGTTATCACTGAGATGCTGAGCACGCGGTCGAGCGTGCGCGTCGCCAGCGTGCTTCCGTCGCTGTTGAATGACGAGGGACTAGTGGCTCCGTAATAGACTGCGTTGTCCACCTGCGCGATGCACGTGTCCGAGGCTGCGCCGACGTAGGCGAGCTGGTAGGATGAATTCAAGAGCGTGAATTTTCCGAAATTCTGCGCCGGGCTGGAAACCGTGGTGCTTCCGGAATAGCCGGAAGTTATGTAATGCGTGCTGTTGGTCACGTACACCGCCGTGTCCGAAGTAGTGCCGCCTGCTGACGCTGAAGCTCCGAAGTCCTTGGGCGCGTTCACGAGCGAATCGCCGAGGAACGCGATCGCCCTTCCGTTCGCGATGAAGAGCTGCATCTTCAGCTTGAGCATAGTGGACGCTGAGGCGCTCCAGTTCCCGTACACGAGCGCCTCGTAGTAGTTTTCATTGACCGTTCCTGCAGTGATGTTCGCCGAGTAGGCGGTATCCACGAGCCACTTGTTCTGCGAGTTTATCCAGCTCACCCATGCGCTTTCCGAAGCAGTGGGCGTGGAGCCCTCGTACACGAAGAGGAAATGCTTGTAGACGTTGAAAGTGTAGGAGTACTGCTGGCTGTTCTGCCCTCCGGAATCGGTGCACGTTATCTGCGCGCGGTGCTGGCCCTTCGCGAGCTGGCCTATTGAAACGGTGACGTTCTCCGAAGCGGAGTTGTAGGAGCCATCGATCGCGTTCATCCTGTATGAGGTCGTGTCGTCCAGCAGCAGCCTGCACTCGGTTATCGTCTTGCCTCCGTTCTGCGAGCCGTTAGCGTAAGCCGTGACCGTTATGGTGGAATTGGAATACGCGGGCATGGGCGAGTGCGATATGTCCTGCACGGCTATTGAATTGTACTGCGAGGTCACGCTGATGCTGAACGGGATGCCCACGGAATAGCCCCCGTCACCCTTGAACGTTATGGTCCCGTTGTAGGTTCCTGTATAAGTGCCGTTGGGTACGGTGATGTAGATGTATTTCTGGTAGCACTTGTTGTAGCCCAGTCTGAAAGAGGTCGTGTTACGCACCCATGCGCCCGGAATCCCCTTAGTGACCTTGAGCCGCACGGTGGCGATGTCTATGTTCTCCGAGCACACGAGGAACGGCATGTACACCGTTGCGCCGGATTGCACGGACGCGTTCCAGGACTGGGGCGAAACGGTCATGTTCGCTACCACAACTGTGATGGAATCGTTTATGTATTCCGTATAAGTGCCGTCTCCAGTCACGGTTATGGTGCCGTTGTACGTGCCCGGGGACGCGGAGCCGGGAACGTTCATGGTGAGGCGCTTGTTCTGGCAGGTGTCAGCAGCTATCGGGCCTATGGAAGAGGTGCCGGAAATCCAGGATGCAGTGCTGCCCGCAGGCGTGAAGGTGACGCTGTTTATCTGGGCGTTCTGCGCGCATATTATGAAGTCTGCATAGCCGGACGCTCCTGAGCCGATTGTCGCTACCCATACGAGCGGATTGACGAGCAGGCCAGGGGTGCCGTTCCCTCCTCCTTGGGAGGGGATTTCCGCGTATATGCCCAGCATCTGCGTATCCGTGAGCGTGGAGCTGTTCGCGTTGAAAGTCACGCTTCCCGAATTGCCTCCGCTCGTGTTCGAGGAGGAAAAATCAAAATTTATCGTCCTCTCTTCGTATGCATCCAGCGTGAAATCCGTTTCCGAGAGCGCGAGCGAGACTTCTGTGCTGGGCCAATAGACCGATGCGTTCACGGTGAGAGACTCGTTCAAAAGGTTGTATATTGTGACCTGCAAGGTCTGGCTGGAAGAGGGAGGGATGACTGTGGATAGAAGAGACGTGCTCATACGGAACAAGGAGCTGCCTATGAATACGGAATTGCCTCTCGAGGTGATGGTTATCTCGCTTACCCCGGGCGCAGCCGGAAGGGTGCCCTCTACGGGGAAGTCGAAGCTCTCGAACTTGAACGTGTCCCGGACTTTTATGAGAACGGTGTTGTTCTGTATCAGCGAGCCTGCTGGATCGTAGGTCGCAGGAAGCTCTATGCGCACCTTGCGCGAGGCCCCTTCGCCTTCAGCATACACGTCCCTCGCCGCCATGGATATGTCTGAAAGCGCCTTGTCCACCTCGGCTTCTTCCTTCTGCGTGCCTATCGTGGTTATCTGGTTGTACACAGTAGAAAACAGGAACGCTATCGCTATCACGGTGATGACGAATATTATGGAGAACTCTACGCTAACCTGACCCCGTCGAACGCGCATGGGAAGCACTCTCGTGGGAGATTTTTAAGCTTTGGTTTCCGGTTCAGAGGTTAGGGGTTCCGTGCAGGAGCCAGAACTCGGAGCCGGAGAGGCGGAACTGAATCGGGAAATTCCGCAGAATCTTCGCATAGTGCGAAGAGACTGTTGCAGGAAGCAACAGGATTTCACGAAACAATCATCTGAACGCCGATGATTGGAGGCTGGGAACGGCGAACGCGACTGCTTCCTATCCAACTTTCATCTCCGAAACGCGCACGTGAGGCCCTCCGTCCGAAACAGGGACGCTTTGCCCTGCCTTTCCGCAGAAGCCCGGGCTCGTGCCCCAGTCCTTGCCCACGCATTCCACTTTCGCCAGCGTCTCGAGGATGTTGCCGCTTATCGCCACGTCGCGCAGGAATTTTTCCTTGGAGCCGTTGCGCACCAGCCACGCCTCCTTCGCAGCGAACATGAAATCGCCGGAGAATATGTCCACGCTCCCCCCTTTCATTCCCAATACGTATATACCTTCGCGCACATCGAAAACAGACTGCTCGCTCTCGTCGCCTTTGGCGAAGAGGGTGTTGCTCATCCTCACCAACGGGGCGAACTCGTGGCCCTGGGCGCGGGAGTGTCCATTGGAAGTTCCGGGTTTTGCGTCCAGAGTTTTAACTGCTGCAGCGCTCTCTCGCGAATGAAGATAACCTTTGAGCACTCCATTCTCTATTATCTTAACTGGCTGCGCCGCGACCCCTTCATCATCGTAGAAATACTGCCCGAAATCGTCGAACGTGGGATCGTCTGTGATGGTCACCTTTTCGCTTCCGAGCTTTTTGCCCAGCTTTCCGCGGAAAAGGGACTCACGCTCTGCGATGCTGTCCCCTTCGCTCGCATGCCCGACCGCTTCGTGCGAAAATACGCCGGCCATTTCGGGGTTCATTATCACAGGGAATATTCCTTTCGGAGGCGGTTCAGCGCCCAGCAGGCGCTCCGCGCTCTCCCTCGCGCTCTCCGCGGTTTTGGAGATATCGAAATCAGTGTAGCCTTTGCGGGAGGAGATGCGGTCCACGCCCTTCTGCATCAGCGTGCCTTCCTTGGCTATGGAAGTTGCGGAGAAATAGCAGTAGCTGGATTTCTGCACTATGCATGCGCCTTCGCTGCTCATGAATATTTTTTCTATGTTGGAATCCCGCAAAACGAGCGTCGCGTTCTTCACTTTCGCTGAAAGCGCGAGCTTCTCCGCGTCCCGCATCAGGGATATTTTCTCCTCGGTGTGCGGGAAATCATGATTCTTTCCCACGCTTGCCTGCACTGGTTTCATAGGCGCCAGCGAGGATTCCCCTTTCGAGAGGAACGCGAGCTTCTCGGCGCTTTTCAGCAATTCCGGGAAATCAGAGGGATTGGAGCTCCACGCGTACCCAAAGCTTCCGTTGGCGAGCACGCGCACCCCTATCCCGGAAATCCCGCCTTCGGTTCCTGAAATCTTCCCGTCTTCCAGCGCGAACGAAGACGTGGTTCCTGAAATAAGGCGCGCGTCGGCATAATACCTGGACTTGGAAAGCGCGGCCATTATCCTGTCTTGCACTCATCCACCTTGGGGAGGGGCGAGGAGCTCTTTTATCCTTGCCACGTATTCGCGCAGCACCTTCTTGTCCTCCTTGCTCTTCAGCACGCCGAGGAGCACGTGGGTGTCGGTGGGGAAGACCATCGCAATCCTGCCTTCGAACGAGAGTTCTATCTCCCGCACCTCGTCCTCAAGCTGGCTCATGAGGAGCTGGGCGTTGTTCGCCAGGTACTGGGCGATGTACGGGGCAGGATCCTCCATCGCGAACGTTGAATAGACGAGCCCCTCGTCCCTTTTTATCAGGGCGATCTCCACTCCTTTGCCTTTGAGCTCTTCCATGAGTTCCTTGGGATCCATGGGAAGGAGTTGGGCGCGGATATTTATTAGGGTTTTGTGTTCCGAGTTTCGGGTTCCGTGCTTAGACTGTTTTTGGAAGGAAGCCGAAACGAGGGGGGTTTCGGGTTCTGGGTTCGTCTAAACTGGAAACTGGAGACTGAAAACCTCC